>NZ_JYMU01000018.1:0-153440 GCF_000938235.1 Bradyrhizobium sp. LTSPM299
GGATGGACGCCAAGCGATGCACCGGCGGGCGGTCGCCGACCCGATCTGGATGAGGCGACGGCGGGAGACGACAGAGCACCCGTTTGGAACCATGAAGTGGCTGATGGCTGGTCCCCCGCTTCCTGGTGAAGGGGCTGAAAAAGGCGAAGACCGAACTCGCCTTGGGCGTCCTCTGCTACAACCTCAAGCGAGTGACCAACATCCTTGGAGTGCCCGCCCTACTGGAAGCGCTGGCACTCACGCCCGCCTGACTGAGCATTTTTGCTGGCCGATGCAGCCATCCCGTCGCAAGCAGCGCGACTTCTCGCACAGCCTGGTAGGCCGGGACCCATAACCACAAATGCAAAAGGCTGGAGCCTGATGGGCCCCAGCCTTCGCAAAACAGAGAGCGGTGGTAATGGGTCCTGGCTTTCGCTAGGACGACAATCTCAGCGCTCGACGAACGCCTTTTCGATCACGAAATGGCCGGGCGTGTTGCCGCTGCCTTCCTTGAAGTCGCGGCTCTCGAACAGCTGCTTCAGCTCCTCCAGCATGCCCGGGCTGCCGCACATCATGATGCGGTCGGTCTCGATGTCGAGCGGGCCCTGATGCAGGTCGGCGAAGAGTTGGTTGGAGGAGATCAGGTCGGTGATGCGGCCACGGTTGCGGAACGGCTCGCGCGTCACGGTCGGATAGTACGAGAGCTTCTCGGAGAGCAACGGCCCGAACAATTCGTCGTCGCGCAGCTTTGCGACCAGCTCCTCGCCATAGGCGAGCTCGGAGACCTGTCGGCAGCCATGAACCAGCACGATCGAGTCGTATTGATCATAGACCTCGGGGTCCTTGATCAGGCTCGCGAACGGCGCCAGGCCGGTGCCGGTCGACAGCAGCATCAGTCGCTTGCCGGGAATCAGATTGTCGGTGATCAGCGTGCCGGTGGCCTTGCGGCCGACCAGGATGGTGTCACCCTCCTTGATCTTCTGCAGCTTGGAGGTGAGTGGGCCGTCCTGCACCTTGATCGAGAAGAACTCGAGCTCTTCCTCATGATTGGCGCTCGCCATCGAATAGGCGCGCAGCAGCGGCCGTCCCTCGACCTCGAGGCCGATCATGGCAAACTGGCCATTCTGGAAGCGGAAACCGGAATCGCGGGTGGCTCGGAAGCTGAAAAGCGTATCGGTCCAGTGTTGAACGGAAAGAACCTTCTCTCGATAGAACGCGCTCATGTGTTTTCGTTTTCTCGATTGACCAGATTTGGAATGATTTGATTTCTAGTTGGCTCGCGACCGCGCTGATGTGACCGAAATCATTGACGATCTCGCGTGTTCCTTGCGCCGATGCATGAGATAGTCAAGATCATCTGGCGTGCAATTGCGATCTTGGAATGGCAGTCGATTAATTGCGCAAAAAGGTTCGACCACGGCATCGTTAACGGGCCGGAAAGGGCGCAATTTACTTGCTGAGATCGCCGCCGATCTGGCAATTAATTGCTACGAAAACCGCTGCGAAGGGAAAATCATTCAGTGGTCCTGATCAGCCAGCGAATCTTCCTGGAAACCATCAAAAAATATTGTCTCGCGCACGAAATCGCGATCGGGGTGCGGTCGGGCGGCTGGCTGGTCATCATGCAGCGGGACGGCCAGCGGCGGCTCGCGATCGGCTACGATATCGGGCTGAACAGCGCGGTCGCGCATCAGGCCGCCAACGACAAGGCGGCCTGCGCCGAGGTGCTGGCATTGGCGGGAATCCCCGTCATCCCGCACACGCTGTTTCTTGGCGCGAAGCTCAGCGCGCATATTCCGGGATCGGATTCGTTCGACGCGATGCTTCGGCTTCTCGATGCGCATCCGCGCGGCCTGGTCGTCAAGCCGAACGAGGGCACCTCGGGTGAGTTTGTCGTCCGCGTGACGACGAGGGCGCAACTTGAGACGGCCGTCGCGCGCATCCTTGGCGCCTATCCCAGTCTCGCGATCTCGCCCTATGTCGCTGTTGACGACGAGGTCCGCGTCGTGCTGCTCGATAACCGCGCGCTGATCGTCTATAGCAAGACGCGCCCGTTCGTGACGGGCGACGGCACGCATTCGCTGTGCGAGCTGGCGCAGCGCACTGTGCCTGCAGAACAGCTCAAGATCATCACTGAGGATTTCTCCGCCGCCGAACTCGACGCCATTCTGCCGGTCGGCGAGCGACGCATCCTGAACTGGCGGCACAATCTCGATTCCGGTGCGGCGCCGGTACTGCTACCCGACGACACCGATCGCGACGCCTGCGTCGCCCTCGCGATCGAGGCCGCACAGGCGCTTCGCATCCGCTTCGCCTCGATCGATATGGTGCGCGCCGATGGAAGCTGGCAAATCCTCGAGGTGAATTCCGGGGTGAAGATGGAAGCGCTGAGTAGGCTGCATCCGGAGCTGGTCGAAGCGGCGTACTACGCGGCGCTGGATGCGGTGTTCGCGTAGGGTGGGCAAAGCGAAAGCGTGCCCACCATTCCTTGCGTTGCTCGTGAGGGTGGGCACGCTTCGCTTTGCCCACCCTACATGATGACGTCTACGCTTATTGGTTCTCGTCGAGCACCTTGAAGGCTTCTTCCAGTTGCGGCGAGATCGCAACGTTGAGTTTCTCGCCGGTCGGCAGCCGGGAGACGAACCATTTGTTGTAGAGCGGGACGATGTCGCGGTTGGAGGCGAGCTTGCGGAAGGCGCGCTCCACCACATCCTTCATCTGCGGTTCGCCCTTGCGGTACATGATGCCGTAGGGATCGTACGACAGATAATCGCCGGTGACGCGGAACTTGTCCTGCGACTTGTGCCGCGCGATCAGGCCGTAGAGGAGGATGTCGTCGGTCGCAAACGCATCCGCCTTGCCGTCCACCAGCATCTGGTAGGATTGCTCGTGGTCGCCGGCGACGACGATGTTGAGGCCGAGCGACTGCTTGGCGTCGACATTGTGCATCGCCTGCTCGTTGGTGGTGCCCTTGGTCACCACCACCGTCTTGCCCTTGAGATCTCCGACCTGGGTCACGCTAGATGCCTTCGGCACCATCAGCTTGGTGCCGGCCACGAACATCAGCGGCGAGAACGCCACCTGCTTGCCGCGCTCGGCATTCGCCGTGGTCGATCCGCATTCGAGATCGATCTTCTTGTCCACGACCGCCGGAATACGGTCGTCGGAGGTGACCTTGACGTAATCGATCTTCAGGCCGGTGTCGTCGACCTCGGCCCCGATCTCGTCGACGATTGCGTCGCACAGTTCGAGGCTGTAGCCGATCGGCCGGTTGGAATGGTCGAGGAACGAGAACGGGGGCGAGCTCTCGCGATAGCCGACCCGCACGCTGTGGGTGGCCTTGATATTGGCGAGCGTGGGGCTGAGCCCCTCGCCCGCCGGCTGCGCGACAGCGGGTGCCGCGAGCAGACAGGCTGACAGCAGACATGCTGCCAGCAAGCATGCCGGCAGCGTCTGGGCTTCAGCCCGTAGCGGCCTCGATCGGGCGCGATGCATGCATCCCTCCCGTCAATGTGCCGGCACGGCGTCACCGGCAACGGCGTCGGAAGGCACGGTGTCATCGGGTCCGAGCTCGTGCTCGGCCTTCAGTTCGCCCTCCCACTTCGCGACCACCGACGTCGCCAGCGAGTTGCCGATCACGTTGGTGGCGCTGCGGCCCATGTCGAGGAAGGTGTCGATGCCCATGATCATCAACAGGCCGGCCTCGGGGATACCGAACTGGCCGAGCGTCGAGGCGATCACGACGAGGGAGGCGCGCGGCACGCCGGCGACGCCCTTCGAGGTGATCATCAGCGTCGCCAGCATCGCGAACTGCGTGCCGAGCGACATCTCGATGTGGTAGGTCTGCGCGATGAAGATGCTCGCGAAGGTGCAGTACATCATCGTGCCGTCGAGGTTGAACGAGTAGCCGAGCGGCAGCACGAAGGCCGAGATCCGCGACGAGGCGCCGAACTTGTTCAGCCCCTCCAGCGTCTTCGGATAGGCCGCCTCCGACGAGGCGGTTGAGAACGCGATCATCAGCGGCTCGCGGATCAGGCGCAGCAAGTGACTGTACCGTGGCCCGATGACGATGAAGCCGACGACGACCAGGATGCCCCACAGGATCATCAGCGAGAGATAGAAGCCGCCCATGAAGACGATCAGCTTCCAGAGCACGCCGAGGCCGTTCTTGGCGACGGTGGCCGTGATCGCGGCCCACACCGCGACCGGCGCGAACAGCATCACATAGCTGGTGACCTTGAGCATGATGTGCGCGAGATCATCGATCAGCGCCATCAGCGGCTTGGCACGCTCCGGCAAGGCGCCGAGCGCCACCGCGAAGAACACCGCGAACACCACGATCTGCAGGATCTCATTCTGCGCCATCGCATCCGCGATCGAGGTCGGGATCAGGTGGGTCAGGAATTTCTCGATCGAGAACGCCGACACTGGCAGGCCGGTCGACTGCGCCTTGTCGGGCAGCGTGCCGGGAAAGTTGGCGCCCGGCTGCAGCAGATTGACCATGACGAGGCCGAGCAGCAGCGAGACGAATGACGCGGAGACGAACCAGCCCATGGTCTTGGCGAAGATGCGCCCGAGCTTGGCACCCGAGCCCATATGGGCGATGCCACCGACGAGGGTTGCGAACACCAGCGGCGCGATGATCATCTTGATCAGGCGCAAGAACAGCATCGCGATCAGGTTGACGTCGGTTGCGATCTCGGCGCGGCTGTCAGGAAGATAATTGAAGATAATCGTCCCCATTGCGATGCCAAGGACCATCGCAATCAAGATGTACTGCGTAAACCTGTTCGACATTCTTACCCCCGTAAGTTCCAGCTAGGGCAAGTGTGGCAGATTTACGCACCTATGCAACACGCATCGCGTCCGTCGACCTTTGCGGGACTTGGCCGAAACGTTCCCGTTGTGGAATACCAGCACGCGGACTAGCCTTCATGCAGCGCACAATCTGTGCAAACACCGCCTGCGACGCAGTCAAACTGCATCCAGAGAGATCAATCAGAGGGGAGACATCGCCATGAACGACACCGTCAATCGCCAGATCCTGCTTGTTGAGAAGCCGACCGGCAAACTGGGCCCCGAGCACTTTCGTCTGACCAAGGGCGCGATCCCCGAACCGAAGGACGGCGAGGCGCTGGTGCGGACGCGCTACATTTCGCTTGACGCCGCCAACCGCGCCTGGATGCACGGCGCCACCTACCGCGCCGCGGTCGAGGCCAACACTGTGATGGCCGGCGGTGGCATCGCCGAAGTGGTGTCGTCGAAGGACCCCGGCCTGAAGGCCGGCGACATCGTGTTCGGCGACACCGGCTGGCAGGACTATGCCGCAGTGCCGGCAAAGCACCTCGCGAAGATGCCGAAGCTGGAGCCAATGACGCATCTGCTCAGCGTCTACGGCATCGCCGGGCTGACCGCCTATTTCGGCCTGCTCCATGTCGGCAAGCCGAGGCAGGGCGAGACCGTGGTGGTGTCGGCGGCAGCCGGCTCGGTCGGCTCGATCGTCGGCCAGATCGCCAAGATCAAAGGCTGCCACGTCGTCGGCATTGCCGGCGGCAAGGACAAGTGCCATTGGCTGACCTCAGAACTCGGCTTCGATGCCGCGGTCGACTACAAGGATGGCGCGACCTACAAAGCGCTGCGCGCCGCGGCGCCCAGGGGCATCGACGTCTATTTCGACAATGTTGGCGGCGACATCCTGGAAGCCTGCCTCGCGCAGATGAACAACCGCGGCCGGATCTCCTGCTGCGGCGCGATCTCGCAATATGACGGCGCCCCCTCCGCGCACGGCCCGCGCGGCGTGCCCGGCCTGATCGTGGTGAAGCGGCTGATCATGCAAGGCTTCATCGTGATGGACTACATGGACCAGCGTGATGCGGCGCTGGCCGAGCTACAGTCCTGGGTCGCCTCGGGCAAGCTGAAGGTGCAGGAGGACGTGATCAACGGCATCGAGAACACACCGAGCGCGCTGATCGGACTGCTGGCCGGCGAGAACCGCGGCAAGCGGATGGTGAAGGTGTAGCGGCAATCGCGGTGCCGTAGGGTGGGCGAAGGCGCGCAAGCGCCGTGCCCACCATCACCAACCGCGCAAAGAATGGTGGGCACGCGGAGCCTGTCATCGGGCGCGCATTCGCGCGACCCGTTGGCTTTGCCCACCCTGCGCACCTACGCACCTGCCAAAATATCGAAAACAACCCCATGCAAAGTAGCCGCCGGTTGCCGGCATCCGACATAGCGACTTGACACGTCGGGCAACTCAACGTTATTCTTCCAATATTCAGAAATCGTGCAAGTGCAGAACGAGCAAAGGGAGCTTCAGCGCACCGTGCCTGACGGCTGCGGCGTCACTTGCGGTCCGGCCGCCTTGCCCTTCCTCGCCTTGCGCCAGTTCTCGAAATTCTGCACCACGACGAAGAACGCCGGCACGAACAGCACGGCGAGGCAGGTCGAGGCGATCATGCCTGAAAACACCGTGATGCCGATCGACTTGCGGGCATTGGCACCGGCGCCGGTCGCGATCACCAGCGGCAGCACGCCGAGGATAAAGGCAAAGGACGTCATCAGGATCGGCCGGAACCTGGCGCGGGCGGCGTCGATGGCCGATTCCAGCACCGGCTTGCCGTCGCGCACATGATGCTCGAGTGCGACCTCGACGATCAGGATCGCGTTTTTCGCGGACAGCGCGATCAACAGGATGATGCCGATCTGGGTGTAGAGGTTGTTGTCGATCCGCAACGATGTCAGCACCAGCGTCGGGCCGAGCAGTGAAAGCGGCACCGCCAGGATCACCGAGATCGGCGCATACCAGCTCTCATATTGCCCGGCGAGCACGAGATAGACCAGCAGCAGCGCCAGGGCGAACGTGTAGTAGATTTGGCCGCCGACCGCCTTCTCCTGGTATGACATCGCCGTCCACTCAAAGCCGGAGCCGGGCGGCAAGGTTTTTGCGGCGATCTCCTCCATCAGCGCCATCGACTGGCCAGATGCGTAGCCCTGCGCGGGCAGGCCGATGACGGTTGCCGACGGATAGAGATTATAGAGGCTGATCAGCGACGGGCCGACCGACGGCGTGATTGTCGCGACCGTGCCGAGCGGGATCATGTCGCCCTGGCTGTTGCGCACCATCAGGTTCTCGATATCGCGCAGCGTCAGGCGGAACTGGGCGTCGGCCTGGGTGTAGACTTGGAAGGTGCGGCCGAACTTGGTGAACTGGTTGACGTAGCTCGCGCCGAGATAGGACGACAATGTCGAGAATATCTGGTCGGTGGTGACGTGCAGGGTCTGGGTCTTGATACGGTCGACCTCGACGTCGAATTGCGGCACCATCGAGCGGAACGACGATTGCACGCGCTGCAACGCGCTTTGGGTCTGCGCATTGCGGACGATGGCGCCGGTCACCGCCTGCAGCTTGCCGTAATCGGCATTGCCGTCGCGCAGTTCGACCTGCATGGCAAAGCCCGCAGCATTGCCGATGCCCTGGATCGGCGGCGGCGGGATCACCAGGATGCGCGCCTCCGGGATCACCGCGAGCTTGTCGTTGAGACCATAGACCAGCGAGCGTAGGTCCTCGCCCTTCGCGCGCGCGCCCCAGTCCTTCAGGATGAGATAGGCGACGCCGGCATTGGCGAGGCTCGACGAGTTGTCGAGCGCGGAGATGCCGGCAATGCTGACCACCTGCTGCACACCCGGCGTCTCGCCGGCGATCTCGGTGACCCGGTCGAGCACGTGCTGGGTGCGATCGAGCGCCGCGCCGTCGGGCAATTGCACGGCCGCCAGCAGATAGCCCTGGTCCTCGATCGGGATGAAGCCGGTCGGCACCCGCGACAGGCCGTAGCCGGCGAGCCCGATCAGGATCAGCGCAATTGCGACCGATGCCTTGGCGTGCGCGGCCATGCGGCCGACCAGCTTTGCATAGCCACGCTCCAGCCGGTCATAGACCGCGTTGAAGCCGCGGTAGAAGAAATTGCGCTTTTCGGGCGGCACCGGCGGACGCAGCCACAGCGCGCATTGCGTCGGCTTCAGGGTCGCGGCATTGACCGCGCTGAGCAGCGCAGTCGCGGCGATCACCAGCGCGAATTGCGCGTACATCCGCCCGGTCAGGCCGGGTAAGAAGGCCGCCGGCAGGAACACCGAGATCAGCACCAGCGTGATGCCGACGATCGGTGCGAACAACTCGTCCATCGCCTTGATCGCGGCGTCGTGGCCGTTCATGCCGCGCTCGATGTTGTGCGCCGCGCCCTCGACCACGACGATGGCGTCGTCGACCACGATGCCGATTGCGAGCACGATCGCAAACAGCGTCGACAAATTGATGGTGAAGCCGAGCGCGGCCATCGCGGCGAAGGCGCCGATGATGGTAACCGGCACGGTGGTCGCCGGCACCAGCATCGCGCGCCAGTCCTGCAGGAACACCAGAATCACGACCAGCACCAGCAGGCCGGCCTCGAGCAGCGTCTTGTAGACCTCTTCGATCGAGGCATTGACGAATTTGGTGGTGTCGAACGGCGTGTCGTATTTGATGTCCTGTGGGAACTGCTTAGCCAGCTCGGCCATCTTACTCTGAATGGCCTTTTCGACCTGCAGCGCATTGGCGCCCGGCGACTGGAACACGCCGATGCCGGTGGCCGGCTTTTGGTTCAGCGAGAAGATCTGGCTGTAGGTCTGCGCGCCGAGTTCGACCCAGCCGACGTCGCGGACGCGGGTGACGTCGCCGACGCTGCCTGTCTTGACGATGATGTCCTCGAACTGGGCCTTGTCGTCGAGCCGGCCGTTGACGTTCAGCGTATACTGGAACGCCTGCCCTGCTGGCGTCGGTGGCGCGCCGACCTGGCCCGCGGTGACCTGCTGGCTCTGCTGCTGGATCGCCTGGATGACGTCCTGGGGCATCAGCCCGCGCACCTGCAGCTTGTTCGGATCGAGCCAGACCCGCATCGAATATTGTCCGGCGCCGAACACCGTGACGTTGCCGACGCCGGATAGCCGCGACAGCTCATCACGGATGTTGATGGTGGCGTAATTCGACAGGAACAGGCTGTCATAGGTCTCGTTCGGCGAGGTCAGCGTCACGAACAGCAGGATCGAGGTCGACTTCTTCTGGACCGTGACGCCCTGGTTCTGCACCGCCTGCGGCAGCTGCGACAGCGCGCTGGAGACGCGGTTCTGCACCAGCACCTGCGCGAAGTTGAGGTCGGTGCCGATCTTGAAGGTCACCGTCAGCGAATAGGTGCCGTCGGCGCCGCTGTAGGACTGCATGTACAGCATGTCCTCGACGCCGTTGACCTGCTGCTCGATCGGCAGCGCCACGGTGTCGACGACGGTTTTCGCCGATGCGCCGGGATAACGCGTCGTCACCTGGACGGTCGGCGGCACCACGTCGGGATATTGCGCCACCGCGAGATTATACAGCGCCACGCCGCCAAGCAGCACCATCAGGATCGCGATAACGTTGGAAAGAACCGGGCGCTCGATGAAGAATTTCGAAATCATGGCGCGCCCCTATTTGGCCGGTGCCGGCGCTGTGTCGCCCTTTTGCGCCTGCGGATCGACCTTTTGTCCGGGGATCGCGCGCAGCAGCCCGGCGGTCACAATCCGATCGTCCGGCTTCAGCCCGCTCTCGATGACGCGCAAGCCGTCATCGAGCGGCCCGGTCTGCACCTTGCGCTGCTCGACCACATTGTCGGCGTTGACGACCAGCACGTAACGGCCGGCCTGGTCGCTGCCGATCGAGGTGTCGGGCACCAGCAGCGCATTCTCCTGCTTGTCGAAGGGCACGCGAACACGGACGTAGAACCCCGGCAGCAGCACGCGATCCGGATTGGGCACCAGGCCGCGCACCGGAAGCGTGCCGGTCGACTGATTGACCGTCGGCGAGATGTAGTCGAGCTTGCCCTTGTGCGGATAGCCGGTCTCGGTCTGCAGGCCGACCTCGATCGGCAATTGCCTGATCTCGTTCGTCGTCATGCCGCGCTTGCGCGCTTCGTCGCGCACGCGCTGCACATCCTGTTCGCTGACGTTGAAATTCACATAGATCGGGTCGAGCTGGACGATCGTGGCAAGCTGGGTGGGCGATGCGGCACCGACCAGCTCGCCGACCGAGATCAGGTGGTTGCTGACGATGCCGTCGAATGGCGCGGCCACATTGGTGTAGCCGTAATTGACCGCGGCGATCTTTGTGTTGACCTGGGCTTGCTGCAGGCTGGCCTGCGCGTTGTCACGTACCGAGGTGGAGCTATCGAGTGTCGCCTGCGACACCGCCTGCCGCTGCACCAGATCCGATTGTCGCTTGAAGTCGGCCTCGGCCTGCCTCACCGTCGCCTGCGCGCCGACTTCGGCGGCTTGCGCCTGCTCGAGCTTCAGCTTGTAGGTCTCCGGCTCGATCGTGAACAGGGTGGTCCCCTCCTTCACGAAGGTCCCGTCCTGATAATTGATCGCTTGCAAGAAGCCCTGCACGCGCGCGACCAGATCGACGCTCTTAATCGGCGCTGTGTTGCCCGTGGCGTCGAGATAGCGCGTGATGGCGCGCTGCACAGGCAGTGCAACCTCGACCTTCGGGGGCGGCGGCGGAACAAAACTATTTTGTTCGCAGGCACTTAAACTGACGAAGGCAAATGTGACGATAGCAATGTGCGCCAGCGGCGGCGTTCGCAGTCGCACAAAATTGCTCAGCGTGGAATGTGCCGGTATGCGCGCATGCCTCATGTCCAAGCCTCGATTCAGAATGCTTATCGAAGACGTCGTGTCGGGCGAAGGCCAGCTTGATGTAGTCCATAGCAACAATCTGCTTGCCGTGGAACTCGAAACCGAAAATGATGTCGCCCGCTGAGGTTGTTACAGCAAGACTTTTCATAAATTGACTTTGGTTGAAGCGGCGGCTTCCGGCGACAACAAAGGGATTGAGTGAAATGACCATCACGTTGAGACGTGCGGCAACGCTTTCGGCTTTGTTCGCACTGGCCGCATTCGTAAGCGCCGCTCCGGCCCTGGCGCAGGCGCCCACCCAGGCCCAGCGCGACGCCATCAAGTCGCAATGCCGCAACGACTACATCGCGCATTGCTCCAGCATCCCGCCGGGCGGCGCCGCGTCGCTGCAATGCCTGCAGAAGAACATGGCGAGCCTCGCTCCGGGCTGCGCCGGTGCAGTGCGTGCGGTTGAAGCGCCGGCCGCCGAGTCCGCGCCGAAGGCCGACTCCGCTCCCGCGAAGACGGAGGCGGCTCCCGCCGCACCGGCCGCCAAGCCCGCCGCAGAGGCCGCACCGCCGAAGGCGACGGCCAGGAAGCCGAGCAGCGCGCAGATATCCGCGATCCGCAGCGCCTGCCGGTCCGATTATCCCAGCGTTTGTGCTGGTGTGCCGACCGGCGGCGCGCCGGCGCTGCAGTGCCTGGAGAAGAACAAGGCAAGGCTCTCGCCGGCCTGCGAGCGGGCGGTTGCCGCGGCGAGCGGTGGAGGCTCCGCTCCTGCCGCCGGCACTGCGCCCGCCGCGACCGAGACGGCCACTCCTGCCGCGGCGCCCCCTGCCGCGCCGACCGTGATCATGCTGCGGCCGATGCGGCCGCGCGAAGAGCTGTTCGTGCTGCGCTCGGCCTGCGGCGCCGACGTCCGCTCGATCTGCGGCGGCGTTCAACCCGGCGGTGGCCGGATCATGCAGTGTTTGGCGACCAATGCGGGTTCGCTCTCGCCGGAGTGTCGCGACGTGCTGGCGTCGTTCGCGGCGCAATAGATTCAATTGCTCCGGAGAAGGAAGCAACCGATGCTGCGTATCATGCTGACTGCCGCGCTGCTCAGCGCATCAAATGCCGCGTTCGCCCAGCAATTGACGGCCGCGCAGCGTGATGCCTGCATGGGCGACTACCGGAAATATTGCAAGGACGTGACGCCCGGCGGCGGACGCATCATCGCCTGCCTCGCCAAGGAGAGCGACAAGCTGACCCCGGCCTGCAAGAAGGTGCTGGGCGAAGCGGAGAAGAAGTAACCGCGCGCATTTTCCCTCTGGCGTTCCCGCCGGAGCCAGATTAGTGTAACCGAAATTGTAAGTACACTGTCAATCTGGGAGGCAGACGTTGCGGATCGCCGTGATCGGCGGAGGGCCCGGCGGGCTCTATTTCGCCTATCTCTGGAAGAAGCGTCATCCGGACGCCGAGATCGACCTGTTCGAACAAAACGCCGCCGGCGCCACCTGGGGCTTTGGCGTCGTGTTCTCCGAGCAGGCGCTGGACTTCCTGCGCGCCGACGACCCCGACACGGTCGACGCCATCGCGCCGCAGATGGAGAGCTGGAAAAACATCACGCTCAATTTACGCAGCGAAAGCGTCGAGATCGACGGCGTCGGCTTTGCCTCGATCGGCCGGCTGGCGTTGCTGACGCTCCTGCAACAGCGCGTTCGCAGCGTCGGCGTCACGCCGCGCTTTGAAACAGCGGTGCAATCGGTCGACCAGCTCCGCGATTACGATTTGATCGTCGCCGCCGACGGGCTGAACTCGATGGTTCGCCGCGATTTCGAGACCGCGTTCGGCGCCTCGGTGTCGCATTCGAGCAACAAGTTCGCCTGGTACGGCACCACCAAGACCTTCGCGACACTGTCGCAGACCTTCGTCGCGACCGAGCTCGGCAGCTTCAACGCCCATCATTACCGCTATGCCAGGGACATGAGCACCTTCCTGGTCGAGTGCGACGCGGCGACCTGGGCGGCTTACGGCTTCGCCGACAAGAGCATCGCGGAGTCGCAGGCGATTTGCGAGACGGTCTTCGCAGCAACGCTCGATGGCCACAGGCTGATCTCGAACAAATCGGTGTGGCGCAATTTCCCGTGGATCTGGAACGAGCGCTGGTCGCACGGCAACATGGTGCTGATCGGCGACGCGTTACATTCGGCGCATTTCTCGATCGGCTCGGGCACGCGGCTTGCGATCGAGGATGCGATCGCGCTGACCAAGGCGCTGGAAGCGGAGCCAGGCATTCCGGCGGCGCTGCTCCGCTATGAGAGCGCGCGCAAGCCGATCGTCAAGAAGCTCGTCACCGCGGCGCGCACCAGCGCCGACTGGTACGAGCATTTCCCCGCGCACATGAAGCTCGATCTGATGGATTTCGCCTACAGCTACATCACCCGATCCGGCCGGATCGACAATGCGCGGCTGCGCGCGATGTCGCCGGCCTTCATGGCCCGCTATGAAGCCGCGAAGGGCAAGTCATGACCGAGATCATCGACCAGGTCCCACCGGAAAATCCCGGCTCGCACGAAATCGGCTTCGCGATTCCCGAACGCTACAATGCGAGCCGGATCCTGTTCGACAATCTCGGCAACGGAAACGCCGAGCGCACGGCGCTGATCGGCCCGGCCGGCAGGCGCAGCTATCGCGAACTCTGCGCCGAGGCCGCGCGCTGGGGACACGGCTTCCAATCGCTGGGGCTGAAGCGCGGCGACCGCATCCTGCTGTTTCTCGACGACACCCCGGCCTATCCGGCGGCTTTCTTCGGCGCGGTGCGCGCGGGCTTCGTGCCGCTCTTGATCAACACGCTGACCGCGCCGGACCTGCTGCAATTCTATCTGTCGGATGCGAGCGCGCAGGTCGCCGTCGCCGACGCCGAATTTTGTTCGCGCTTCAACACTGAAGCGTGCAAGGACACGCCGCTGCGCACGCTGGTCGTCGTCAACGGCTTAGTCGGCGATCATGCCGTGGCCGATGCGCGCGTTGCCGACGAATGGCTGCGAGGATTTGGCAGCGAGCTCGACGAGGCCGACACCCATCGCAACGAAATGGCGTTCTGGATGTATTCGTCGGGATCGACCGGCCGCCCCAAGGGCATCGTGCATCTGCAGCACGATATGGCTTATAGCGAGCGGGCGTTCGCCCGCAGCGTTCTGACACTGACGCCCGATGACATCTGCTTCTCGGTCCCAAAGATCTTCTTCGCCTATGGCTTCGGCAATTCGATCACCTTCCCGTTCTCGGTCGGCGCCGCCACGCTGCTGCTGCCGGGCCAGCCGAAGCCGGCATCGATCTTCGCGGCGATCGAGCAATATCGCCCGACCGTGTTCTTCGGTCTGCCGACGCTCTACATCTCGCTGACCAAGGCCGAGGGTGCAGATGCCACCGACTTCTCCTCGCTGCGAATGGCGGTCTCCGCCGCCGAGGTTCTGTCGGCGGAAGTCTTCAATGGCTGGAAGCAGCTCGCCGGGATCGAGATCATCGAAGGCCTCGGCTCGACCGAGGTGCTGCACATCTATCTCTGCAACCGCGCGGACAACAAGAAGCTCGGCGCCGCCGGCCTGCGCGTCCCCGGCTACGAGATCATGCTGCGCGACAGTGACGGCCGCGAGGTCGCCGACGACGAGGAAGGCATCTTGTGGGTGCGCGGCGATTCCGCGACGCCGCTGTACTGGAACCGGCCGGACAGGACCGCCGAGACCGTGCGCGAACAGGGGTGGATCTACACCGGCGACCGCTTCGTGCGCGACAGCGACGGCTTCCACTTCTTCCGCGGCCGCGCCGACGATCTGATCAAGATTTCTGGCCAGTGGGTCTATCCGCTCGAGGTCGAGCTCTGCCTTGCCGACCATCCCGATGTCCGCGAATGCGCCGTCTACGCCGCCGAGCTGCCGGATCGGCGCATGACGCTGAAGGCGGTGGTGGTGATGAACCGCAGCGGTTTCGACAGCGGCGAAGCGACGCGGCGGCTGCAGGATTACGTCAAGGCGAAGCTGTTGCCGTATAAGTACCCGCGCGAGGTAAAATTCATCGACGAACTGCCGAAGACCGGAACGGGCAAGATCGACCGGCAGGCGGTGATGCGGATGTAGTTGCCACATACTCGGTGTCGTCCCGGCGAAAGCCGGGACCCATAACCACAAATGCTTGTTGTTGTAGCGCGCTGTGGCCCCAACGTCCCGCCACATAGATATTCGTGGTTATGGGTCCCGGGTCGCGCTTCGCTTGCCCGGGACGACAGTGGTTATGCCTGCAGCCCCGTCCCGCCATACAGCCACGCGATATCGTCGCACCACTCAGCCTGCGACTTCGCGCTCATCACCGCGTTGCGGATGCGGGCGTGCGCGCCGGCGGGATGATAGACGTGCTCGCCGATCGCGCGCGACATCAGTTGCACGCGCGCGGTACGCGAGAAGCGCCTGATACGGTACGCTTCGAGTGCCGCCGCCGGGTCGTCGTGATGGGCCAGCATGTGCGACAGGCACACCGCGTCCTCCATCGCCTGGCAAGCACCTTGTGCGAAATATTGCAGCATCGGATGCGCGGCGTCGCCGAGCAGCACCACGCGGCCATCGATCCAGCGCTCGGTGGGATCGCGGTCGCACAGCACCCAGAGCTTCCAGTTGGTGCCGTGGCGGATGATGCTTTGGGCCCGCTCGTGGACGTGGCGAAACCCCTTCATCACCTCCTCTTCCGACACCGACTTGCCGGCAACCGGCTCCGGCGCGTCGTTGTGATAGGTGACGACGAGGTTGAACACCTTCCAGCCCGACAGCGGATAATGCACGATGTGGCATTTCGGGCCGGCCCACAGCGTTGCTGCGTTCCAGCGCAGATCCTCCGGCATCTGCTCGGTCGGGATCACCGAGCGATAGGTGGTGTGGCCGGAGACGCGCGGCGGGCCATCTGCCGTGACCTGCTTGCGGATGTTCGACCAGAGGCCGTCAGCGCCGATCAGCAGCCGCCCGGTGATCCGCTCGCCGTCGCCTAGCTTTGCGGTCACGGATGAACCATCCTGCTCGTAGCCGACCACTTCGCTAGAGACGCGCAGCTCGACCAGCTCGTGGTTCTGGCAGGCGCGCAGGAACACGCCATGCAGGTCGCCGCGGTGAACCACCGCATAGGGGTTGCCGAAGCGCGCGCGGAAGGTGTCGCCGAGGTCGATATGGGTGATCTCGTCGGCGGTCAGCGCATCCATCAGCCGGAGCTGATCGATATAGACGGCCATGTTGCGCGCGGCTTCACCGACGCCGAGATAGTCGAAGGCGTGGAATGCATTCGGCCCGAGCTGGATACCGGCACCGATCTCGCCGAGCGTGGACGCCTTCTCCAGCAGGATCGAGCGGATGCCCTTTTGCGCGAGCCCCAGCGCCACGGCGAGCCCGCCGATGCCGCCGCCCGCGATCAGGACCGGTCTGACATCAGCCATCAGCCCGACTTCCCGAGATGTTCGAGCGCGTCCTCGGCGCGCAGTGGAACGCGCGAGGCCTCGTTGTTGAGATCGACCAGCTGGGTCAGCAGCGCCAGCAGCGTCTTGCGGTCGGCCGACTTCAGCGGCTGCAGCATCCGCGCCTGCGCCTTGTCGACCGAGGGCATGATGCTCTCAAGCGCGGCGGCGCCGGCCTTGGTGAGGTAGAGCAGCTTGACGCGCCGGTCCTCGAGCGTCGGCTTGCGTGTGATGAACTCCTTGGCTTCCAGCCGTTCGATCACGTTGCCGAGCGTCGAACGATCGAACGCGATCACCGCCGACAGCCGCGTCGCGTCGATGCCGGGATGGGTCGAGATCGCGACCAGCGCGGCATATTGAACCGGCGTCAAATCGAACGCCTTGCACTCCTCGACAAACAGCGCGACCGCGATCTGCTGCATCCGCCGGAACAGATAGCCGGGCGCGGCATAGACCGCGTCCATCGTCACTGATGATGGCTTGCTACTCGGCATCGGGTTGCTTGTCCGGAGCGGCGTCGGCGAAGGCCTTCACCTGCTTCGCAGCGGCTTCGGCCTTGAGCAGGCGCGGATAGGCCGCGAGATCGACGCCAAAGCGCCGTGCATTGGCGAGCTGCGGGACGAGACAAAGATCGGCGAGTGTCGGCACTTCGCCGAAGCAGAACGGCCCGGCCTCCCCGGCGATCAGGGTCTCGCACGCCGATAATCCCTCGCGGTTGGCCCAGGCCGCCCATTCCGTCACCTTCTCTTCGGGCAAACCGAGCTGACGCAGCCGCGCCAGCACTTTCAAATTCTGCACCGGATGGGTGTCGCAGGCGATCGCCTGCGCGAACGCGCGCACCTTGGCACGGCGCAGCGGGTCCCTCGGCAGCAGCGGCGGAGTGGGGTTGATCTCGTCGAGCCACTCGATGATCGCGAGCGACTGGGTAAGGATCGCGCCCGCGTCGTTCTCCAGCGTCGGCACCAGCCCCTGCGGATTGATCGCGAGGTAGGCGGGCGCGCATTGCTCGCCCTTGCGAAGGTGATGCGGCAGATGCTCTGGCATCAGGCCCTTCAGGTTGAGCGCGATCCGGACCCGGTAGGACGCGCTGCTGCGGAAGTAGCCATGCAGCTTCATCGGAACCTCCCTGCAATTTTCTCGTTTGGCTTGTTGCGTGACGTTGACGCTATCCATATTGTCAGTATGCTGTCAATCTCAACGATAATAACGGGAGGCCCACCATGGAAGCCGTGCAGAAGACCCCGGAGCGCGAGGCGTTCTACCAGAAGATCGATGGCGAAAACCTCTCGGCGCTGTGGAACGTGATGAACGACCTGATCACGCCGGAGCCGCGCAGCGCCTGCCGCCCGCATCTGTGGAAGTTCGACCAGATCCGCGACTACATGAACGAGGCCGGCCGATTGATCACGGCCAAGGAAGCCGAGCGCCGCGTGCTGGTGCTGGAGAATCCTGGCCTGCGCGGCCAGTCGAAAATCACGACCTCGCTGTTCGCTGGCGTGCAGATGGTGATTCCGGGTGACGTCGCGCCTGCCCATCGCCACGCCCAATCGGCGCTGCGCTTCGTGCTCGAGGGCAAGGGCGCGTTTACCGCTGTTGATGGCGAGCGCACGGCGATGTCGCCGGGCGATTTCGTCATCACGCCGTCGATGACCTGGCACGACCATTCCAACGAAACCAACGAGCCGATGTTCTGGCTCGACGGGCTCGACATCCCGATGGTGCAGTTCTTCGATTGCTCGTTTGCCGAAGGCTCCAAGGAGGACCAACAGCAAATCTCCAGGCCCGCAGGCGACAGCTTTGCGCGCTACGGCCACAACCTGCTGCCCGTGGACCAGAAGCGGACCTCAAAAACCTCGCCGATCTTCAACTACCCTTACGAGTACACCCGCGAGGCGCTGGAGCAGGCCAAGGCGAGCGACGAATGGGATGCCTGCCACGGCCTGAAGCTGAAATTCTCCAATCCCGAGACCGGCGATTTCGCGATGCCGACCATCGGCACCTTCATCCAGCTGCTGCCGAAGGGCTTCAAGACCGCGCGTTATCGGTCCACCGATGCCACCGTGTTCGCGGCAATCGAAGGCAAAGGTCGCACCCGCGTCGGCGACGAGACCTTCGAGTGGGGCCCGCGCGACCTGTTCGTGGTGCCGAGCTGGCGCTGGGTCACCCATGAGGCCGACGCCGATTCCGTGCTGTTCTCGTTCTCCGACCGCCCGGTGCAGCAGAAGCTCGATTTGTTCCGCGAGGATCGGGGCAACGCGTGACGCTCGTCGTCCCGGGCAAGCGAAGCGCGACCCGGGACCCAACCACAGGGCGCGGTTGTTAGAGACGCTGTGGCCCCAGCCCTTCCCAACAACCACTCCCTGTGGTTATGGGTCCCGGCTTTCGCCGGGACGACGCTGTGTGTGTGGCCGACACCGCACTCTCACCGCCAGTGCAGCAGCCTCACCTCAAGCAAATTGATCAGCCTCCCCACCGCGAGCCCGAACAGCGACAGGATCACGACGCCGGCGAGCAGCTGATCGGTTTGCATGAGGTTGCCCGCCTGCAGCACGAAGGCGCCGATGCCGTATTGGGCGCCGATCATCTCGGCGCTCACCACCAGCAGCAGCGCGACCGATGCGGTGATGCGGAAACCGGACAGAATCGAGGGCAGCGCGCCCGGCCAGATCACGCGGCGGACGATAGCGTGGAACGGCACGTTGAAGCTTTGCGCCATCCGAATGAGATTGCGCGGCACCGCATCGACGCCGCTATAGACCGAGATCGCGGTCGAGAAGAACACGCCGAGTGCAATGGTCGCGATCTTCGGCTCCTCGCCGATTCCGAGCCACAAAATCAACAGCGGCAGCAGCGCGATCTTCGGGATCGGGAACAGCGCCGAGATGAAGGTGATTCCGACGCCGCGCGCCAGGGTCGATAGTCCGATCGAAAACCCCACGATGATGCCGGCGGCGGTGCCGATGATCCAGCCCGTGCCGATCCGCATGATCGACCACGAGAGGTGCTGCCACAGCGCGCCCGACATCGCGAGCCTGTAGATCGCGACCGCGATCGCCGACGGCGCGGGCAGGAACAGCGGGTTGACCAATCCGGTACTGCCGGCGAGCTGCCAGACCGCGATGACCAGCGCGAGCGCGATCCAGCCGGCATAGCGGCTGCCCCCCGGGATAAAACCGCCGCCGCGAAACGCGACCGGCCGCGGCTCCGTGGATTGCTGTTTCGCCTCAGGCGCCGCGCGGTCAAGCATGCTGGACCTCGCGCTCGGCATCGATCGCCTCTTTCCGGATCAGCGACCACAGATCGCCCTGGAACGCGGCGAGCTTGCCGCGCGCGTCCGCCGCGCCGCGCTCGGCGCGCGTCATCGTGACAGTCACGATCTCCTGGATGCGGCCGGGACGGCGCGACAGCACGACGATGCGGTCGGCAAGCCGCACCGCTTCCTCGAGATTATGCGTGACATAGACCGCGCCCATCGCGCCATCGGCGAGCAGGCGAACAAAATCCTCCATCAGCAGCTCGCGGGTTTGCGAATCCAGCGCCGACAGCGGCTCGTCCATCAAGAGGATTGCGGGCCGCACCGCGAGCGCGCGCGCGATGCCAACGCGCTGACGCATGCCGCCGGAGAGCTGCTTCGGATAAGTGGCACGGAAATCCGTCAGCCCGGTGCGGCGCAGCGCGTCGTCGATCACGGCACGGCGCTCGCCGGCACTCAAACCCGTATGCAGCAGCGGAAACGCGACGTTCTCCGCCACCGTATTCCACGGCAGCAGCGCAAAATCCTGAAACACGAAGGTCAGCGGATTGAGGCTGCCGGCCGGCGGCGCACCGCGCAATTCAGCCGCGCCCTTCGTCGGCCGCAGCAGCCCGCCGAGGATCGACAGCAGCGTGCTCTTGCCGCAGCCGGACGGACCGACGATCGCGACCACCTCGCCGGCGGCGACCTGGAACGAGACGTCGTCGAGCACGTCGAGCGTGCCGAAGCGATGGCTGATATGGTCGGCGATCAGGTCCATGCGGCTATGATCTCACTGCCAGACCCGTCATCCTGAGGAGCGCGTAGCGCGTCTCGAAGGATGTCGGAATTGGTTTGCTCACCTTGTTCGGTGTCGTCACCCGCGCAGGCGGGTGATCCAGTATTCCAGAGACACCAGTGATAGAACCGGGGGTCCGCGGCGTACTGGGTCGCCCGGTCAAGCCGGGCGATGACAGTGACGGATGAGGGCAAAGCTTCACAACCTCTCAGGATGACGGGTAGAGTGTAGCGCACGCGGCTCAACATCAATCCGCCTTCACATAATCCCTGGCGATGATCGCATTGGCATCAAAACCCTTGTCGACAAAACCCTCCTCCTGCAGCCATTTGATCTGGTTGTCGACGTTCTTGACGTCGAGCTTCCCGTCGGGATCGACATAGGCGCAGTTGCCGACCACCTGCTCGACCGGCAGGTTGGTGTATTTGGCGATGATCTCGAGCAGCGGTTTTGTGGTCTCGTCGATCGGCGCCTTGCCGTCCTTGACCGCGGCGAGGATGACGTCGTGATATTCGCGGTCGGCGCGAACCAGTGCTGCGAGCAACTTGGTCACCAGCGGCGCATTGGTCAGCGTCTTCGGCGAGGCGAATACGGCGCCGAGCTGCCATGGCGTCTCGTCGCCGACCCAGCCGAGGAATTTCGCGCCGTTGGAGTCCATCAGCGTCCGCGCCGTCGAGACCGGCAGCAACGCAGCATCGACGGTTTCGCCCTTCAGCGCTGCGGCGGCGTTCGACAGCGACTGCAGCGGGATGACCTTCACGTCCGACAGCTTGAAGCCGTATTTGTCAGCGAGCAGGCCGAGCGAATAATGGAAGCTGGAGCCGACCTGGGTCACCGCCACGCGCTTGCCGGCGAGATCCTTCGGCGTCTTCAGGCCGGCGGCGTAGGCGTTGTTGCTGGCGAAATAGCCGATCAGGGGATACCCGGCCTTCTCGCGACTCATGCCGCCGATCACCTTCAGCGTGCCCTTGCCGGCGAGATTATACAGGCCGGCGGTGAATGCGGTGATGCCGACATCGATGTCCCCGGAGGTGGTCGCGACCGCGATCGGCTGCGCCGCATCGAAGAATTTCAGCTCGACATCGAGGCCGGCGTCGCGGAAATAGCCCTTGTCCTGCGCGATGAACACCGGCGCAGAGGACGACAGGCGCAGCACGCCGACCCGGGCCTTCAGCAGACCATCGGCTTGCGCGACGCCGCTCGCAGCCCACGCCAGCAGACCCGCCACTGCAAGCCACGCCCAACTCCTCATGCCGTTTCCTCCGACCGGCGCTGCCCGTAACAAACGGACGCGCGCATTCTAAAGTCCCGCAGGCACCGCCTGATCGCGGCCGATGAAAGCCCTCTGCGCGTTGAGCTGTTGTTGCAACTTTTCGACGGAAATGTCGCGCGGAATCGTGTTGCCCGACAATGCCAGCGCGGCTGCGGTTCCCGCCGCCTCGCCCATCACGAAACAGGCACCGGAAACGCGCGCCGCCGATTGCCCCTCATGGGTCATCGAGGCGCAACGGCCGGCCATCAGCAGATTGTCGACGCCCTCGGGCACCAGCATGCGATACGGCAGCTCGTTGTAGCCGCGGGATTCCGGGATCGGCGGAAACTCGAAGATCACATCGCCCGGGACATGGGATTCCTTCGGCCAGCCATTGACGCCGATCGAATCCGTAAACGAGGCGCAGCCCAACACGTCCTCGCCTGACAGCATGTAGCCGCCGACCACCCGCCGTGTCTCGCGGATGCCGAGCTGCGGCGGCAGATCGACGATGTAGGAGTTTTCGAAACCGGGCACGGTGCGCAGGAACGCAAAGGCCTCGACCGCCTGGCGACGGCCCTCAATCTCGCCGCGCGTCATGTCGTCAGGATCGATGCCCGAGATCGCGCCGCCGTCGCGTCGCGTCACTTGGGTGAAATTGACCCGCCATTCGATCTGCGATTTCTGCGGCCGCACGATCGCGGATTTGCGCGGGAATTTGTGGGTCCCCGCGGCCTCGGCCGCCGCCATCAGCGCCGGGATGGTCCGCCACGCGTCGCCTGCCTTCACCGGATCGATGCCGTTGAGGCGGAACATCATCGATGGGTAGAGCATGCCGCCGGCGTTGTCGCCGACTTCGTAAGGCGCCCCGGCCCACACCGCGAGGTCGCCGTCGCCGGAGCAATCGATGAAGATGCTGGCCAATACAGCCTGCCGGCCGGCCTTGGTTTCGACCATCAGCGCACGGATGCGCGAGCCATCCATCACGACGCCGGCGCCGAGGGCGTGGAACAGGATGTCGACCTTGTGATGCGCCAGCAGGTCGTCAGCCGCGATCTTGTAGGCCGCGGTGTCATAGGCCTGCGCCAAGATCTTGCCGAGGATCAGATGCGGCGCGTTCAGCCCGCCGAGCCGGTCGATCCGATCAAGCAGCTCGGAGGCGATGCCCTGCACCACCCGGTGCATCTCGCCAAAGACATTGGCGTGCAGCCCGCAGAAATTTGTCACCCCCGCGGCGGTACCCATGCCGCCGAGAAATCCATAGCGTTCGATCAGCAGCGTCCGTCGTCCGGCGCGCGCCGCGGCGACAGCCGCCGTAATGCCGGCCGGCCCGCCGCCGAGCACAACCACGTCATATTCGCCGTAAAGGGGGACCTGCCGCGCCGGTTCTTCGATCGTGCTCGCCGCCATTCGCAATTTCCGCCCTGGATCAGTTGATTGAGCCAACTATGAATTGATGCGAATTGGAGTACAATCCACCAAATTATGTAATAAGCTTTCGCGAATCGAGAAAGATCATGGACACGCTGGTCAACCTCGAAGCCTTCCTTGCCACTGCCGATTCCGGCGGCTTCTCCGCTGCCGCGCGCAAGCTCAACGTCGCGACATCGGTCGTGGCAAAACGCGTCACCCAGCTCGAGGAGCGGATCGGCACCGCGCTATTCCATCGCTCGACCCGGCAATTGCGGCTGACCGAAGCCGGCCAGCAATATATTCATCGGGCGCGCGGCGTCGTCGCCGACGTCGGCGATCTCTTGTCGCGGATGGGCGAGAAGGACCGCGACCTCACCGATCATTTGCGCGTCAAGGCGCCGACATCGCTGACCGTCGCGCGGCTGGCGGAAGCCTTCACCACGTTCCAGACGCAGAACCCGAGCGTGAAACTCGAAATCGTGATGGTCGACCGCCCGGTCGATCCCGTCACCGAAGGCTTCGATATCGCGATCGGCGCCTTCCCGCATTCCTTTGGCGGCGTGGTCGACGAGCCGCTGTGCCGGTTGCCGCGGCTGTTGTGCGCCGCGCCGGCCTATCTCAGGACGCACGGCACGCCGAAGCATCCGCGCGACCTGGTCGATCATCGCTGCCTCAGCTTCCTGCCGACCGGTCCGGAATGGCCGTTCGAGGGACCGCGCGGCCGCATCAACATCCAGGTGCGGCCGTATCTCTCTTCGAACGAGGGCCGGGTGCTGACGCAAAGCGCGATCGCCGGCAACGGCATCGCGCTGATCTCACATTATCTGGTCGAGGACGCGCTGCGCGACGGCACGTTGCGGCCGGTGCTCAAGGAATTTCCGATCCCGGAACTGTGGGTGAAGGCCGCTGTTCCCGAACGCCGCATCGATGCGGCCGCCGTGCAGGCGTTGCTCAAGACACTGAAAAAGTCGCTATCGCAATCGATGTGATGTGACGCTGGTCTTGTGGCCTAGAACTCAGGCGGCCGAGCGGATGGTGTGGAGAAAGTCGTCGACGTTCGACTTCATCGAATCCGCCTGCTGCTTCAGGGCCGCAGCCGCCGTAAGGGCGGCCTCGGCACCAGCATCGGTCTCGCCCGCCACCGCGCGCACCTGACCGATTTCCTGAGTCACCGCCGAGGTGCCGTTGGCTGCCTCTTCGACGTTGCGCGCGATCTCACCCGTTGCAGCGCCCTGCTGCTCGACCGCCGCGGCGATCGCGGTGGCGATGTCAGCCATTTCCCTGACGGTGGAACCGAACTGCGTGATCGCCTCGACCGATTGGCCGGTCGCGCCTTGGATCGTCGCGATCTGGCTGGCGATCTGCTTGGTTGCCTCAGCCGTCTGGGTGGCGAGATTCTTCACCTCGCTCGCGACGATCGCGAAGCCCTTGCCGGCATCACCGGCCCGCGCCGCTTCGATGGTCGCGTTCAGCGCCAGCAAATTGGTCTGGCTGGCGATGGCCTGAATCAACTGAATGATGGTGCCGATCTTTTCTGCCGCATCCGACAGCCCGTGGATCAAATCGGACGTCCGGTTGGTTTCATCGGTCGCCCGGTTCGACACCGCGACGGAGCGCTGCACTTGGCTCGAGATTTCACGGATCGAGGCCGAGAGTTGCTGAGTGGCGGAGGCGACGGTCTGCACGTTCATCGACGCCTGCTCGGCGCGGGTCGCGACGGCTTCGGCGAGCCCGCGACCGCGCTCTGCGACTTTTGCCAACTCCTCGGCGCTGCGGCCCATCTCGTCGGCGCGGCCGCCGACGCCGGCAATGACCCCTTGCATGCCCTGCTCGAACCGGCCAGCGAGATCCGACATCATGCGGGCGCGATCGGCCTCGGTGGCTTCGCGCTGCGCCGTGGCCTCGCGCTCCATGCGGCGAACCGCCAATGCGTTTTCGCGGAACACCTCGACGGCACGCGCCATGCGGCCGATCTCGTCGCGGGATTCACCGCCCGGGATCGGTTCATCGAGTTCGCCTGCCGCCAGCGATTGCATCCGGTCGGTCATACCCCGAATCGGGCCGGATACGCTGGCGCCGATCAGCCATGCCAGGACCGCTCCGAGCAGCAGCGCGCCGGCCGCCGTCGCGAGTACGGTCTGCTTGGTCTGATCGACCGCTGCCGCGGTCTTGTTACCCTGCTCGGCGCGCACGGTACCGAGCTTGGCATTGATCTTGTTGACCTGGTCGTCGATCGCAGCACTTGCCTGCTTCAATTCGGCCTGCCTTGTGCGCAGATCGCCGGCCACCTTGATGACCTCATCCAGCGCCGCCGCATCGGCGGTCACAGCGGTTTTGAGCGTTGTGACCAGCGCCTTCAGTTTGACGTCGTCCGCCGCTGCGATCTCAGCCTCGGTGTCTGCGATGGCCATCTGGACGTAAGACAACGCCTGCTTGGCGTCGTCGGCATCGCTCGTCGACAAGGTGGCCCCATAGCGCATCACGGTGATCCGCAACATGTCGACCACGCCGGCCAGCCGCATCGGGTTGAGAAGCCGTTCCGCATCATCGGACCGGTTGGCGAGGGCGACCTGAATGCCGCCGACATTGAGTCCCGCAATCGCGCCCTGGGCGTCTGTTTTCGTGGCGGCCGCGCGCAAACGATCCGCAGCATCCGCGGCCGCAGTGAACGACGAACGATAAGTCTCCAGCGCGGACTTGACCGGGCCGATGCCTTCCGCGATCGCTTGCAACTTGCCGAATTGCTGGTCGACCTGGTCGGCCAATTTGCCAACGCCGTCGATCGCCTTGGCTGCGGCATCCTTGTCGCCGACATTCCAGGTCCGGATGAACTTCTCGACCGCCGAGTTCGCACTCAAAAGCGCAGCGCGCGTCTGCGACATGCCGGCGTCTCCAGCCGCGCTGGTGACGAGTTCATTGACCGTTCCGCCGATCTGCTGGACCTGCACCGTGGCGAAGCCCGCCAGCAGGACCAGAAAGCTCAGGACCAGCGCGAAGCCGCCAAACACACGCGGACGGACGCCGACCGAGGACATCAAGTGCGACAGTTTCATGGGAATTCCAGCATTCTTTATTGAGTGGAGCGGATGGCGACCAGCAGATCCTTGCCGAATCGCTTCTCGAATTCCGGATCGAGCGTCTTGACCGCATCGATAAAGGGCTGGCGCTCGACTTTCTCGATGACGTCCATGCCGTTGCTGCGCACCTGTTCGAGCGATGCGGCATCGAGCTGTGCCTGCCAGGTCACCTCCGCCCCCGCCTTGGCGCCCGCGATCAACGCGGCCTGGTCGGCCGGAGCGAGTTGCTCGAACGTGGCGCGGTTGGCAATGAACACGATCGGCGCGAAGAAGTGACCGGTCATGGTGAGGTATTTTTGGACTTCATAAAGCCGGGAGCCGGCAATGGTCGGCACCGGATTTTCCTGCCCATCGAGCCGACCATCCTTCAGCGCGTTATAGACCAGCGGAAATTCCATCGGGACCACTTCGGCGCCGAGCGCCTTGAACGTCATCTGATAGATCGGGTTCGGAATGACACGAATCTTCAGGCCCTTGATATCCTCGGGTGAGCGAATCGGCCGTTTGGAATTCGTGACATTTCGAAAGCCCTGCCGGCCGATCGCCAGCAGCGTCAGCCCCTTGTCGGCGAATTTGGCGGCGATCGCCGCGCCGACCGGACCTTGAGCCACGGCCTTGGCGTGAGCCGCGTCGCGGAACAGGAAAGGAATGTCGAACACACCGAGTTCGGGGACCACCGCACTGACCACCGAACCCGACAGCACCGACACGTCGACGGCGCCGCTCTGGGTCGCCGCGAGGATGACGTTCTCGCTCCCGAGTGCGTTGGTGGCGCGTTCGTCCAGGACAATGCGCTTGCCGGCCGCCGCCGTCAGCTTCTGACGAAGCTCATCGGCCCCCATTTGCTGCGGGCTCTGCAACTGAGAGTTGAAGGCCAGTGAGACCAATCGAGGCGAAGCGGCAACCGGATGCAGGACCAGCAGCGCTGACGCCGCGACGATGGATCCGGCTTTCCAAAATCCTAATTTCCAAAATCCCTGGACTTGTCTGTGCATTCAACACCATGGCGTGACAATTGTCGTAACCATAATGGCGGGTGGTGATTGAACTCTTAAGGGAACCTCCGTGGAAACCCGGAATTCGAGTCGACCCCGCCGGCGACGAGATCCGGCTCTCGGGCAAGATGGCGAGGGCATCGGGTTGGGCTGATCGCCGACCTTACCGTCGTCAAGGCGCATCGCGGGAGGCTATACAAGGGATCATGCGCGGTTCGCGGGAGTGACCATGGGATCAAGAATGCACATACTTGTCGCCGTCGCGATCGGTGTGACGGGCGGCGCGACCCCTGCTTTTGCAGAAGTCGAGCAATGCCGCTTCATCCAGGCGAAGACCGAACGCGAAGCCTGCTACCAGCGTCAGGAGGCCGCGCTCGCCGCCAAGCGCAAGCCGGAACCGATCTTCGATACCAGACCGATGGAATCGCTGCAGCAGATGCGGCGGGATGACGAAGAGGTCTACCGCAGCATGCACAGCATCTGCCGCGGCTGCTGAGCTGGTGCTGCAGGACCTACGCCGTGCCTCCCCATCGGCCGGCGCGTTTCTCGGCAAAGGAGGCAAGACCTTCAGCCGCCTCCGCGGTCTGCCGCTTGGCCGAATGCAGGCGGACGAGGCGCTTGTAGGCCTCATCGTCGACCGCCATGCCGCCGAACGAACTCTCCATCGCGAGCCGTTTTGTCTCCGTCAGCGCATCCGGCGCGTTCGCCAACAACTGCTCCACCACTTTCGCACCGGCGCTCTCGAGCTCAGCCAGCGGCACCACCTCATGCACGAGGCCGATGCGGCGCGCGTCCTCGGCGCCGAAGCGCTCGCCGGTCAGCGCGTAACGGCGAACCTGACGCACGCCGATGGCGTCGCAGAGCTGCGGGATGATGATTGCGGCCGTCAGGCCCCAGCGCACCTCGGTGATCGAGAACAGCGCATTGTCGGCCGCGATCACCACGTCGCAGGCCGCGATCACGCCGGTGCCGCCGCCAAAGCAGCCGCCCTGCACCAGCGCCACGGTGGGAATCGGCAAAGTATTGAGCCGCTGCACGGCCTCGAAGGTCGCCCGCGACGCCGCCTCGTTCTCATCTGATGATTGCGGCCTCACGCTGTTGATCCATTTCAGATCGGCGCCGGCCTGGAAATGCTTGCCATTGCCCTTCAGCACTACGATTCGCAGCGGCTTGGTCGAGAGCTCATCGATCGCCGTCAGCACGCCCTCGATCAGGGCACCGTCATAGGCGTTGTTGACCTCCGGACGGTTCAGCGTGACGGTCGCGACCCCGCGCGCATCAAGGCTCGACAGGACTGGGCTGGCCGGCATGGACGTTTCTCCCTCATTCGGCATTTTGTCATGCACTACACTATGGCCGAGAGCGTACGGCTTGATCCATCACTTTCCGGCGCGCCGGGCCGCGCCACGCGCATGACCAGTTGCGCGAGACCGCGCGCCTGTGGAAACTAGCGTTCCACTTTCCAGGGAATTATTACATCCATGCGCATTTGCATTTTCGGCGCAGGCGCCGTCGGGAGCCATTTTGCGGTCCGGCTGGCGCGTGCCGGACACGACGTGGCTTGTGTGATGCGCGGGCCGCATCTCGACGCGGTCAGAGCTAATGGCCTGACGCTCAGGGTCGGCGACCGCGAATTCACGACGAAGGTAAAGGCCTCCGCCGATCCGGCCGATCTCGGGCCGCAGGACGTCGTGATCAGCACGTTGAAGGCGACCGGCATCGGCGCGCTCGCGACCGGCCTCGCGCCGCTGCTGCACGCCGACACGGCCATCGTGTTCGCGCAAAACGGTATTCCCTGGTGGTACGATCTCGGCCTGCCGACGCATCATCCTGCCATCCCCGACCTCGGCTTCCTCGATCCCGGCGGACGCCTGCGCGCGGCGGTGCCGAAGGAGCGGATCATCGGCGGCGTGATCTTCTCCTCCAACGAGGTGATTGCGCCCGGCGTCGCCGCCAACCTCTCGCCAGAACGCAACCGCCTGCTGATCGGCGAATGCGACGATCGCCAGAGCGAACGCATCGCCCGCTTGCGCGCAGCACTCAATGAGGCCTCGATCGAATCGCCCGAGGTGACGGAGATCCGCGAGACGATGTGGTCAAAACTGCTCACCAACATGTCGATGTCGGTGCTGTGCCTGCTGACCGGGTTGACCGCACGCGCGGTGCGCGACGACCCTGCGATGCAGGAGGTGATCCCGCGCCTGCTCGACGAGGCCAACGCGGTTGCGACGCACTACATCCCCGCGGTCAAGCGCGTCACCCGCAGCGGCCCGGCGCCGGACCACAAGCCGTCGATCCTGCAGGATTTCGAGCTCGGCCGCGCCATGGAGATCGACGTGCTGGTCCGTGCGCCCGCCGCGTTCGCGCGCGCCGCCGCCCTCGCCACCCCGATGCTCGATGTGATGGCGGCGCTGGCGATCCAGAAGGCGCGTGACAAGGGACTCTATCAGGGCTGACAATTCACGTTCGACGATAACAAGCAGGACATTCGCACCATGCAAGTCAGGGACAAGGTCTGCGTCGTCACCGGCGGCGCAAGCGGCATCGGCGAAGCAGTGGCGCGGGCCTATGCCGAGGCCGGCGCGCGCGGCGTTGTGGTCGCCGACCTCAAGACCTCGCGCGATCGGCTCGCCGGCGTCGCCGGCGATATCGATGGGCTGGCGGTGACCGGGGATGTCGGGCTCGAGGAGGACGTCAAGGGACTGATCGCCGCCGCCGAGGATAAATATGGCCCGGTCGATATTTTCTTCTCCAATGCCGGATTGTCGCGCAAAGGGCAGGAAACGGCATCGGATGCCGACTGGGATGAGAGCTGGCGGGTGCATGTGATGAGCCACGTGTTCGCGGCACGCACCCTGGTACCCGGCATGCTCGCGCGCGGCTCGGGCTATCTCCTCAACACCGCCTCGGCCGCGGGGCTTTTGGCCTCGCTGAACTCGATGCCCTATGGGGTGACCAAGAACGCCGCGGTCGCGCTCGCCGAACATCTCGCGATCCAGTACGGCGACCGCGGCATCCGCATCTCCGTACTCTGCCCGCAATCGGTGCAGACCGGCATGACAACGCCGGGTCCAAGTGCGGCCCGCGTCGACGGCGTGCTGCAGGCAAGCGAGGTCGCGCGCATGGTGATCGAGGCGATGGACGAGGAACGCTTCCTGATCCTCTCGCATCCGCAGGTGCAGGACTACATGCAACGCAAGGCCGCCAATCGCGACCGCTGGCTATCCGGCATGCGGCGGCTGCGCGACCGGATCTATGGCGGGGCGGCGTCAGGCTGACGCCACCCAGGCCGCGAAGGCATCCAGCACCTCGGCCATCACCTCGCGGTCGTCGCGGCCGGAGCGCTTGAGCACGTGGAAGGAATGGTCGGCCTCGTCAATCAGATGCAGCGTTGCTCGGGCCCCCAATCCCTTCACCACGGGCTCGAGCAGATCGAGTTCCGCCAGCGCGTCGCGCGTCCCCTGCAGGAACAGCATCGGGACCTTGACCTCGGCGAGATGCTTCGCCCGCTCGCTCGACGGTTTGCCGGCGGGATGCAGGGGAAAGCCGAGGAACACCAGCCCGCGCACATCCGCGAGCGGCGCCTTCGCCTGGGCCTGCGAGGTCATGCGGCCGCCGAACGATTTGCCGCCGGCGAACAGCGGCAGGTCACCGCAACGGCGCGCCGCCTCCGCGACCGCTGATCGCACGGTCGCCTGCGCGATGGCGGGGGCATCGGGCCGCTTGCTGCCCTTCTCCATGTAAGGGAACTGATAGCGCAGCGTCGCGATGCCGCGTCCGGCAAGACCCACGGCGATTTCCTCCATCGACGCATGCGTCATGCCGGCACCCGCGCCATGGGCAAAGACGTATGCCGCGCGCGCGTGCGGTGGGCGCAGCAACAGCGCGGACACCGTGGTGTTGTCCGAGACTGCCATGGTGAGCTGTTGCGCGGCGGCGGCGTTCAAGCGGTGCCTCGGGAAAGACTGGTCGGCCGTTTTAACTTTGCGTCGCGATGCGCGCAAATGCCGCCGCGGCCGGGCCGCCAAGGGTGAACTCGTTCACACCCGGCCGACATTTCCGCTATTGGGCCAAACGCCGCGACTGTAGGATGGTGCGCGGCCTGATACACGCCAGACGCGAATCGATTTTTGGCGATTTTTAACATCTCGTGAATACTACGCGCTGTGACCGCGAATCAGGGGACGAGGCATGCGTCGCAAGACGATCGTTATCATCGGGCTGCTGGTTGTCGCGGGTCTCTGGTACTTCAAGGACGATCTGAAATTCCTCGCCGAAAGCTTCCAGGTCAAGGCCGTCGACTATCAGCCGCCGGCGAAGACCGTGTGGCTGGACCAGAAGGTCAGCACCGAGCGGCTGAGCTGGTTCTACCATGCCGATCAGGGAACCCGAACTTTCCTCATCCCCTATAAATGGTTCATGGCGCTGGAGCAGCCGACGATCCCCTGGCTGCTGTTCACCGCCGCGCCGCCCCTCAGCGACACCAACTATCTCGCCCGCTTCGGCTTCATTCCCGATACCGTGATCCCCGGCAAGCCGGATCCGCTGCCGATCGGCTTTGCGCAAAGCACAGCGATGCTGGACGCCAACGGAGCGCCCTGGCGCGATCCGCATAGCGGGGCTGATATGACCGGGATCGGGCTGACCTGCGCGGCCTGCCACACCGGAAGCTTCACCTATCGCGGCACCGAGATCGTGATCGACGGCGGGCCGGCCAACACCAATTTGTTCGAATTCCAGAAGGGCGTCGGTCTGTCGCTGCTGCTGACCCGGTTCTGGCCGGGCCGGTTCTCGCGCTTCGCCGATGAGATCCTCGGCAAGGACGTGAGCCTCGACGACCGCATGGCGCTGCGCGGCCAGCTCGATCTGGTGCTGAAGCAATACGCCAACATCAACAATCTGGAGACCAAGGTCGCCGCCAACAGCGTCGAGGAGGGCTATGCGCGGCTCGACGCGCTGAATCGGATCGGCAACCAGGTGTTCTCGATCGACCTGAACAACCCGAACAATTACGCCTCGCATTCGGCGCCGGTGCATTTCCCGCGGATATGGAACGCGCCGTGGTTCAGCTGGGTGCAATATGACGGCTCGATCATGCAGCCGATGGTGCGCAATGCCGGCGAGTCGCTCGGCGTCAGCGCCGATCTCAATCTGCTCGACCCGGCCAAGGGCCTGTTCAAGTCGAGCGCGCGGATCGACGTGCTGTACGAGATGGAGCGGATGATCGCCGGCGATCCGCCCAGCGAGGACAACGGCTTTGGCGGCCTGGCGTCGCCGAAATGGCCGGAGAACATCCTGCCGCCGATCAACATGGATCTCGCGAAGAAGGGCGGCGATCTCTACAAGACGCATTGTCAGGGCTGCCACGGCCCGGCGATCGACAGCAAGGCGCTGCCGGCGAGCGAAGCCTTCGCGCTGTTCAAGGACACCAAGCGGTGGATCAAGAACAACGCGGGCCAGCCGCTGCTCGACGTCGAGATGATACCGATCAGCCGTATCGGCACCGACAGCGCGCAGGCCGACGGCCTTGCGGCGCGCACGGTCGAGACACCACCCAATCTCAACATCAAGGACAACAGCTTCGGATTTGCGCTGCGTGACGTGGTCGTGAGCACGGTCAACACCTGGTACGACCAGAACAGCACGCCTCCAGCGGATCGCGACCGGATCAACGGCTACCGGCCGCCCGACATCCAGGCGCCGCACGCCTACAAGGTCCGGCCGCTCAACGGCATCTGGGCGACGCCGCCCTATTTGCACAACGGCTCGGTGCCGACCATCTACGCGCTGCTGTCGCCGGTGAAGGATCGGCCGCCGCAGTTCTGGCTCGGAGGCCGGGAATACGACGCCAAGGATCTCGGCTATGTCTCGAAGGACAGCATCAAGAACGGCTTCCTGCTCGACACCTCCAAGCAAGGCAACACCAATATTGGGCACGAATTTTCCAACGAGAAGCGTCAAGGCGTGATCGGCCCCGAGCTGAAGGAAGACGAGCGGCGCGCGCTGATCGAGTTCATCAAGACGCTCTGAGCTTCACACAGTCGGGACATTCAGCGGCACGCTCTGGGCGTGGTGGAACAGATCGTCGGGATCGTATTGCTGTTTCACCGCGACCAGGCGGGCGAGGTTGTCGCCCCAATAGGCGGTCGCGTAGTCATCGAGATCGAGATCGCAGTAATTGACGTAGGACGCGCCGGGCATGAATGGGCGCATCGCCGCATAGACCCTGGCGACCTGGGCCCGATGCGTCGCGGTGTCGGCAGCGCTGGTCCAGCTCGAGAAATACTGGATGCAGAATTGCGTGCCGGCGCGGCGCGGAAATGCCGTCGCATCCGCCGCAACGTCGGCGATCTTGCCGCCATAGGAGTCGCACAACAGCGCAATGGCGCCCGGCGCGAGTGGCGCCACCGCCGCCATCATCGCGGCGATGCCGCTGGCCGGGAGCGGCGTCAGGACATAGTCCGACTTCGCCTTCATCAGGATCGACTCGTAGTCGAGCGGCCCGGCAAAATGCTTGATCGCATCGAGGAAGCCGAGCGACCGTACCGTCAGCGCCGACGACGGCGCCTGCAGCGAGGTCAAATGCTTGAGCTCGCTGCGCAACGCACTCTCACTGCCGACCGATTGGCCGATGCAGCGCATGCTGATCAGGCCATTTCCGGCCGGCCCGACCTTCATGATCGAGGTGATGTCCAACGGCGCGTTCGGCGCCCAGTCTTGCCACGCCGCGAACAATTGCGCGGCATGCGCCCGCGACAATGTCCAGGAGACGCCGAACACCAATGCGGTCTTCAGCGGAAAGACGCTGATCCTGAATTCGGTGGCGATGCCAAAACTGCCGCCGCCTCCACCGCGGCAGGCCCAGTAGAGATCCGGCTCCGAACCGGCATTGGCTTGCAGCGTCCTTGCCTGCGCATCGACGATCGTCGCCTGCTGCAGGCCGTCGCAGGTCAACCCGTGCGAGCGCGCGAGCAGGCCGTGGCCGCCGCCGGCAAGGTGACCGGAGATGCCGACCGTCGGACAACTGCCGGCCTGCAGCGCCAGACCTTGGGCAGCAAGCGCCGAATACAGCTCGAACAGCGACACGCCGGAGCCTGCGGTCACGATGTTCGACGCCTTGTCGACCGTGATCTGCTGCAATCCACGCACGTCGATCGCGACGTCGGTGGATTGCGACAGCCCTTCATAGGAATGCCCGCCGCAGCGCACCGCGAAGTTCAGGCCGTTGCTGCGCACCCAGTCGACCATCACGGCAACGGCATGTTCGGTCTTGCAGACCGCGCGCAGCGCCGGCGCCAGTTGCGTGAGCTTGTTGGCGGCGGGAAGGAAGTCGGCGTAGTGCGGATCCTGTGGCCGCAGGAACTGGACGTCGCTGGCCGGAAGATTGGGCAATGGCGGCAGTGGCGTTGCCGCTACAGCAGGCGGCGTGGCCGCGGCCAGGGGCGCCGCCGCAGCAGATTGAGGTGTACCCGAAGGCGACAGCTCGTCGACACGCTGCGGATGTTCCATGGAAAAGCCTCCCGCTATTCCGGATCCCGTTCAGGAGCCACTTGCAGACATCTAGACCTCGGGAATCGCCGGATTGACGATCGGCGCGTGGTCGGGATTGTGGATATGGTTGTCGGGCAGCGGCTTGGCCGGCGCCTTGCCGAACAGCGAGGCGATGTGATCGACGAGGCCCTGACACACCGCCTTGTCCGGTGTCTCGTTATTGACGCCCGGCTCGAAGGTGCCGCCGATCACCACATGATCGCTGCGCGGGAACATGTAGCCGTTCTGGCCGTAGAGATATTGCAACGCCGGCTGCGGCCGAAGCAGCGCCAGCTGCCCCTTGATCGGCATCATCTTGGTGTCGCTCCACAGCGTCATCGATCCGAGCCCGGTGCAATTGACGATGATCTTCTGCGGCACATTGGCCAGAATATCCGAGCGGCTGACGAACCGCTTCGGCACGAAGGTGACACCACGCAAATCGAGGTCCGCCTTCAGCTTGGCAAGCAGGGCCGGCGGCTCGACCAGCAGGGTCTGGTAGACGAAGCCGGGCTTGGTGTGGTGCGCGAACGGCAATCGCGGCAGTGATTGTCGCGGCGGGATCAGTCCCGGCGCGAGACTGATCACGATATCCAGATTGTGCGAGGGCGTGGCGGTGTAGTTCGGCCGCTCGAACACACCGAAGCCCTGCCCGATCCGGCTCTTGAACTCGCGGTAGGCCGCCTTGACGATGTCGGCAAGTTCACGCTCCTTGCCGGCGAATTCCACCACCGAGACGGCCCACTGGCCGCCGGCCTTGGCGGACGTGGTCTCCAGCGGCGCGCGATCCGAGTAGATCGTGACTTTCAGCCCGAGATCGAGCAGCAGCGTCGCAGCGGTCAGCCCCATCACGCCGGCGCCGAGCACGGCGACTTCGGTCACGCCGTGACTCGCGACCAGACGATCCTTGACGATGTCACGCACCTTGGTGGCGCAGCCGAAGCTCAGCGTGATGCCGGCGCCACCGTGGCCATAATTATGCACGATGAACTTCTGCGAGATGGTCTCCGCATCAAGCCGGTATGATCCGTTGCGATAGGGTCGCACGCCGGCAATGCAGGCGCCTGCCTGATCGGGATCGAACGTGAAGTCGGGCGTCGGCAGGTTCGGCGTTGCCATGGCAAACCCTCGCAATGATTGCCGGATGCCCGGAATCAATGATCTAAGGTTGCCTATCCTACCATATGTCCTCTTTGATTGTGTGATCGGCTTCACAATGGTGATGACGAACCTGCCGACGCAACCGGCAGGTCCGGTCGTCACGATCAAACGGACATCTTCGGCGGCGAGCGCTGCTCCCTCACCCCTTCGGCGCCGGGCTCTGCCGGCGTGCCGGCCGTGTCATCGCTTCCAGCTCGAGCAGTTCGTTGAGTTGCTCCTCGGTGAGAAGCTTCTCCTCCAGCACGATCTCGGCAACCGAGCGGTTTTCCTGCAGCGCGCGGCGTGCGACGCGAGAGCTCGCTTCATAGCCGAGCGCCGGCGCCAGCGCCGTGATCAGGCCGATCGAGCCCTGCACTAGGCTGCGGCAACGCTCGCGGTCGGCCTCGATGCCCTCGACGCAACGTTTGGTCAGCGTATCGATCGCCGCGGTCAGCATCCGAAGCGAGCTCAGCACGCAATAGCCGATGGTCGGCTCGAAGGCGTTGAGCTGGAGCTGGCCGCCCTCGGCGCACATCGTGACCGTGAGATCATGCCCGATCACGAGGAAGGCGACCTGGTTGACCACTTCGGGGATCACCGGATTGACCTTGCCGGGCATGATCGAGGAGCCGGCCTGCACCGCCGGCAGCCTGATCTCACCGAAGCCGGTGCGCGGCCCCGATGACAGCAGGCGGAGGTCGTTGCAGATCTTCGACAGCTTGACCGCAACGCGCTTCAGCACGCCGGAGAACAAGACGAACGCCCCGAGGTCGGAGGTCGCCTCGATCAAATTCGAGGCCAGCACCATCGGCTGGCCCGACAGCCGCGACAGCTCCTCGACCGCGAGCGACGCATAGCGCGGATCGGCATTGATGCCGGTGCCGATCGCGGTCGCACCCAGATTGACCTCGCGGAACAGGCCGGAGATCTCGCCCAGCCGCGCGACGTCTTCCTTCACCGTGGCGTGGAAGGCATCGAACTCCTGACCGAGCGTCATCGGCACCGCGTCTTGCAGCTGGGTGCGGCCCATCTTCAGCACGTCGGCGAACTCCACCGCCTTGCCCTTGAACGCATAGGCGAGATCGCCGAGCGCGCGCATCAGCGGCTGGGTGGCGAAGATCACCGCAAGCCGCAGCGCGGTCGGATACGCATCATTGGTCGACTGCGCCATGTTGACGTCGTCGTTCGGATGCAGCACGTGGTAATCGCCCGGCTTGTGGCCCATCAGCCGCAGCGCGACATTGGCGATCACCTCGTTGGCGTTCATGTTGGTCGAGGTGCCGGCGCCACCCTGAATGGCATCGACGATGAAGGATTCGGCATAGACCTTATCGGTCGCGACCGCGATGCAGGCCTTGTCGATCGCATCGGCCTTCTCAGGTGAGAGATAGCCGAGCCGCTTGTTGGCGCGGGCGGCGGCCTGTTTCACCAGCGCCAGCGCGCGGACGAAATCCGGGAAATGGCCGACCGGCACGCCGGTGATCGGAAAGTTCACCACCGCGCGCTTGGTGTGGATGCCCCACAATGCATTGGCAGGCACCTCGTCCTCGCCGAGCAGATCGTGCTCGGTGCGGGACTGCGCCTGCTCGATCGGCACGGTGCGGACGGTCGCGACCGCAAGTTCGCTGGGGCCGTCGCCGGATGGCGACGCGGCGCCTGCAGTATTGGCGGTCTCAACCTTCGATTCGGTCATCAGTAATCTCCGTTGCCTCTTGCAGAACTTTGTCGTCGGCGGCACCGGCATGATGCGCCGGGCGTCGGTCGAAAGCCAATGCCTATCGGCAAAGTGTTGCATAGTCGCGAACGAAAAAAGGGGAATCGTGGCACGATTCGGCCGCCAGATGCCAAAATCGGCGGGACTTTATTCCCCGCGATAACAATCCCTTATCGACCACTTCTTTGCTGTGATTGCGGCCTGGCGCGACTCTCGCGTCCGTCGTCCTAGCGCAAAGGCTTCGCCTTTGTCGCTGGGGTGACAGCGATAGATTCGCGCGCCCGCGACCTCCCCAATCGTCGTCCCGGCGAAAGCCGGGACCCATAACCACAGGATAGTGTTGGTGAGGTAAGCTGGGGCCACAGCGTGGCGCAACAATTTGCATTCGTGGTTATGGGTCGCGGGTCAAGCCCGGGACGACAGCGAGTTTGTTGCGCGCTCAATCTTTCATGACATGCTGATTTACCGCAGCCGCGCAGGACGTGATTGGAGCTTTGCAGACCAGTTACGCGAAAACAACAACGTTCACGCCAACAGCTTTTCTCTATCGAACCCGCAGGACTACAATGAGTGACAATCGGTTTCGCTAAGCGGGAAACGCCCATGAGATACATCGCTTCGATCAGCGCCCTGCTGTTGTCGACACTGGCCGGGCCTGCGTGCGCTCAGTCAAGCAGTCCCGTTCCCGCCGGAGAGCCGATGCCGGATTGCCACGCCAACGTCGGATATGATCGCAATCAGGAGCTTCCGGGTTACCGCGTCCCTGACAGCAAGGGCGGAACGGTCTGCGTCCCCTTCCTGCCGTCATTGTATCGGGCGCCCGATGGTTTCGACGCGGGCTTTCACGTCGACGAATTTACCGATGCCAGGCTGAAGGCACGATGGGCTGCGTGCAAGGCGGATGCGGCCTGCCTTGCGAGGCTGAAACCGCAGCTCGATCGTTGGGTGCCACCCAACAAGGCCCGCTCGACCCGAGTCACCGGCACGGTCGATCCAATGGGGCGGATCGACCCCGAGGGCGATGTGGATTTGCATCAGATTCGCCGCCCCGCTTTCTTTGCCAGGGAGCCCTATCACGAAGCGATTGCCGGGGCTGATCCGCGCACGTGGATCGTCGAGTTCACAGCGCCGCATGATGCATTCGAACGGCTTCATCTCAACATGACCGGTACGATCAAGCTTCGCGGATGGTATATCGAAGGCGCGGGTGTGGACGACGGGACTGGAGGCCGCACGCGCGCGCTGATCGTGACAAGCGCCGGCGGAGGCAATCAGATCACCGCCATCCAGAACCTGTCTGATGCGCCCTATACGATCGATCCGACGACCCAACGGATCGCCGAGAACCGTTTCCCCAATGCGACGACCGAGGGGTTCGGCATGGCGCGCTGGCGTCAGATCCTGTATCGCCTCAACCAAGCTGGCTTCGACGTACTAGCCTATGATCGGCGTGGTGAAGGACTGTCGGGTGGCTTCAGCGATACCAACACGCTGGAGCAATCAGCCGATATCTTCCGCGCTCTGGAGCAACTGCGAACCGGCGACGGGCTGCGGTTGCACAGCCCGAACGGCGAGGTTCTCGCCGGCGAAGCTGCCGCCGGCCGGCTACCTGGTCAACAGCCCGTGCGGAACATTCCACTCCTGCTGGCTGGCTACTCGCGCGGCTCGATGACCACAGGCTGGGCCATGCAGCGCAACTTCGTCGGCGCCTGCACGTATGATCTCCCTGAGGTGAACTGCGCGCCTCCCTTGGGCTGGACCAATATCAAGGGAGCCCTGATGATATCGAGCTTCGGCTCCGGCGCCGGCTACGTTCCCGATTCGCCTGATTTGCGCGACCGCGATCTGTTTCTCGGCGGCATGGCGGCGGAAAACAACATCCTGTTCTATCCAAACTCCGCCGTGCTCGCCGGCATGAACCATTGGCCCGCGGCATTCTTCGGAAAAGGTCTGTGGGACCGGGCTGAAAGCCTCGAGGGAACGATCGCTGCCTACCGGCGGATCGCCGGGCTCAAGGAGATTTTTGTCGCGCGCGGTCCGCACAGCATCGACACCTGGACGCCTTCGATGTTGGATCGATTGGCTGATCGCATGGTGGCGTTTGGCCAGGCCGCGATCCAGGGGCGATCGGACGTTCCAGGTGCGGCGCATTGGACAACGATGCGCGATCTGGTCGCCTCCAGTCCGGATGATTGGGAGCCGTCGTCGCGGCCGGCCGAATAGGGCGCTGCTGAGGCGAAGCGGCTGTTACGCAGGGACGGTAAGTCTTTCCGTAAAGGCTTCACGTCCTTACGAGCGCGCCCCGTATGACAGCGCTCTGCCGGGAGCTCTGCCGAACGTTCAGGTCGAATAGTTAAGTACACTTAATTGCACAATGCATGCCATGCCGGGAGCTCCGCCGGACAATCGTACTCAATCGTACTGGCAAAACAGTTAAGTGCACTGTCACCTTATCCGGGATAAGCGAAGATCGGAAAACTCGAATGCTGTCACCAGTTCAGAGCCGTAGCATAAGCCGTTCGTTGATGATCCCGTTCTTTTGGGCGCTCGTTGAACTAGTAGGCGTCGAGCAGGCGCGAGGCTGCACATCAAAGATGCTTCCTCTTCAAAGCCGAGCAGAAACCTGCATGTACGCAATTGATGATGCGATTGCGACAAATGCTTTTAGTCATGTCGGACGACCGCCGATTCTGCGCGTTCAATCGAACGGTCTGGAAAACTTGGACTTAGCTTATTTTATGGAAGATGAACCGAGGGACCTCACGTCCACCACGCTACCAGCAGACGCGCAGGACGTGCTGGCAGCCAAGGTGCACTTGACGCAAAGCGTATGGTACATGGGCGACTCGTTCACCCCTCCGCCGCCGAACGCATCGTTCGAAACGAAGTTGAAGATACTAAGCGTCCTGCGAGGAAAACGGCTCGAACAGTCAGAGATTCGCGTGACTTTCGGGCCGTTCTATAGATACCGAAAGAATCTAATCCCCATCACGCCGGACCAACTGGCTCGGGACTACTTCGTAATAGTCTTCTCAGACAGCGACGGCCTGCACCTCGCCGGGATTCCTGTAGGGTGGTCCAAATCGCATGAATGGCAACGTCAGATACTAGACTACGAAATCGATCGAACGCCAACGAAGAAGTGAAATGGTGGCTGCGGCCTCGTATTGAACTGATGGAGCTGATCGATGGCAATCAAGTTTTTCGGTTCTGATATCGACGCGGATGGCGCTCCATCCAATATCAACGGCATAGATACGAGCAATTTTCACAGCTCTATCTCCGGAAGACAGACAGATAATAGAGTTAGCGATCGCGCAATTATATCAGTTCTCACCGACTGCGAAGGCACTTCTTGACGCGGCAGCTTCTCAGGGGGTGGGAGACATATGGGTGTTCGGCTTGAGTGGGAGCAAAGCCTCATACAATCTAACTTCGAACAATCCGGCCGCTCCGAGCTTCATCCTCCTAAATGTCGATCAGAATTACGGTGCACCTAACAGCTACATCGCGCCGTGCTCGGCACTCTACCGGACAATCGTACGGGCAAAGCAATTGAGTGCACTATCATCGTAACTTCGAGCCAAGTTCACCGAAATTCCCAGCCTTCCATTCCGACGAATCCGGAGCAACAATGCCGGCGTTGTCGACCGGATCGGAGGAGCCGCCATGCGAAAGTGCGATGTTGCCGTGATAGGCCTCGGCCTGATGGGAAGCGCGGCGCTTGATGCCTTGGTCACCTCCGGCGTCGATGCGCTGGGTTTCGACCCTCTCGGCGCAGGCGCTAATCGCGGCTCGTCGCACGGCTCCTGCCGGATATTTCGTCGCTTCAATTTCGAGAATCCCAATTACACCGCGCTGAGCGACGAGGCTCATGCCGGCTGGATCAGGCTCCAGCAGGAGCACGGCAAAACGATCCTGACACCGACCCCGGTGCTTGAGGCCGGCCGCCCCGGCTCCAAAATGGTGGCGGCTTCGCGCGCCGCGGCGATCACCATGGGCCATCCGGATCCCGTTTTGGCGGCGGCCGAGGCAAACCGGAGATTTCCGGCGTTTGACCTGCCCGACGATTGGGATGTGGTCGTGCAGGACGGTGGCGCCATCCTGCGGACGGAAGTCGTCATGGAGATCATACGCGCACGAGCCGGCAACCGCATCATCGCTCAATCGGCGCAGTTCGAGCCACTCCATGACGGCGTGTCGATCCGGACGGCGACCGACGCGTTTTTTGCCGAACGCGCCATCCTGGCGCTCGGTCCGTGGCTCGGTCGCGCGCTGCCGAAGCTCGGCGCTTTGCTCCAGGTGACCCGCCAGGCGGTCGGCTGGTTCAGACCCGCCAGGCCCGAGGCGGTCGAGCTCGACCGGTTCCCGATTTTCATTGTCGAGCGCGGCCCCAACGATGTCGTCTACGGCTTTCCGAACTTCGAGGCGCGCGGCGTGAAGGCGGCGCCTCACAATCACGGCCCGGTGGTCGGCCCCGACGATTGGGACCCGCCGGCGACGGACGGCGAACTGGGCCCGGTCAGTGAAGCTTTGGCCGCGCTGGTGCCGGGCGCGGCCGGACCTATCGTCGATCGCGATATCTGCCTCTACACAAACACTCCCGCCGCCGATCGTCGGCCCGATAGCGGCGAGGAGTTCATCATTGATCGATGTCCGGAGTCCAGGCTGATCGTCTGCTCGGCCTGCTCCGGACACGGTGCGAAGTTCGCTCCGGCGATCGGACACAGGCTCGCGCGTCTGGCTACCGATCCGACCTTCGAAGCCGAACCGTTTTTCCGCCTGTCGCGATATTCAGCTTTCGCCTGAGCGCCGCGACCAGCGCGAGCCTCGAAGGCTATTACGCCGCAGCGAGACGCGACTGCCGCAGCCAAGTCGGCGCGCCACGAATGATCTTCATCTGGCTTGAGAAAATGGCGATCCCGGCATGACTCGAACATGCGACCTACGGTTTAGGAAACCGTCGCTCTATCCGGCTGAGCTACGGGACCGCGAACCAGCTGGGCTGGCGAGCCTTCCCATAGCAGAGCTGACGCCGCATCGGAAGCCTTCGAAGCGGCGGTTTGATGCCGTTCCCGAATCGAAAACGGCTGACATTTTCACCGCGGCCGCTGATCCGGCGGGGTTTCCTCCAGGAACTGGTCGACTGCGCCGAACACCTGCCAGCGATTCGTTTCCAGGAACAGGGAGTGGGTTGCTTCGCCGATCTCGACCCAGCGGCGGTAGGGCGCGGCGGTGAGCCGGCCGAACACGGCGCGCGCCATCTCGAGCGGACAGTCGCGATCCCACTCGCCGTGCACGATCAGGACCGGAACGACGAGCCCGGCCGGATCGTAGAGCGGCTTGCCGGCAGCCCAGAACTCGCGGCTGTCGATCACCGTGCCGTTCGGCGCCATTAATTGCGACGGGCCGGGACCGGCCTGGCCGCTGGCGAACGTCGCATCCGCCCAGGCCTCGAACCAGACATCCGGCAGCAGCGCGGCCTTCTTGTCGCCGGGCACGCCGTTCAGCCAGCGGCTCTTGGCGGCGGAGCGATCGACGATGCGGTAGGCCCCAAGGGGCCCGCCGGCATCGGCGAGGCTCGGCGTGTCGCGCAACCATTGCGGCGCGATCAGCACCAGCTTGCCGACGGCCTCGGGGTTCTCATTGGTGTAGCGCGACATCAATGTGGTGCCCCACGACCAGCCGATCAGATTGATATCAGCCAGGTTGCGCCGCGCGCGGATGAAGGCGACCACGCTGCCGATGTCGCGCACGGCAACCGGCGTCCGCACAATCGGCGAATTGTCGCTCGCCGGCTGCGCCATCTCCGGCGGACGTGTCGAATTGCCGTAGCCCCTGATGTCGACGAGATAGACGTCGTGGCCCCGCGCGGCGAGATGGTCCATCCAGGACACGCCGTCCAGCTTCAGGTCGAACGAGGTCGAGGCCGGATAGGTCGAGCCGGCCACGAACAGGATCGTGTTGCCGGGCGTGAACCGCGCCAAATCGGCGTGGCGCTTGTTGCGGACGAACAGGCTGATGCCGGCGGTATCGCTCGGCACCATCATCCCTTCGGTCACGATGTCGGATGAACTCATGGCGTGGGTCGTCCTTGTGATCTCGCAGAACTCAAACAAAGCGCCAGTCAAACCGGTCGCCGCGACGCGTGACCCGGCCCGCCGACGAGGCGGCAAAATGCGCGGTGAACACCGTCGCGCCACCTTCCGCCGCCTGCTCCAGCAGCCAGCGTCGCGAGGCGCGCGCCCGCGCCGGGTCCTCGCAGAAGGCGCTGTTCCAGTCGGGCCGGAACACCTGCAACGGCTGGTGCATGATATCGCCGCTGAACAATCCCTGCTCGCCGGCATTGGCCAGCCTGATCGCGACATGACCGATACTGTGGCCGGGCGTGGGATGGAAGGTGAGACCGTCACTGACCTCACCCTCGCCGTCGACAATCTCGGCCTGCCCGCTCGCGACCACCGGCAGCACGCTGTCCTCGTAGACGCCGGCATTGAATCCTTCACGCCCGGCCGGGCCGCGCCAGTGGTCGTATTCGGCTTTCGAGAACAGATATTTCGCATTGGGAAAGGTCGGCACCCAGCGACCATCGACCAGCCGCGTGTTCCAGCCGCAATGATCGACATGGAGATGCGTGCACATCACATAGTCCACCGCGTCAGGCGAGACGCCGGCCTCCGCCAGCCGCTCCAGAAACGGCAGGTTCAACTGGTGGAAGCGCGGCAGGCCCGGACGATTTTTGTGATTGCCGGCACAGGAGTCGATCAGAATAGTGTGGTGCCGGGTCCGCAACACCCAGGTGTGGATGCTGGCGATGAAGCGTCCCTCCGTCACATCGAAACAATCAGGCACCATCATCGCGCTGTGTTCGTGGAGCACGCGCGGGTCCCAATCCGGAAACAAGAACTTTGGCGCAAATCCGGCGCCGCGCTGCTCGGTCACCCGTTGGATTTTCACATCGCCGATCGCATAGGAATTCATGGCCTGCTTTCGTTTGACGTCCCGGCTTGCCTTGATGCCCTGCGCCATGGGATAAGTGAAATCGATAGATGTGATAGCAGACATAACCTTGATGGATATGAGCGCGCATAATCTGCCATTGCTGGTCTCGCTCAGCGTGATGCTCGACGAGCGCAATGTAACCCGCGCAGCAGTGCGGCTTGGCCTCAGCCAGCCCGCGCTGTCGGCGCAACTGGCGCGGCTGCGCGATGTGTTCGGCGATCAGTTGCTGACGCCGGCGGCATCGGGCAAAGGCATGGTGCTGACGCCCTGCGCCCTCACACTGCGGGAGCCGCTGCGCGACGCACTCAAGCGGCTCGACGACGTGGTGCGGACGCCGCCGGTCTTCGAGCCGAAACAGTCGGAGCGGACGTTCTCGATCGGCGCCAACGACAATGCCAGCGCGATGCTGGGCGCGCGGCTGGTGCAGCGGATGCGTCGCAGCGGTGCCGCCAAAACCCGTTTGGCGTTTCGCGCCGTCGACCTCGCGCGCCTCACCGGCCAGCTCGAATCCGGCGAGATCGACATCGCGCTGGTCTCGAAGAACGGGCTGCCGAACGGCATGCCGCACAAGCCGCTGCTGGAAGAACGCTTCATGATGGCGCAACGCAAGGCGCATCCACGCGGCACGCGCCGGCCGTCGCTGAAGGAATATGCTTCACTGGAACACGTCATCATCTCCGGCGACGGCGGCGGCTTTCGCGGCTTCGTCGACGACATCCTGGCCGCCAGGGGCCTGACACGGCGCGTCGGGGTGTCCGTGCCATATTACAGCGTCGCGCCTGTGATCCTGCAGTCGACCGATCTGGTCTGCACGCTGCCGGCGCGGTTCCTCGCCCGCTATTCCAGCGTGCTCGCCGCCTGCCCGCTGCCGTTCGACGCCGGACGCTTTTCGCTCTACGCGACCTGGCACGCCCGCTTCGACGACGATCCCGGCCATCTCTGGCTGCGCGATCTGCTCACGGCCTGCGCCGAGGATTAACGGGTTTGCGCCACCCGCCTCGCCGGCTTGGCATCCGAACCGACCGACGCTGTGGCCTGACGGCGCGGCAGATACTCGATCGCCTCGTCTGTCATCGAGCCGAACTTCAGGCTGACGATATCGAGCGCGTAGTTCTGGTAGAGCCGCCACGGGCGGCGCGAGCCTTGTTTGGGGAATTTTTCGACGGCGCGCTGCACATAGCCGGAGGAGAAATCGACCCAGGGCATTTCGGTGACGGTCGGATCGTTCTGCCGCGGCGTGCATTGCGCGTAGTTATTGGCCTTCATGTAGTTGAGCGTACGGCAGACATATTCGCAGGTCAGGTCGCATTTCAGCGTCCACGACGCATTGGTGTAGCCGAAGGCGGCGGCGAGGTTGGGCACGCCCGAATACATCAGGCCCTTGTAGTTCATGGTCTTGGAGAGATCGACGGGGGCGCCGTCGACACTGAGCGCGAGGCCACCGAGCACCTGCAAATCGAGGCCGGTCGCCGTCACCACGACGTCGGCGTCGAGCACCTGGCCTGACTTGAGCTTGATGCCGCCAGGCGTGAACGTCTCGATCTGGTCGGTGACGACAGACGATTTTCCGCTGCGGAGCGACTCGAAGAGATCGCCGTTCGGGACCAGGCAAAGCCGCTGGTCCCACGGCTTGTAGCGCGGCGTGAAATGGGTGGCGATGTCGTAGTCGGGGCCGAGCGCATGGCGGACGCCGCCGAGGATCAGATTCTTGACGCGCTCGGGATCGCGCTTGCACAGCCGGTAGAAATACATCCCGAACAGCACGTTCTTCCAACGCGTGATGCCGTAGGCGAGTTTCGCCGGCAGCCGCGCGCGCAGCCAGTCCGCGACCTTGTCCTTGTCCGGACGCGCGACGACATAGGTTGGCGAACGCTGCAGCATCGTGACATGATCGGCGGTCTTGGCCATCTCCGGCACCAGCGTCACTGCGGTCGCACCGCTGCCGATCACCACGACTTTCTTGCCTTTGTAGTCGATGTCGTCGGTCCATTGCTGCGGATGGACGACGCGGCCGGCGAAATCGGCGAGGCCGGGGAAATCGGGCGTGTAGCCATGCTCGTATTTGTAATAGCCGCTGCACATGAACAGGAAATTGCAGGTGAGCCGCTCGATCGCCTTCTCAGGGCCGCGCTCGATCTCGACCGTCCATTGCGAGTCTGCCGACGACCAGTCGGCGCGCACGACGCGGCTGTTGAAGCGGATCTTCTTGTCGATGCCGTAAAGGCTCGCGGTCTCGCGCACATAATTGAGGATCGACGCGCCGTCGGCGATCGCCTTGGCTTCCGTCCACGGCCGGAACGAATAGCCGAGCGTGTACATGTCGGAGTCGGAGCGGATGCCGGGATAACGAAACAGATCCCAGGTGCCGCCGATGCAATCGCGGCCTTCGAGGATGGCGTAGCTGCGATCCGGGCAATTGGTTTGCAGATGATAGCCGGCGCCGATGCCGGACAGTCCCGCGCCCACGATCAACACGTCGAAATCAGCGGACATCCGGCTTCCCTCCCGATTTGACAACATCTCTTGTCAGATACCTTGACATCTGACAATGCTTCATGTCAATACCCATGTCATGGCAAGCAGCCCGAAAGCCCGCCTCTATGGCGGCATGGACGCCGAGGAACGCCGCGCCGAGCGGCGGCTCAAGCTGATCGATGCGGCGGTCGAGGTCTATGGCGAGGTCGGCTATCGCGGCGCCACCGTGAAGGCGATCTGCGAGGCCGCCGAACTCACCGAGCGCTATTTCTACGAATCCTTCGCCAACAGCGAGGCGCTGCTGATCGCGGCCTATAGCCATGTCGTTGGCCATCTGCACGAGGAGATGGCGGCGGCAGCCGGTGCCGCGGGCGACGATTCCGAGGCAAGATTGCGCGCGGCGCTGACGCTCTACTTCACGCGGCTGAAGCAGCATCCAAAGCCCGCGCGCGTGTTCCTGCTGGAGATCGCCGGCATCGGCCCGGCGGTCGACGCGGTCAAGCACGACGCCTTGCGCGCCTTCAGCGACATCCTGGTGCCGCAGGCGAGCGATCCAAAACGGGGCGACAAGGGTTCACTGATCTCGATCGGCATGATCGGCGCCGTGATCGGCATCGCGCTGCGCTGGGTGTCGAAGCAATATCCGCAAGCCATCGAGGACGTCGTCGCGGTCGCCGCCAGCTTCTGCCGCGTGGCGCTTGCCGAGGCCGACAAAAGCAAATTGCGTTCAGTGTAGGGGAGACGATATGCGCGCAGCCGTGTTCAGGAACGGAAACATCGTCACCGACAGCATCCCCGATCCCGTGCCATCAGCCGGACAGGTGCTGGTCAGGACATTGGCTTGCGGCATCTGCGGCTCCGATCTGCATGCGCGCCAGCATGCCGGACACACCGCAAAACTGATGAAGCACTTTCCCAGCCGCAAGCCGATCGACCTGTCGCGCGACGTCGTGTTCGGTCACGAGTTCTGTTGCGAGGTGCTGGACTATGGTCCGGGCACCCAGAAGCGCTTCAAGCCGGGCACGCACGTGTGCTCGGTCCCGGTGCTGATCGGCGCAAGCGGGCTGCAGGGCATCGGCTATTCCAACGACATCGCCGGCGGCTACGCCGAACGGATGGTCTTGAGCGAGCCCTTGATGATCGAGGTGCCGAACGGCCTTGCGCCCGAGCACGCTGCCCTGACCGAGCCGCTCGCAGTCGGCCTCCATGCGGTGGCGAAGGCCAATATTCGCGGCGACGAGGTGCCGCTGGTGATCGGCTGCGGACCGGTCGGGCTTGCCGTGATCGCCGGGCTGAAGCTGCGCGGTCTGCACCCGATCGTGGCGTCGGATTATTCGCCGGCGCGGCGGGCGCTGGCTGCGAAGATGGGCGCCGACGTCGTGGTCAACCCGGCGGAGACCCAGCCGTTCACGGCGTGGGCTGAGCATGCCGAGATGACGCCAGAACAGAAGGCGGCGCGTCCTCCGTTCCAGGCTTTCCTGCCGGCGCTCAAGCCCGGCCTGATCTTCGAATGCGTCGGCATTCCCGGACTGCTGCAGCTGCTGTTCGAGGGCGCACCGCGCGATGCGCGCATCGTGGTGGTCGGCGTCTGCATGGCGAGCGACACCTCCGAGCCGCTGCTCGGCGTCCTCAAGGAATTGTCGCTGCAATACGTCTACGCCTACACGCCGGAGGAATACGCGCTGGCGCTAAACCTGATCGCCGAGGGCAAGGTCGACGTAACAGCAATGGTCACCGCCACCACCGGCCTCGACGGCGTGGCGCAGGCGTTCAGTGATCTCGCCAATCCCGAACGTCACACAAAGATTATCATCCAGCCTGATCGCTGATGCGCGGCCAGGCCGCGCCAACTGGCTCGACCGCCAGATTTCGAGGGCGTTTCCCTTGAATTCCCGGACGTCACCTCACCGTCCCGAAGCGCGTCGTCGATTTTGCTTGCAAGTCGCATGGCTCCTGCTTTCTTAAGCACGGTAGCGTGCGCAAGCCGGTGCGGCAGGTTTCGTGTCGCAAAACAACGAGCTATTGCATTGGGCGGAGGCTGAGCCGTGGTCGACCTGCGCAAGCTTGACGATGTGACTGCGCGCCTCGGAGACGTCGTTCTCGATCCGACGGGCTGGCCGTCCTTCATGGACGAGGTCTGCGCCGCCGTCGGTGCGACCGGGGCCGCGATGCTCCAGAGCGATATCCGCACCGAAGACATCCCGCGCACGGACTCGATCTCCGACTATTTCACCAAAACCTACTTCCCCAGCAATCTGCATCTCACCGACATCCGCGCCGCGCGTGGGGTGCCGCGCCTGCTTGCCGGAGCTGACGTCATCACCGACGCTGACCTGTTCGAGTCCGAAACCGAGATGTTGCGCGATCCGCTCTACGCGACGCTTGGCGAGTTCGGGCTGAAATGGTTTGCCGGGGTCGGCTTTCGCGCCGGCTCAGCCTTGTGGGCGCTGACGATCCAGCGCTCGCCGAAGGAAGGCATGTTCGATGCCGACGAGGTCAAGGCGCTCTCGCGCGTGTCGGCGCGGCTCACCGAGGCCGCGACGCTGTCCACCGTCGTCGGCCGCTCCACACTCACAGGCGTTACCAATGCGCTCGACCTGATCCAGATCGCGGCCATCGCCGTCGGCCGCTTCGGCGCCGTCATCGGCATGAACGGCCAGGCGGAAGCCTGCCTCGGTCCGGACCTTGCGATCCGCAAAAATCGCCTCACGCTGCGTGACCGGCAGGCCAATGCCGACCTGACCAGACTGATCGACCAACTGGACCACACGTCGGATTTGCTGACAGTCCCGTCATCACCGATCGTGATGCGACGGATCGACAAGCGGCCGATCGTGGTCCAGATGCAACCGGTGCCACCCGCGGCACGCTCGCCATTCCTCGGCGCGCGCGCCATCCTTTCGATCCGTGATCTCGAGGGGTGCGCCGCCTTCGACCCAAATCTTCTGGCCACGATCTTCGAGCTGACACCGGCGCAAGCGCGCCTCGCCGCCATGCTGGCACGCGGCGATTCGGTCGAGGACGCGGCACGCGAGATCGGCGTCGCGGTGTCGACCGCACGCAATCAGCTCAAGACGATCTTCCAGAGAACCGGCACGCACCGGCAGGCGGAACTTGTGGCGCTGCTGCACAAGGTGAAATGAACGATTCGATACGAATTGTTCGGGAATGCCACGCGACCGACAGCATCAGCACAAGAATTCTTCAAATATTCCAGGCACACGCTGTGTTCCATCCGACACAGCGAATAAGATAGCCAGTGCGCGGTTCCCAAAATCATCAGGTTCCGGGGTGACAAGCGCCGTCAAAATGGCAACAATCGGCTAAATCTGTGTCGTTCGAGTTTGTCTGAATGTCCGTGATATCGTCACGATCATCGGTATTGGCTATTGCCGCATTTGTCGCCTGCGTCGTGCTGGCGCCCGTGAGCGCGTACGCGCAATGGTGGCGCAGCGCGCCGAAGGATTTTGAGGATTGCGCCGATCTCGCCGAGAAGGCGAAGACCAAGGAAGACAAGACCGCGCAACTTGCCGATTGCAACGCCAAGTTCGCCGGTCGCCGCAAGCCAGGCGGCGGCTACGGCTATTACGACTTCATGCAGGACCGCACTTTCGACATCGCGGGTCCCAATCCGACGCCGGACGAGCAGAAGGCGATCGATCAGGAATATACCGTCTATCTCGAGAAGGAGCGCCGCTCCAGCATCGTCGCGGCGTTCAACGCCAAGCAGCTTCAGCAAAAGCAGCAAGAACCGCAGCAGCAACCGCCGCGGCAAATCGAGCAGGTCACGCTGCGCAGCGACACCGAGAAAGTCCCCGTTCCGGTCGCAAGCCCGGTCAAGCAGGCCGCGCGTGTCAGGGCGGCACAATGCGCGAAGAACTCATTCTCATGCGAATGGCCGCGCCTGTCGCAGAGTCTCGACGATCTCAAGAAACTGTTCACCTCGCCGCCGTCGACACCGGCCAAGACAGCGAAGCGCGGCTGATCTCTCCGCCTCAGTCCGTAATCACCATCGCCCAGAATCTGCGGTACGGCGACTTCGCGTTGTCGACATAGGCCACGCCGACGCGCTTGGCGCCCGGCATCAACAGATTCTCGCGATGACCGGCCGACTCCTCCCACTGCTTCAGCATTTCGGTGAAGGCGATGTAGCCGGCGCCGATATTTTCCGCGGCGCGCTGCTTCTTCAACGGCGCCACGCGCGTGAAGAAGCTGCCGCCGGCGGAGTGGCTGACCGATCCGCTCGCTGACATCGCCTGCGCCTGCCGCGACGCCATCGCGTTCAGCTTCGCATCGAGCTTCACCGCTGGCATGCCGTGCGCGCGCCGGTAGGCGCTGATGGCGCCGGCATAGTCGGCGGCGCTCGCCGTCGTGGCCAGGCCGAGCACAAGGGCGAATGCGAGCACAAACAGCTTCATCACATCATCTCTCGCGCGTGGACTCAGTGCGCCCAGCGGCGCGTGCGATGCCGCGGCGCGACCTGTTTGGTCGCGACAGCGGCCGATTCACTTGATGCCGCCGCCGCGCGCTGCTCCTGCAGCCGCGCGTCATAGCCCGGTGATGGCACCACGGTCGGCGGCGCGGCGCGGACAGAGCCGATGCCGAGCACCGCAAGCGAAAGAAGCAACGCGCAGGATCGTTTCATGATGTCTCCTCCTCGGACGTCTTGACCAAAATTGGCGCGCGCATCGTCGCCGTTTCAAGGCATCACGCCGCGCGAATCTGCTCCGGCGTCAGCTCCGGCGAGCCCTTGCCGTCGGCTTCCGCCTGCCGGATCAGTTGAATGACGCGGCGCGACAGCGGCGTGTCCAGTCCGCGCCGATCGGCGATATCGGTGATCACGCCCTGCAGATAGTCGATCTCGGTGCGGCGGCCGCGCTGCAGATCCTCCCACATCGAGGAGCGCGCCTCGGGATCGATCTTCATGGTGCGGCCGAGCAGCAGCTCGAAGATCGCATCCGGCAGCCGCAGCAACGCAGGCATCCAGGTCGAGGGAAGCGGTGTCGGCGACACCGGCACGATGCCCTCGGCACGGATCGCAGCCAGCCCCTCCAGCATCTGGTCGGCGAACAATTTTCGCCAGCCGCGCTGCGCGAGTTGTTGCCGCAACGGAATATTCGACAGCGCATTGAGCGCGTTGTTGAGATTGACGATCAGCTTGCCCCACTGCACGCCGTCAATTTTGTCGGTGGCCCGCATCGCAAGGCCCGGGGCTGACAGTCGCGCGGCGGTGCCGGCATCGTCCTGCGCGATCACGATGTCGCCCGAGGTCGAGCGATGGAAGCGGCCGCCGCCGAGCGCGACCACGTTGAACGGCACCATGCCGCCGAGCACCCGCCGGCCCAGCAGCCGGTCGCGCAACAGCGGCACATTGCCGACGCCGTTCTGCAGGCTGACCACCACGACGTCAGGAGGCGCGTGGCGCGCGATGAGATCGGCCATCTCGCGCGTATCAGCGCTCTTCACCGTGACCAGCACCGTCTGCGCGTTGGCAAAGATCGACGGATCATCCGACAGCGCGAGGTGATCAGCGGCAACCGTCTGCGCCGCGCCGTCGAAGCTGGTGACCCGCAGGCCATTGGCGGTGATCTCCTCGATCAGCCGCGGCCGCGCCAGCAGCGCAACGCGGCGGCCGGAGGCGGCCAGCATGCCGCCGACGAAGCAGCCGATGCTGCCGGCCCCCGCAATGCCGATCAGCCGATCCTTGCTCATCTCGCCTGAATATCCGTTCATCAGAGTCCGATAGCAGACCTTGTGCCGGTTGCCCATTGAACGTGCCCCGCGCCCCCGGGCGTGCCCCACGCCTTGTAACCGTCATTTGCCGCAGCTATGTTTCCCCCGCGGGGCATGGTTGCGGTTGCGGCAGGAGACGATCATGGGACTACTCGACGTACTCAACGGCATGCAGAACGGCCCGCGCGGTCCGAGTTCGCCTAGCGCACAGTCCGGCAGCGGTGGCGGGATGTCACCGATGACGATGGCGATCATGGCGTTGCTCGCCTGGAAAGCGGTCAAGCATTTCACCGGTGACCAGCCGGGTGCCCCAGCGCCGACACCGGCACAGGCGCCACAGCTCCCCGGCAACGTGACCGCGGGCCTGCCCGGCGGTTTGAGCGGCGGCGGCCTCGGCGATCTCCTCAAGGGCGGATTGGGCGGACTGCTCGCAGGCGGCGCAGCCGGCTCCGTGCTCAGCGGCGGCCTCGGCGATCTGCTCAACCAGCTCCAGCAGAAAGGCCATGGCGACGCGGCCAATTCCTGGGTCAGCAACGGTCCCAACAAGGCGATCGCACCTGGTGATCTCGCCAACGCGCTCGGCGCCGACCAGATCAACTCGCTGGCCTCGCAGAGCGGCCTATCGCGCGACGATCTGCTGCAGGGCCTGAGCCAGTATCTGCCCGACGCTATCAATCATCTGACGCCGGACGGGCGGCTGCCCAGCGGCGATGAGGTATCCGGCAGGCTTTGACGGCGGCGTTGGTTTTATCGGAGGAGGACAGACATGATCAGGGTCATCATCATCGGCTTTGTCGCCGGCATCATCGCGCGGCTGTTGTCGCCGGGACCGAACAATCCGAGCGGATTCATCCTCACCACCATCATTGGCATCGTCGGCGCGTTCCTCGCGACCTTCATCGGCCAGGCGATCGGCCATTACGGTCCCGAGCAGGGCGCCGGCTTCATCACCGCCACGGTCGGCGCGCTGGTGGTGCTGTTCATCTGGAACCGGCTGGTCGCGGCGCGCGTGATCCCGGATATGAATAAGTGACGCGGTAGACTGTCGTCCCGTACAGGATGTCATTCCGAGGCTCGCGAAGCGAGAACCTCAGATGCGCAATTGCGCATCGGGGAATCTCGAGATTCCGGGTCTGGTGCTAACGCACCATCCCGGAATGACAGTCTTCAATTCACTGAAGCAAGTGCATGCCCGCGTCCATGCGGACGAACTCGCCGGTCATGTTGCTCGACGCCGGGCTCGCCAGGAAGCAAACGAGGTTGGCGATATCTTCCGCCGTTGAAGCGACCTTCAGCGGCACGCGCGCCACCACGGCATCGCGCACCTGCTTGGCGCCATCGGCGCCGCGGCCCTTGGTGAACCAGGGCGTATCGATATAGCCGGGACACACGGTGTTGACGCGGATCAGCGGCGCCAGCGCGCGCGCCAGCGACTGCGTCATGGTGTTGAGCGCGCCCTTGCTCGCGGCATAGGCGACCGATGAGCCGCCGCCGGAAATGCCGGCGACCGAGGAGATGTTCACCACTGCCGACGGCCGCCCCGACGCCTTCGCACCGGCCTCGAGCAGGTGACGCGCCGCGCGGACCATCTGGAACGGGCCGATGGTGTTGACGGCATAGATGCGCTGAAAATCTTCCGCGGTCAGACCGTCGAGATCGTGATGCGGCACATGCTTGGTGGTGCCGGCATTGTTGATGAGCACGTCGAGCCGGCCCCAGCCCGCTGCGGCTGCGGCGATCTTCTTGCAGTCCTCGTCGCGCGACACGTCGCCCTGCACCACCACGACCTCAGCGCCCTGCTTGCGGAGAAGCTCGGCGGTCGCTTCGGCTTCCGCCTTGCTGTTGGAGTAGTTGACGATGATGCGCGAGCCCTCCTTGGCGAGGATTTGCGCGGTGGCGGCACCAAGACCCGATGCAGACCCCGTCACGATCGCGCACAAACCATCCTTCGACATCTGCGTTTCCTTTGTTCTTGTGAGCCAAATGAATTCCGGCGGTGGCATACCATATCGCGCAGATCAGTCCCTGAAAATCCGCGAAATCCGCACTGCGGAATTTATTGGCCGCATGGCTGTTCGCATGATGGCTGTTCGCATGCCGCCGTCGCAGATCGCCCTGCGGGCCACGCTTGTCAGGGCTATGGCTTTTCCGCATCATTGAGCGCAAGAAAAGCCTGCATGCGGGGTCAGGCCGAACGGACCGGCCCCAAGCCAATCAACAAAGGGAACGCCGTGGCGGAGAGTGAGAACATCGTCGCCGAGACTGCGGACAAGATTTTCGCCGATCTCGCCGACGCCCAGACCATCAATCACGACAAGCAGGGCACATGGAAGGCGCCGCTGTGGCAGGCGCTGACCGAGGCCGGCCTACCGCTCTCCTGGGTGCACGATGATCTCGGCGGCTCCGGCGCCAGCCTCGCCGAAGGTTTTGCCGTTCTCAACGTCGCCGGCCGCCACGCGATCGCTGTTCCCTTGGCCGAAACCATGCTGGCCGGCTGGCTGCTCGCGAAGGCGAAGATCGCCTCCCCCGGGGGCGAGATGACGGTGGTGCCGGCGAGTCCGAAGGACCGCATCACTCTCAACGCCGACGGCAGCCTCTCCGGCCGCACCCGCGGCGTGCCCTTCGCTAAAGAGGCGAAGCATTTCGCCGTGTTGGCAGGCGGGAATGGCAGCCTTTCGATCGCGCTGGTCGATGCCGCGAAATGCCGGATCGAGGCAGGCATCGGCCTCGGCGGTGATCACAGCGATACCGTGACGCTCGATCACGTGCAGCCGGCCGCCATCAAGCCGGCGCCTGACGGCTTCGACCAGACCGCGCTGATGCTGATGGGCGGCGTCGTGCGTTCGTTGCAGATCGCGGGCGCGCTGGAATCGATGCTTGATATTTCGGTGCGCTATTCCAACGAGCGCGTCGCCTTCGAGAAGAAGATCTCCAAATTCCAGGCGGTGCAACACAACCTCGCCCGCCTCGCCGGCGAGTCCGCCGCGGCACTGGCCGCCGCGACCTCGGCCGCCGACGCCATCGTGCACGCAACATCGTTCGGCGATGCGGAGTTCCTCGAAGCGGCGTCTGCAAAAATCCGTTGCGCGGAAGCCGCGGAAAAGGGCGGCGGCATCGCGCACCAGGTGCATGGCGCGATCGGCTTCACCAACGAGCACATCCTGCATCGCTACTCGCTGCGCGCGCTGGCCTGGCGCGACGATTACGGCTCCGAGAGCTACTGGGCGGTCGAGCTCGGCAAGCGCGTCGCCGAACGCGGCGCCGACGAATTGTGGCCCCTGGTAGCCTCGCGCTGAGATCAGGACAGAGACATCATGACCGCAGCCCTTCGTTTCGATCCGATCCGCCTGCCGGAGAAATGCGAGCAGCTCCGCAAGGAGGTGCGCGCCTTCCTTGCCGAGGAAATCGCCGCCGGCACCTTCGATCCCCATTCGCCCAACCGCGAAGACAATGACGCGCCGGAGTTCTCGCGCCGTGTCGGTGCCAAGGGTTGGCTCGGCATGACCTGGCCGAAGAAATATGGCGGCCAGGAGCGCTCGTTCCTCGAACGCTACGTGGTCACCGAGGAGATGCGGGTGGCGAATGCGCCGACCCGGCGCTTCTTCGTCGCCGACCGCCAGAGCGGGCCGGTCCTTTTGAAATACGCGCCCGAGCACATCAAGATGGACATCCTGCCGCGGATCTGCCGCGGCGAGGTTTGCTTTGCCATCGGCATGAGCGAGCCGAACTCCGGCTCCGACCTGTTCGCGGCCAAGACGCGGGCCACCAAGACCGACGGCGGTTATCTGATCAACGGCACCAAGATCTGGACCTCGTCGGCGCATATCGCCGACTACATGATCGCGATCTTCCGGACCTCGCCGCCGACCAAGGAGAACCGCCGCCACGGCCTGACCCAGTTCCTGGTCAAGATGAAGCAACCGGGCATCAAGGTGAATCCGATCGGCCAGATCACCGGGCAGTTCGAGTTCAACGAGGTCGTGTTCACCGATTATTTCGTGCCCGACGATCACATGCTCGGCGAAATCGACGGCGCCTGGAAGCAGGCGACCAGCGAACTCGCCTATGAGCGATCCGGCCCCGAGCGCTTCCTCGAAACATACTACGTGCTGACCGAGCTGGTGCGCGCGGTCGGCAAGAACCCGGACACCCGCAGCGCCGAGGGCATCGGCCGTCTGGTGGCGCAGGTCCACACCATGCGCCGCATGTCGGTGTCGGTGGCGGGCATGCTGCAGGCCGGCAAGGAGCCGGTGGTAGAGGCCTCGATCGTCAAGGACATCGGCACGGTGTGGGAGCAGCAGCTGCCGCACCGCGTCCGCGATCTCGCCGCCTTCGTCGAGGAGACCGCGACCAACCGCGAGACGCTGGAGAAGCAGCTCGATTTCGCCATCAAGACCGCACCCAAGCTGACGATCCAGGGCGGCACCACCGAGGTGCTGCGCGGCATCATCGCCCGCGGGTTGGGTTTGCGCTAATTCAACGAGGACACATCATGACCAAGTACACGGATATCGGCGTCGAGACCCATGGCCATGTCGGCCTGATCGAAATTCGCAAGCCGCCGCTGAATTTCTTCGACGTCGCGCTGATCAACCAGATCGCCGACGCGCTGGAGGAGATCGACAACAATATCGAGATCCGCGCCTCGGTGCTCGCAGCGCAGGGCAAGGCGTTCTGCGCCGGCGCCAATTTCGGCGATCCGGCCCGCCAGGAGCAGGAAGATCGTACCAAGAGCGATCCGGCCTCGAACCTGCCGATCAATCATCTCTACGTTCAGGCGGTCCGCATCTTCCGCAACAAGAAGCCGATCGTCGCGGCAATCCATGGCGCCGCGATCGGCGGCGGCCTCGGGCTTGCGGTCTCCGCCGACTTCCGCGTCGCCTGCCCCGAGGCGCGCTTCTCGGCGAATTTTACAAAACTCGGCTTCCATCCGGGCTTTGGTCTCACCGCGACGCTGCCTGAGCTGATCGGCAAGAACAACGCCGAGCTGATGTTCTACACCAGCCGGCGCGTCACCGGCGAGGAGGCCTATCGCTGGGGCCTCGCCAATGTACTGGTGCCGCAGGACCAGGTGCGGGCCGAAGCGATGAAGCTCGCGCAGGAAATCGCCGAATGCTCCCCGCTCGGCCTGGTCTCGACCCGCGCCACCATGCGCGCCGGCCTCGCCGACCGCGTACTCGCCGCAACCAACCACGAGCTGGCCGAGCAGACCAAGCTGCGCGCGACCGAAGACTTCAAGGAAGGCGTCAAGGCGACCTCCGAACGCCGGGTGGCGAATTTCAAAGGGCGGTAGGCCTCTCGCACAAATCTATCAACGCGTCGTCCCGGCGCAGGCCGGGACCCATACGCCGCGGCCCGCGGAAGGGGCACAAGCGGAGTCGGCTTCTTCTCCCAACCGGATTCGGTGGTAATGGGTCCCGGCCTTCGCCGGGACGACGTTGGGGGGATGGCTCGCTAAACCTTTGGCACCACCAGCGCATCCACGATGGTGACGCCCTGCCCTTCGGCGTGCACCAGCACCGGGTTGACCTCGATCTCGGCGATCTCGCGCGCGTGCCGTGATGCCAGCATTGAGATATCCGAGATCAACTTGGCCAGCGCTGCGACATCGGCCTTCGGCGCGCCGCGGAAGCCCTGCAACAACGGTGCGGCCTTTAGTGTCTCGAGCATCGCGGATGCCTCCGCAGCACTGACCGGCGCGGGACGATAGGCCACATCCCTAAACAGCTCCGTGGTAATGCCGCCGAGCCCCACCATCACCATCGGCCCGAACGTCGTGTCCGTCATTGTGCCGACAATGATCTCGACGCCCTTCTTCGCCATCGGTCCGACCAGCACGCCCTGGATCACGGCCTGCGGCCGGCGTTTCTGCACATTCTCCAGCATGTCCCGATAGGCCGTGAACGCCTCGCCCTTGGCCGTGATATTGACGCTGACGCCGCCGACCTCGCTCTTGTGCGCGATCTCCGGCGACTGGATTTTCATGACCAGCGGAAATCCGACCCGCGCGATCGCAGCATCGAGCCCGTTGCGATCGGTCACCAGCACCTCGTTCGGGAGTGCGATGCCGGCGGCGCGCAGCAGCGATTTGCTGTCGAATTCGGACAATGTCCTTGACGTGAGATGCGCCGAGAGATCGCGCGGTGGCGATGCCGTGATCTCCGCCTCCGGCGCCAGCCTGAATTTTGCGTAATCGGCGATCCGCCGCATCGCGACGCCGACATGGGTCAGCCCCGAGAGCACCACCGCGCCGGATTTCGCGAAATCCTGCCGTGCGAATTGCGACGGCAACGTGTAGGAATAGAACACGACAGGCTTGTTCTGTGCCGCGATGACAGGCTTCAGCTCGGCCTCCTTGAACGGCATCCGAACCTCGCTCGACAGCGACAGCACGACCAGTGTGGCGTCGACCTCGTCCGACGCGTCGAACAGCGCGATGCTCTTCTGCAGGCCGCCGGAGGAGACGCCCTGCGCGGTGACGTCGACCGGATTGCCCGCCGCGCCATAGGACGGCATCCATTGCTTGATCTTGTCCTGGATCTGTGACGAGAGCTCCGGCACGCCCAGGCCCTGCATCGACACGGTGTCCGCGCCCCAGATGCCGGCGCCGCCGGAGACGGTCAGCACCGCGACGCGGTCGCCCTTCGGCAACGGATTGGTCGTCAACAGCGCCGCGATGGTCACGGCCTCGTCGAGATCATTCGAAACGATGAAGCCATATTTGGCGAACACCGCGTCATAGGCCGCCGACCAGCCGGCCATGCTCGCGGTGTGCGAGGCCGCAGCACGCTCGCCGGCGTGGGAGCGGCCGACCTTGATCACGATGACCGGCTTCTTGATCTCGGCGGCCCGCTTCGCTGCGGCGAGGAATTTGTCAACGTCCCTGATGCCCTCGATGAACAGCAGGATCACGTCGGTCGACGGATCCTGCGCCATGTAGTCGAGGAACTCGCCGGCACCGAGATCGCTCTCATTGCCGGCGCTGACGACATAAGAGAGCGCGATACCGAGCGCCTTCGCGCGGTGATAGATCGCAAAGCCGATACCGCCGCTTTGAGCCACGATGCCGATCCGCCGTTTGCTCGCGACGAGCACCGGCGTATCCGGCTTGACGTCGACGGTCGGGCTGAAGGTCGCGGCGACCTTCTGCACCTGGCTGTAAAACCCCTCGGCATTGGGCCCGGAGATCCGCATCCCCGTCCGTTTCGCCAGCGCCACGATCGCATCCTGCATCGCCGCGCTGTCGCCACCCTCCTCGGCAAAGCCGGACGAGATGATGACGGCATTCTTGACGCCGGCGGCCGCGCACTGCTCCAGCGCCGACAGCACCGCGCGAGCCGGAATCACGATCACCGCAAGATCGATCGGCGCACCGATGTCGGCGATCGACTTGTGGCATGTGAGCCCGTCGATCTCGTCATAGTTCGGATTGATCGGATAGAGTCGTCCGGGATAGCCATTCTTGCGCAGCATCGCGAGCAGTCGCCCGGGGATCTTCTCGTGATCGCGCGAGGCGCCGATCAGCGCGATGCTTGCAGGCGCAAAGAAGGAATCGAGCGGATGCGGCATGGGCGCGTTCCCTTGTTCTTGTTGGGCGCAATGATATTGGATCGCCGCCGCCAGCTCAATCTCCAACCCGTCATTGCGAGCGAAGCGAAGCAATCCATCTGTCTATTCGGGGATAGAATGGATTGCTTCGTCGCTTCGCTCCTCGCAATGACGCAAACTACACCGTCAGCTTGAACGTCACGCCGCAGAGGAAGAACGTATCGCCCGAAACGGCGCAGCCATTCGCCTTCGCCGCATTCAGCACCTTCGCTTTGTCGGCGACGCGGAACGTCAATCCGCTCATGATCTCGCTATCGCCCTTGACGAAGCGGAAGGTGCTGTTCGGCAACTTCACAATGGCTCCGTTAGCGGCAACGCCGATGATCTTGCCCCAATGCTCCGCCAAGGCCAGCGGCTCGGGGCTCTGCATCTCGACCTCGGTCAGCGCCAGGGTCGTGTCCTTGCGGATCGACTTTTGCCAGTCCGGGCCGGCGGGCGGATACGGACCGAGGATGTCGTCGCTGCCATCGGTGTGGTTGAACTCGATGAAGGCGGCGCGGCAATCGCGCGGGTGCAGTTGCACGCCGTGATACGGCGCATGCGTGATCACGTTCGCGGTGCGCACGCCAATGGCATTGGCCCTGGCGCCGCGCGCGTCGGGATCCTCGCAGCAGAAGATCGCCATGTAGCCGCCGCGGCCGCCGGTTTTCTCGATGAAGCGCCCGGCCGCCGTGCCCGGCCCCGGCTCGAACGGCGCGACGACTTCCAGAAGAATGGTGTCGACCGGCAGCAGCGCGTTCTCAAGGCCGTACTTGGCGACGTTGCCATCACGGTAGCAGACATCAAGGCCCATGATCGCGGAGATATCAGCGATGACAGGCGCGAGCTGCGGCGCCACCAGGCAGATCTGCCGCAGCCGCATGTAATCGGCCATCAAATCGGCCATGGCCTACTGTCCCTGGAAGGTCGGCTTGCGCTTCTCGACAAAGGCCTTGGCCGCTTCCTTGTGGTCGGCGGTTTCGCCGGCCCGCGAGTGATGGATCGCCTCGCCGTCGAAGCAGGCTTCCAGCGTCATGGTCTCGGCATTGTTGATGTTGCGCTTGATGTAGCCGAGCGCCACCGACGGTCCGTTCGAAAGCGAGCGCGCGAGCTCGAGCGTCTCCGCCTCGATATCGGCATCCGGCACCACCTTGGACACCATGCCGAGATGATAGGCTTCCTGCGCCGAGAGCACCGGCGACATCAGATAGAGCTCGCGCGCCTTGGCGCTGCCGAGCATTTTTGTAAGGAAGTAGGTGCCGCCGTAATCGCCGGAAAATCCGACCTTGGCGAAGGCGGTCGTGATCTTGCAGGAGGCGCTGGCGACGCGCAGATCACAGGACAGCGCGATCGACAATCCGGCGCCGGCCGCGGCACCGTCGAGCTGCGCCACGACGGGCTTTGGCATCTGGTGCAGGATACGCGAGACCTCCATGCCGCGGCGCAAATTCGCCGTCTTGGCTTCGAACGACATCGGAGCGCGGCCTTCGGCCATCGACTTGACGTCGCCGCCGACGCAAAACGTGCCGCCGGCGCCCCTGATCAGCACCGCGCGTACCTCGGTATCGTCCTGCGCGCGCCGCGCGGCATCGACGAGCCCGCGCGTCATGTCGGGATTCAGCGCATTGCGCCGCTCGGGGCGGTTCATGGTGATGGTGAGCAGGCCCTGATCGAGGGATTGAAGGACCATCTGATTGTCGCTCATGGCGTTTTGCCTTTCGTTGTTGTTGGTTGTTTCAGCGTCATTCCGGGATGGTCCGAAGGACCAGACCTCAGATGCGCAATTGCGCATCGGGGAATCTCGAGATTCCGGGTTCGATGCTACGCATCGCCCCGGAATGACGCTTCGCGTCACTTCTTCACCAGCGGGCAGCGCGAGGCTTCCAGCGGCTGGAAGGCCTCCTCGCCCGGCACGGTCGCGAGCAACTTGTAGTCGTCCCAGCGGCCTTTCGATTCCGACGGCTTCTTGACCTCGAACAGATACATGTCGTGCACCATGCGGCCATCCTCGCGGATCCGGCCGTTCCTGGCGAACATGTCGTTGACCGGAGTCTCCTTCATCACCTTCATGACGGCAGCCGAATCCGTGGTGCCCGCGGCCTTCACCGCCTTCAGATAATGCAGCACGGATGAGTAGACGCCGGCCTGTGCCGAGGTCGGCACTCGCTTGGTGCGCTCCATGAAGCGCTTCGAGAAGGCGCGGGTGTCGTCGTTGAGGTCCCAATAGAACGCTTCCGCCAGCAGCAGCCCCTGCGCGGTCTCCAGTCCGACACCGTCGATGTCGCTCACGAAGGCTAGCAGCGGCGACAGCTTCTGGCCGCTCTTCATAATGCCGAATTCAGCGGCCTGCTTGATCGCATTGATGGTGTCGCCGCCGGCATTGGCGAGACCGATCACCTTGGCCTTGGAGGCCTGCGCCTGCAGCAGGAAGGACGAGAAGTCCGAGGTATTGAGCGGATGCCGCACGCTGCCCAGCACCTTGCCGCCCGACTTCAGCACCACGGCGGTGGTGTCCTTCTCCAGGTCCTGGCCGAAGGCGTAGTCCGCGGTCAGGAAGAACCAGCTGTCGAGGCCGGATTTCACCGCGGCAAGGCCGGTGACGTTGGCCTGCGCGAAAGTGTCGAACACGTAATGCACGGTATAGGGGCCGCAGGCCTCGTTGGAGAGGCGGATCGAGCCGGGGCCGTTGAACATGATGATCTTGTTGCGCGCCTTCGCGATCTCGCCGGCGGCGAGCGCCGTCGCCGACGCCGCGACGTCGAAGATCATCTCGACGCCCTGGTTGTCGAACATGTCGCGGGCGATGTTGGCAGAAAGGTCGGCCTTGTTGAGATGGTCGGCGACCACGATTTCGACCTTGCGTCCCAGCACCTCGCCGCCAAAATCCTCCACCGCCATCTTGGCCGCGGTCTCGCTGCCGGAGCCGGTGATATCGGCATAGAGGCTCGACATGTCGAGGATGCCGCCGAGTTTCAGCGGAGGCTTGCTTTGCGCCAGCGCCGCAGTCGCCGACATCGCAAGCGCGCAGGCCAATACACCGGCCAAAACTCGTCTCATCAAAAGCCTCCCTTGAAGCCCGCGCCGTCGTCCATTGCGGCCGGTCCGTTTGTTTCGCGCGGGATCATGCCGCATGGCATCCACAGCGGCAAGCCACGGAGCCGCGAGGTGTTTTCCGCTCAACGGAATGGCTGGGATGTGCGAACATCGGCTGATGCAATTGGTACCGATGCGGATTCTGCCGACTTTGACTCGCGACGCGCTGCTGGTGTTTGCGACACTGTTCGCTTGCAGCGCAAGCCACGCGGCGGGATGCAATTTCGACGAGCAGGGCGATGGCCGCGTCGCCGCTGTTATCGACGCGCGCAGCTTACGGCTGGATGACGGGCGCGAGGTCAGGCTGGCCGGCATCGAGATGGCTGATCGGGCCAAGGCAAGTGCGGCGTTGTCGGCGCTGCTGGTCGGCCGCGACGTGACGCTGCGCGGTCCCGACGATGCGCCCGACCGCTACGGCCGCCAGCCGGCCTATGTCTTTCTCGCCGGTGCCGAGACACCCGTACAGGGCGACCTGCTGCGGCAGGGGCTCGCTCTGGTTTCATCCGAGATCGCCAACAAGGACTGCGCCGCGCTGCTGATGGCGGCCGAAGCTGAGGCGCGGCAGGCCAAGTCGGGAACCTGGGCCGGGTCCACGGTCATAAAAAACGCTGAAAGTCCGGGCGATATTTTGGCCGGGATCGGGCGCTTTACGGTGGCGAGGGCAGGGTTTTGTCGGTGCGGCAGGCAGGGGCAACGACCTATCTGAATTTCGGCCGAAACTGGACACGGGACTTTGCGGTGACTATTTCAAGGCGCATAGTTCCTGCGTTCGAGGCGGCCGGACTGGCGCCCAAGTCCCTCGAAAATCGAAGGATTCGTGTCCGAGGCTGGGTGGAAGAGCGGCGTGGACCACGAATCGAATTGCTCCAAGTGGGGCAGATTGAAGTGCTCGGCGGGAACTAGCGGCCATGGTGGCATGGATCATGCCCCGATCGGTTCGCTCGACAATTGTGAGTTTTGGACGTGATTGCGCGCGCAGGACGGCGTGAGGGAATGACAGGCCGCGGCCTCTCGGCTGCGCCAGCGCTGATCTGTGCCGCGCTGATGCTGTCGGCCTGCGGCAATGCCGGCCGGTTCGAGCAGGCGTCGCCCGCGGCATCGGCGGCAGCGCCTGCGAAACCAAACCGCGTGGTGCAGCAGACGCCGGCGACCGAGCGCGAGCATGAGCGCATCCTGTCCTCCTATGGTGGCGCCTATGACGACCCGAAGCTCGAGGCGTTGATCGGCCAGACCGTCGACCGGCTGGTCGCGGCCTCCGACCGCCCCGACCAGGCCTACAAGGTCACGATCCTCAATTCCGGCGCGGTCAACGCCTTCGCGCTGCCGACCGGCCAGCTCTATGTCACGCGCGGCCTGATTGCGCTCGCCAGCGACACCTCCGAATTGTCCTCGGTGCTCAGCCACGAGATGGCGCATGTGCTGGCGAAGCACGCCTCGATCCGCGAGGACCAGGCGCGGCAGGCGGCAGTGGTGACGCGCGTCGTCACCGACATGAGCAGCGATCCTGATCTCACCGCGCTGGCGCTGGCCAAGACCAAGCTGACGATGGCGAGCTTCTCGCGGCAGCAGGAGTTCGAGGCCGACGGCATCGGCGTCGGGATCGCCGCGCGCGCGCATTTCGATCCCTACGGCGCGGCGCGCTTCCTGACCGCGATGGAGCGCAACGCGGCGCTCAAGGTCGGCAGGACCGCGCTCGACCCGCGCGCGCAGGACTTCCTGTCGTCGCATCCAGCCACCCCCGAGCGCGTCGCCAATGCGCAGGCGACCGCGCGGCAATACTCCTCGCCCGAAAGCAACGAGCGCGACCGCGAGACCTATCTCGCCGCGATCGACAACATCGTCTATGGCGAGGACCCCAGCGAAGGCTTCGTCCGCGGCCGCCGCTTCCTGCATCCCAAGCTCGGCTTCACCTTCACCGCGCCCGATACATTCACGCTCGACAACACCGCGCAGGCGGTGATCGGCGTGCGCGAGGGCGGCAACCAAGCGATGCGCTTCGACGTCGTGCGGGTTCCGGCCGAGCAGTCGCTCGGCGACTATCTCAATTCCGGCTGGATGGAAGGCGTCGAGAAGGCATCGACCGAAGACCTCAACATCAACGGCTTCCCGGCGTCGGCGGCGACCGCCCATGGCGACCAGTGGCAGTTCAAGGTCTACGCACTGCGCTTCGGCAGCGACGTCTACCGCTTCATCTTCGCCGCCAAGCAGAAGACCACCGAGAGCGAGCGCAATGCGCGCGAGACCGTCAACTCGTTCCGTCGCCTGACGCTCGAGGAGATCCAGTCCGCGCGTCCTTTGCGCATCAAGGTCATCAACGTGCAGCCCGGCGACACCGTGGAATCGCTCTCGCATCGTATGGCCGGCGTCGATCACCCGGCCGACCGCTTCCGCGTGCTCAACGGCCTCGACGTCCACGCCCAGGTCAAGCCGCGCGACCGCGTCAAGATCGTGGTGGATTGAGGCCGGCGCGCGCGCCCAATCACCGCCGTCGTCCCGGCGAAGGCCGGGACGACCCGTGAGAGAGCGGGAATAATCACGCCGCCTGCGCGATCTATCCTGCGGGCTCAGAGCGACCGCCAGAGCGTGGAGGCACAAGGCAGTTGGGTTCGTACCGGTTCGATGGTGTCGCGCAGGTCTGTCGTCGCTTGTGCATGCTTGCTGCACTCGCGATATCGACGGCTGCCAGCGCGCATGCGGATGGTTGCCCCAAGGCGAGCGATGAGATTGCGACCGACCGGCCCGACGTCACGAATTCGAGCATCGTCGTGCCGGTCGGCAGCCTGCAGAACGAGAACGGCGTCAACCTGACCGGCCGCGATGGCGGCCGCACCATCGACGGCACCAACAGCCGCTGGCGGCTCGGCATCGCGCCCTGCCTCGAAGTGCTGGTCGACCTGCCGAGTTACACCGGCAATGTGAAGTCACCTGGAGCATCAGGTTTTTCGGACGTCGCGCCGGCGATCAAATGGCAGGTCAGCCCGGTGCCCGGAAAGATCGATCTGTCTGTTACCGCCGGCGTCGCGCTGCCGAGCGGCGCGGCAGGAATCGCCGGGCGCGGCACGCAGCCTTACATCCAGTTGCCATGGTCATGGGAGCTCGATCACGGCTGGGGCGTCAGCGGCATGTTCACGGAATTCTTCCGTCCCGCCGAGCTGACGGGCCAGCACATGTCGGAGGCGACTTTCGTGATCGAGAACAAGCTGACCGAGCGGATCAGCGTGTTCACCGAATATGTCGGCGACTATCCGGATGGCGCACGCCCGACCCAGCTGATCAATTCCGGCGGCATGTATCACCTGACGCCGACGCAGCAGGTCGACTTCCATGTCGCGTTCGGCCTCAACCGCAATTCGCCGAGCTACATCGTCGGCCTCGGCTATTCGTTCCGCGTCGACGGGTTGTTCCGCTAATCAACCTCGGCTTCGCGCAAGCCGCTCAGCCACAGCGCCAGCAGCGTCCACACTGCGCCCGACAACAAGTAAGCGCCCGCCGAGATCAGCCCGAAATGGGTCGCGAGCAGCAGCGCTGCCAGCGGCGCAAAACCGGCGCCGAACAGCCAGGCGAAATCCGAGGTCAGCGCGGAGCCCGTGTAACGATAGGCCCGCGCGAAGCTGGAGGCGATCGCGCCCGACGACTGGCCGAATGAGAGGCCGAGCAGGATGAAGCCGAGCACCATGTACACGGTCTCGCCGACCGCACCGGCATCGAGCAGCTGCGGGGCGAAGCCGCTATACACGGCGATCGCGATCGCGGAACCGATCAGCAGCGGCTTGCGCCCGACGCGGTCAGCGATCATGCCCGAGGCCACGATCGCGCCGACGCCGACCATCGCGCCGACCATCTCGATGATCAGGAAGCGCACCGGGCTCTCGCGGGTGAACAGGAACACCCAGGACAGTGGAAACACCGTGACCATGTGGAACAGCGCAAAGCTCGCCAGCGGCGCGAACGCACCAAGCAGGATGTGGCGGCCTTCGTGCCGGATCGTCTCGGCGACGCGCGCCGGCTGCAGATCGCGGCTTTCGAACAGATCGGAATATTCAGGGGTTGCCACCATGCGCAGCCGCGCAAACAGCGCCACGACGTTGATGGCGAAGGCGACGAAGAACGGATAGCGCCAGCCCCAGTCGAAGAAATCATCCGCCGACAGATTGCCGGCAAAGAAGGCGAACAGCGCGCTCGCCACGATCAGCCCGAGCGGCGCGCCGAGCTGCGGCACCATCGCATACCAGCCGCGATGCTGCGGCGGCGCATTGAGCGCGAGCAGCGAGGCCAGGCCGTCCCATGCACCGCCCCAGGCGATGCCCTGCGCGAGACGCGCCGCGGCGAGCAGCCAGATCGCGGCCATGCCGATCTCATTGTAGCCGGGCAGGAACGCGATCGCGACCGTGGAGGTGCCGAGCAGGAACAGCGCGATGACGAGCTTGGCGCCCTTGCCGTGGCGACGGTCGACCGCCATGAAGATCACGGTGCCGAGCGGCCGCGCGGCGAAGGCCAGCGCGAAGATCCCGAAGGAATAGAGCGTCCCGGTCAGTTCGTTGACGAACGGGAACACCAGCTTCGGAAACACGATCACCGAGGCGATCGCATAGACGAAGAAATCGAAGAATTCCGAGGTGCGCCCAATGATGACGCCGATGGCGATTTCGCCCGGCTTCGCCTGGCCGTGACCGGCGGCCTCCGGGGCTCCGAGGGTGCTTGCAGGGGCCTGTGCCATCGCGATTGCGCCGTTGTCAGTCGGTTGAACATGGTGGCCACGGGCGGATTCTGCCACGCGGTCCGGTTGACTGTTTGGCGGCTTATCCCGCACTGCAACATTGGACAAATTGTCCAATGTCCAATTTGCTGCATCGCAGCTACCCCTTGGCATAACTCATGAAATTCGTGCCAAAGATCCCTTGGGGGTGAGCCGTGCGCGCCTTGAAACTATTGGCCTTATTGCCGTTTGCGACCCTGCTCGGAGGGTGTGACTTCGTCGTCCTGGCGCCAGCCGGCGACATCGCCGTGCAGCAACGCGACCTCGTCCTGATCTCCACCGTCCTGATGCTCCTGATCGTGCTGCCGGTGATGGCGCTGACGGTGTTCTTCGCCTGGCGCTACCGGCAGTCGAATACCACGGCGACTTACGAGCCGGACTGGGATCACTCGACCCAGCTCGAGCTGGTGATCTGGTCGGCGCCGCTCTTGATCATCGTCTGCCTCGGCGCGCTGACCTGGATGGGCACCCATTTGCTCGATCCCTACCGCACGCTCGGCCGCATCGCCGCCGACCGGCCGATCGAGGGCAAGGACGCGCCGCTCAACGTCGAGGTGGTCGCGCTCGACTGGAAGTGGCTGTTCATCTACCCGGATTACGGCGTCGCTTCGCTCAACGAGTTCGCCGCTCCCGTGGATCGCCCGATCCGCTTCCGCATCACGGCGTCCTCCGTGATGAACTCCTTCTACATCCCCGCCCTCGCCGGCCAGATCTACGCCATGCCCGGGATGGAGACCAAGCTGCACGCGGTCGCCAACAAGGCAGGCACCTTCAGGGGCTTCTCCGCCAATTACAGCGGCGCCGGCTTCTCCGGCATGCACTTCGAATTCAAGAGCACCTCGGCCGCCGACTTCGACAAATGGGTCGCGGCGGCAAAATCCAGCGGCGGCATGCTCGGCCGCAGCGATTATTTGCAGCTCGAGCGCCCGAGCGAGAATGAGCCCGTTCGCCTCTATGGCTCGGTCGATCGCGACCTCTACAAGGCGATCCTCAACATGTGCGTCGAAACAGGCAAGATGTGCATGAGCGAGATGACTGATATCGACGCCAAGGGTGGGCTCGGCCGTGAGGGCCTCAACAACACACTGCCGCTGGCTTACGACAAATATGCCCGCCGCGGCGCGCCGCTCGGCAGCGAGCCGACCTTTGTCGCCGGCATCTGCGCGATCGACGAAATCAAGGGCGCGCCGACGCGCGAGGTGAACGCCCCGTTCGACATGACGCCGCTGCGCGGGGTCGGGCTGAAGCGGCCGCCGTTCTCGCCGGCGCATCCATCATCGACATCATTGCTGCTCGGCCAGCGCACGAAATCAGACTCCTAAGAGGGCCGCATGAACCCCGACATCATCAAGGCGATCTTCGGCCGCCTCTCCATCGAATCGCTGCCGCTGCACGAACCGATCCTGGTCGGCACCTTCGCGGTGGTCGCCACCGGCGGCCTCGCGCTGTTCGCCGTCGTGACTTACTTCCGGCTGTGGACCTATCTGTGGCGCGAATGGTTCACCACCGTCGACCACAAGCGCATCGGCATCATGTACATGATCCTCGGCATCGCGATGCTGCTGCGCGGCTTCGCCGACGCGCTGATGATGCGCCTGCAGCAGGCGATCGCCTTCAACGGCTCCGAGGGGTTCCTCCCCGCGCATCACTACGACCAGGTCTTCACCGCGCATGGCGTGATCATGATCTTCTTCGTCGCAATGCCGCTGGTGACGGGGTTGATGAACTATGTGGTGCCGCTGCAGATCGGCGCCCGCGACGTCTCGTTCCCGTTCCTCAACAATTTCAGCTTCTGGATGACGGTCGGCGGCGGCGTGCTGGTGATGCTGTCGCTGTTCATCGGCGAGTTCGCCCGCACCGGCTGGCTCGCCTATCCGCCGCTGTCGAACCTCGGCTACAGTCCCGATGTCGGCGTCGACTATTACGTATGGGGATTGCAGGTCGCCGGCGTCGGCACGACGTTGTCGGGCATCAATTTGATCTGCACCATCGTCAAGCTGCGCGCGCCGGGCATGACGATGATGAAGATGCCGGTGTTCACCTGGACCTCGCTCTGCACCAACGTCCTGATCGTCGCCTCCTTCCCGGTGCTGACAGTCGTGCTGGCGCTGCTGTCGCTCGACCGTTACGTTGGCACCAACTTCTTCACGAACGACTTCGGCGGCAACCCGATGATGTACGTGAACCTGATCTGGATCTGGGGCCATCCCGAAGTCTACATCCTGATCCTCCCCGCGTTCGGCATCTTCTCCGAGGTGACCTCGACGTTCTCGGGCAAGCGGCTGTTCGGCTACACCTCGATGGTCTACGCGACCGTCGTCATCACCATCCTCTCTTATCTCGTGTGGCTGCATCATTTCTTCACGATGGGCTCCGGCGCCAGCGTGAACTCGTTCTTCGGCATCACCACCATGATCATCTCGATCCCGACGGGCGCGAAGATGTTCAACTGGCTGTTCACGATGTATCGCGGCCGCATCCGCTTCGAGCTGCCGATGATGTGGACGATCGCCTTCATGCTGACCTTCGTGATCGGCGGCATGACCGGCGTGCTGCTGGCGGTGCCGCCGGCCGACTTCGTGCTGCATAACAGCCTGTTCCTGGTCGCGCATTTCCATAACGTGATCATCGGCGGCGTGCTGTTCGGCCTGTTCGCCGGCATCAACTACTGGTTCCCGAAGGCGTTCGGCTTCAAGCTCGATCCGTTCTGGGGCAAGCTGTCGTTCTGGTTCTGGGTCACCGGCTTCTACCTCGCCTTCATGCCGCTTTATGTGCTCGGTCTGATGGGTGTCACCCGGCGCTTGCGCGTGTTCGACGATCCCTCCCTGCAGATCTGGTTCATCCTCGCCGGCATCGGCGCGTTCCTGGTCCTGCTCGGCATCATGTCGATGCTGGTGCAGTTCGCGGTCAGCATTCTCAAACGCGAGCAGTTGCGCGACCTTACCGGCGATCCCTGGAACGCGCGGACGCTGGAATGGGCGACCTCATCGCCGCCGCCGGACTACAATTTCGCCTTCACACCCGTTGTCCATGACACCGACGCCTGGTGGGACATGAAGCGCCGCGGCTACCAGCGTCCGCTGACCGGCTTCAAGCCGATCCACATGCCCAGCAATACCGGAACGGGCATCATCCTCGCCGGCCTCGCCACCGCGATGGGGTTCGGCCTGATCTGGTACATCTGGTGGCTCGCTGCCGTCAGCTTCATTGCCCTGCTCACTGTCGCGATCGGCCACACCTTCAACTATCACCGCGACTTCCACATCGCGGCAGATCAGGTGGTGCGGGCCGAGGACGCGCGCACGCAGATGCTCGCCGCGGGAGCCAAGTCATGACCATTGCTGTCGCGCCAACGCAGAATTCCGAGCCGGTCTTCCACCTGATCGACGAGCATGAGCACCCCGAAGGCACCAGCACCATGCTGGGCTTCTGGCTCTATCTGATGAGCGATTGCCTCATCTTCGCGATCCTGTTTGCGACCTATGGCGTGCTCGGCGGCAACTACGCCGCCGGTCCGGCGCCGAAGGACCTGTTCGACCTCAAGCTCGTCGCGCTCAACACCACGATGCTGCTGCTGTCGTCGATCACCTACGGCTTCGCCATGCTGACGATGGAGAAGTCGCAGGTTCGCGCGACGCAAGCCTGGCTCGCGATCACCGGACTGTTCGGCCTCGCTTTTATCGGCATCGAGCTGACCGAATTCGCCCACATGATCCATGAGGGCGCGACGCCGCAGCGCAGCGCCTTCCTGTCGTCCTTCTTCACCCTGGTCGGCACCCACGGCCTGCACGTCACCTGCGGCCTGATCTGGCTGGTGACGCTGATGACGCAGGTCGCCCGTTTCGGCCTGATCGAGGCCAACCGGCGCCGGCTGATGTGCCTGTCGATGTTCTGGCACTTCCTCGACGTGGTCTGGATCGGCGTCTTCACCTTTGTCTATCTCCTGGGAATGCTGCGATGACAACAGACTCTCATGCCCTGCACCCCCAAAGCAGCGATCACGCCCATGATGCGGCCTCGCACGGGTCGCTGAAGAGCTATCTGATCGGCTTCGGCCTTTCCGTCGTCCTGACCGCGATCCCGTTCTGGCTGGTGATGACAGGCGTATTGGGCGACAAGCAGGTCACCGCGCTGATCGTGCTGGTGTTCGCCGCCGTGCAGATCGTCGTGCACATGGTCTACTTCCTGCACATGAACACCCGGTCCGAGAACGGCTGGACCATGATGGCGCTGATCTTCACCGTGATCATGGTGGTGATCGCGCTGACCGGTTCGCTGTGGGTCATGCATCACCTCAACACCAACATGATGCCGATGCACGACATGAGCCAGGTGCCGTGACGATCCGCTCCTCCAGGCCCTCGCTGCTGCTGCTCACGCTCGGCATGCTGGGCGTGGTGGTACTGACCGCGCTCGGTGTCTGGCAGATCGAGCGGCGGACCTGGAAGCTGGCGCTGATCGAGCGGGTCGAGGCGCGCATCCATGCCGCGCCGGCCGCGATACCCGCACCGCAATCATGGCCCAAGATCACGGTGGCGAGCGACGAATACCGCCGCGTCACCGTCAGCGGCACCTTCCTGCATGCCGCCGAGACGCTGGTACAGGCCGTGACATCGGATGGTCCCGGCTTCTGGGTGCTGACCCCGCTGCTGACGGCTGACGGAACCACCGTGCTGGTCAACCGCGGCTTCGTCCCGCCTGACAGGCGCGATCCCGCGACCCGGCGCGAGGGCGACCCGCAGGGCACGGTAAGCGTCGCCGGCCTGCTGCGGATGTCCGAGCCCAAAGGAGGTTTCCTGCGCAACAACGACCCTGCGGCCGGCCGCTGGTTCTCGCGCGACGTCGCCGCGATCGCCGCCGTGCACGGATTGCCGCAGACAGCCCCCTTCTTCATTGACGCCGACGCTGTCCAAAGCCCCGGCGGATACCCGGTCGGCGGCCTCACGATTGTCCGGTTTCCAAACAATCACCTGATTTACGCGCTGACATGGTTCGCGCTGGCCTTTATGCTGGCGGCTGCGCTCCGGCGCGTCATCAGCGGCAGGGGTCGCGCCGGCGGTACCGACCCAACGCGGGACCCACGGCGCGCCGCCGCGCGCGGCCTGATCGGCGCAGCACGCAATCTGTCTCGCACCACAGGCCCAGATGCTCGAGCGCACATCGGATCTGCATGACGGGGAAGCAGCACCAGGCGGCATCGTGATGCCACCAGCCGGCAGCGTGCCCACGGGCACGCCGTTCGACCTCGCTACGCTGCCGACCAACGACGCCGTCAATCGCAAGAACATGGCGCTGCTGATCCAGCTGCGCTGGACGGCGGTGATCGGCCAGATCGTGACGATCGCCTTTGTCGAATTGTGGCTCGGCATTGCCTTGCCGCTGGCCGCCATGGTGGCCGTGATCGGCGCGCTGGTCACGCTCAACATCGCGAGCATGATCTGGGTACACGACCGCGCCGGGATCGGCAGGCGCGGGCTCTTGCTCGCACTGATGCTCGACGTCGCTGCCCTGACCGCCCAGCTCTATCTGAGCGGCGGAGCGACCAACCCGTTCACCTCACTGTTTCTGCTGCAGGTGACGCTCGGTGCTGTCTTGCTCGACACACGGTCGATCTGGTCGCTGGTGGCGCTCGCCTGCTTCAGCTTCGTCTGGCTGACCGTCGCCTATCGGCCGCTGGGAGTGCCGCTGTACGACTTCTACGACCACTTCAGCCTGTATCTTGCCGGCATGTTTATCGGATTCGTGCTTGATGCCGTGCTGCTCGTGGTGTTCGTCACCCGCATCAACCGGAACCTGCGCGAGCGCGACGCGCATCTCGCCGCGCTGCGCCAGCATGCCGCCGAGCAGGATCACATCGTCAGGATGGGCTTGCTGGCGTCGGGCGCGGCGCACGAGCTCGGCACGCCGCTGTCGTCGCTGTCGGTGATCCTGAACGACTGGCGCCGGATGCCGGCGTTCGCCTCCGATCCTGAATTGTCGCACGATCTCGGCGAGATGGAGACCTCGCTGCAGCGCTGCAAATCGATCGTGACCGGCATCCTGCTGTCGGCCGGCCAAGCGCGCGGCGAAGGCTCCGCGCCGACCACGGTCGCGGCCTTCCTGACCGCCTTGGTCGACGAATGGCGGACCACGCGGCCGTCGGCCACGCTGTACTTCCGCAACGCGTTCGGCGCGGACCTCTCTGTGGTCTCCGACATCGCGCTCAAGCAGGCGATCTTCAACGTGCTCGACAATGCCGCCGAGGTCTCGCGCGACTGGATCGAGCTGATGGCCGAACGCAAGGCCGATACGCTGGTGCTGTCGGTGACCGATCGCGGGCCCGGCTTTCCGCGCGAGATGCTGCCGCATGTCGGAAAACCCTACCAGTCGACCAAGGGCAGCCCGGGCAGCGGCCTCGGCCTGTTCCTGGTCGTCAACGTCGTGCGCAAGCTTGGTGGCGTGGTGACGGCATGCAACCGGCCGGATATCGGCGCCTCGGTCCGGCTCGAGCTGCCGCTGTCGACGCTTGCGATCGGAGATGGCCTTGACGGATGACCGCCAGCTCCTGATCGTCGAGGACGATGCCGGCTTCGCCCGCACGCTGAAACGCTCGTTCGAGCGCCGCGGCTACGGCGTCGTCGTCGCAACATCGCTCGACGAGGTCCGTCACCTCATGGACGCGCAGTTGCCCGGCTACGCCGTCGTCGACCTCAAGCTCGCCGGCGGTGCCTCGGGCTTGGCTTGCGTCGAAGCGTTGCATGCCCATGATCCGGAGATGCTGATCGTGGTGCTGACGGGCTTTGCCAGCATCGCGACCGCGGTCGAGGCAATCAAGCTCGGCGCCTGCCACTATCTGGCAAAGCCGTCGAACACCGACGACATCGAAGCCGCGTTCCAGAAAGCCGCGGGGAATGCCGACATCGCGCTCGGCGCCCGTCCGACCTCGATCAAGACGCTGGAATGGGAACGCATCCACCAGACCCTGATCGAGACCGATTTCAACATCTCCGAGGCGGCGCGGCGGCTCGGCATGCACCGGCGGACCTTGGCGCGGAAGCTGGAGAAGCAGCGGGTGAAGTAGGCGTCATCGGCGCTGCGTAGCCTATTGCGCGATCTCTCGGCGCGTCGTCCCTGCCTAGTGCGCAATTGCGCACGGGAGCAGGGACGACGGTGGTGAATGGGCGCGAGCTATAGCTGCGGATGCGCCGGCCCGGGATTTCGCGGAGTCTGTCATCGGGCGCGCATTCGCGCGACCCGTTGGCTTCATCCAGGCTACAGACTTCACATATCCGCGATTATGCCGCTGTCTGCGCACCGGACAGATAAGGCATCGGCGTCGGCTACTGGACCGTTATATAATTACCGATATAAAGCGGCCGAGTCGCGACCAGCCGCCGAACGGACACACCCATGATCCTGCCCCTGCTCGCCTACCTCGCAGGCGTGCTGACCATCGTCAGCCCCTGCATCCTGCCGGTGATTCCGTTCGTGCTGGCGCGCGCCGACCGGCCGTTCCTGAGCAACGGCCTGCCGATGCTGATCGGCATGGCGCTCTCCTTTGCCGTCGTAGCAACCTTGGCGTCCGTCGCCGGCGGCTGGGTCGTGTCGGCCAATCAATATGGCCGGAGCGTCGCGCTGGTGCTGCTCGCGCTGTTCGGCCTGACGCTGCTGTTTCCGTCCCTTGCGGATCGCCTGATGCGTCCGCTGGTGTCGGTCGGCGCGCGGCTGACGGAGAGCGCAGGACAGGGATGCGAGCGCGCGTTCCTCACCCCGCTGCTGCTCGGCGTCGCGACCGGCTTCCTGTGGGCGCCTTGCGCAGGGCCCGTGCTCGGCCTGATCCTCACCGGCGCCGCGCTGAAGGGCGCCAATTTCCAGACCACCCTGCTGCTGCTGGCCTACGCCGCCGGCGCGGCGACGTCGCTGGCGCTGGCACTCCTGATCGGCGGTCGCGTCTTCGCGGCGATGAAGCGCTCGATCGTTACAGGGGAATGGACCAGGCGCGGGCTTGGAGCTGCGGTGCTGGTCGGCGTCGGCGCGATCGCGCTCGGCCTCGACACCGGGCTGCTAACCAATCTCTCGGTTGCAGGCACCAACTCGCTTGAGCAGGGCCTGCTCGACAAATTGCGACCGCGCGAGAACACCACGGCGATGACCGGCAGGCCGTCGATGACGATGACCATGCAGGGCAAGCCCAGCGAGACGCAGGCGCTGCCCTCCGAAGGGCCGGCACCGGCACTCGACGGCGCCACCCAATGGCTGAACTCGCCGCCACTGACGACCGAAGGCCTCAAGGGCAAGGTCGTGCTGGTCGACTTCTGGACCTATTCCTGCATCAATTGCCTGCGCTCGATCCCTTACATCCGCGCCTGGGCTGAGAAATATCGCGACCACGGGCTCGTGGTGATCGGCGTGCACGCGCCGGAGTTCGCCTTCGAGCGCAATGCCGACAATGTGCGCGCGGCGATCGCGACACTCAAAATCGGCTATCCCGTCGCGATCGACAACGAATACGCGATCTGGCGGGCCTTCGAGAACGAATACTGGCCGGCGCATTATTTCATCGATGCCGCCGGCAAAATTCGCCACCACCATTTCGGCGAAGGCGAGTACGACGAGTCCGAACGGATCATCCAGCAACTGCTTAACGAGGCCGGCAACACCGACGTTCCGAACGGCATCGTCGCCGTGAATGCGTCCGGCGCGGAAGCTGCTTCCATCTCGGATCAGGTCAACTCGCCGGAGACCTATGTCGGTTACAACAGGATCGACCGTTTCGTCTCGCCGGGCGGCGTGGTCCAGGACAAGGACAACACCTACGCGGCAGGAACGCCCACGCTCAACGACTGGTCGCTGACCGGCAACTGGACCATCGGCGACGAACGGGCGATGCTCAACGTGTCAGGCGGCAGCATCGTCTACCGCTTCCATGCGCGCGACCTGCATCTGGTGCTCGGTCCGGCGCCCGACGGAAAGCCGATCCGCTTCCGCGTCACGATCGACGGCAAGCCGCCGACTGACGCGCATGGCGTCGATACAGATGCCGACGGCAACGGCGTCGTGACCGGGCAGCGGCTCTATCAACTGATCCGCAACACCGGTGCGGTCGCCGACCACACGTTCGAGATCCGCTTCCTCGACGCCGGCGTGAACGCCTACGCATTCACCTTCGGGTAACGCGCATGAAGCTGTTCATGTTCTATATCGGCGGCGACTGCCAGAACTCCAATGTCGAACTGCACGATGTACGTTTCTCGGTCGGACAATCCATCGAGGATTGCTACGACGATTTGCGCGCCCAGTGGTGGGGAGACCCGAAAAGCCTGCATTTGGACTGTTGGGGCGAAATCAATCAAGCGGATGGATACGACGTATCCCTGACCAGGGAGCCGGCAGCTGCGGCCGGTCGGCTCTTCTTCGTCAATCTTGGCGGCTATGACCCTAAGCAATTCAGCGAATTGCACCGCAATGTGCTCCTCGTTGCCTCCGACGCACCCGCAGCCAAGGCCAGGGCGCTCACGTTGATCGAGGGCTGGAATCTTCCTCACAAGGACAGACTGTTCGAGATCGAGAAAGCGGTCGACATCAGCGCGGCCATGGAGCGGCGCGGCTATTCGCTGCGACTGAGCAAGGCTGCACTCAGGCAAGCCGTTCGAGTTCTCGTGTGGCTACGTGCCGATCGGTTGATCGCCGGCCACGTAGCCGTCTCAATCTCCGGTTGTCATGAGTCGCGGCTGTCAGCCAAGAGCGATATTCGCGGCGGCGCCTGCCCGAATGAGCCGCTGCGCCTCCCCACGCTCCGAAGGGTCGCGGCCACCGACCAGCGGTTAGCTTAGTCGTCAATTGCAGCAACCGCCTCGATCTCGATCAGCCATCCCGGCCGCATCAGGCGGCTCACGACAACAAACGTACTGGCCGGCGGCTTGGCAACATTGAGATAGCGATCGCGTATCGGACGCATTTTCGGCACGTCGGCCTGATCGACCTCGGCAGCGAGGAAGTAGTTCAGCTTGACGATATCGGCCATCACGCCGCCGGCGGCTTCGACTGCAATCTTGAGATTGGCGAAGACCTGCTCAACCTGTGCCTCGAAATGGCCCTCGCCAATGATCTTGCCGGACGCGTCGCTCGGGACCTGGCCGGAAATATAGACAATCGTTCCGCGATTGACCTTGGCGATGTGCGAATACACGGCCGCTGCCGGCGCTATCAGGGTCTTCGGGCTAATGAATTCCTTCGACGGCTTCGACATAATCATCTCCGTGTTGCGACCGCGACGCCGGGCTAATTATCTCAGAGACCTCACTGCAAAATAAGAGGCCCGCCAAAGCAAAAAGCCCGGTCTGGCGACCGGGCTTTTGTTTTTAATCCGTCGAACCCTTTCAGGCGGCTTCGTCGGCCACCGCGGTGTCGTCGCCGTCGGCATCCTCACCTTCGGCTTCGCCCTCGGCATCGCCTTCACCGGCTTCGGCCTTGGCGCCGCGGCGCGGGCTCTTGGCGAGCTGGCTTTCGATTTCCTTGACCGCTTCGGTCTCGGTCGAGTGCTGGACCACGGCGATTTCGCGCGACAGGCGGTCGAGCGCGGCTTCGTAAAGCTGGCGTTCGCTGTAGGACTGTTCGGGCTGTGATTCCGAGCGATAGAGATCGCGGACCACTTCGGCGATCGCGACGATGTCGCCCGAGTTGATCTTGGCTTCGTATTCCTGGGCGCGGCGCGACCACATGGTGCGCTTGACGCGGGCGCGGCCCTTCAAAGTCTCCAGCGCCCGCTTGACCAGCGCCGGGTCCGACAGCTTGCGCATGCCGACATTGGCGACCTTCGCCGTCGGGACGCGCAGCGTCATCTTGTCCTTCATGAAATTGATCACGAACAGCTCGAGCTTGGCGCCCGCGATCTCCTGCTCCTCGATCGCCAGGATCTGGCCGACGCCGTGAGCCGGATAGACGACGAATTCGTTGGCCTTGAAGCCCTGACGCTGGGTCACGACCTTCTTCGGCTCCTCGACACGGGGCGCAGCCACCGGCTTGGCGGCAACCTTCGGAGCGACGACGGGGGCAGCAGACTTCGGCGCAGCGGCAACGGGCTTGGCTACGGAAGGCTTGGCAACAGGAGCCTTGGCAACGGCAGGCTTGATAACGGGAGCCTTGGGGGCGACCTTCGCGGCAGCGGGCTTCGCAGCTGTCGCTTTCGCGGCAGTCTTGGCAGTCTTGTCTGGCATCAGGCTTCTTTTGTTCTTTGAGGACTTTGCGGCCGGGGCCTTCTTGGCGACCTTCACGGACGCCTTGGCACGGCCCTTGGTTGCGCTGCGAGCAACGACAGCGGCTTTTTTCGTGGTCTTAGAAGCACTCTTTTTACGCGTTTTCTGTGACACAGCCTGCGCGCGGAAACTGCCACGCCCCTGTTCGATGTTTGCGGGAACCTCGAAGCCACAAGGTACGCATGGCAGCGAGTTCTTGGCTTGTAATGTGCCCAATATAGCACATTTTCCGCAAAAATCAATGATTTACGCCCGATTCCGGACCTATCCATAGACCATTCGGTCATATGTCCGTCATTAGGGTTAAACTGGCAGGCCGATCAGAGGTCTGCAGGGGCCGGAACGCGCCGCAGCCCGCCCTTTTCGCGCGGGGTAGCGAATCAGTCGCCTGAACCCGGATTCGCAGAAAAATATTTCTCGAACTTGCCTTCCTTGCCTTCCCACTCCTTGGCGTCCTCGGGCGAGTCCTTCTTCTGGGTGATGTTCGGCCAGCTCTTGGCGTATTCGGTGTTGACCTCGAGCCACTTCTCCAAGCCCGGCTCGGTGTCCGGCTTGATCGCGTCGGCCGGGCATTCCGGCTCGCACACGCCGCAATCGATGCATTCGTCCGGATGGATGACGAGCATGTTCTCGCCCTCGTAGAAGCAGTCGACGGGGCAGACCTCAACGCAGTCGGTATATTTGCACTTGATGCAGGCTTCAGTGACGACGTAGGTCATCCAAAACTCCGAAACGGTCAACTAATTCAGGGGTTGCCTAGCCCAGGAATACCGCAGCCGCAAGGGAAGCGGGCTGCGAAAAACCGGGCATTCCGGCGTCCCTGCCCGCCGGCTTTGGTATGGCGCATGATCTTGTCGGAAAACCGGGGCCACTTTTCCGGATCATGCACTTGGCAAGGCTGAGATAACTACTCCTTACCGGCTTGCAAATTGCGCCCTTGCAAATCCTCGTAGAGTTCGCGCGCCGCAGACGCATCGCCGCGCCGCTCGGCAAAGCCCACGACTTTCAGCACGCGGACGCTGTTGTCGAGCGCGACGGTGACGACGTCGCCGAGCTTGACCGCATGCCCCGGCGATTTCTCACGCGTGCCGTTGATGCGGACATGGCCTTTCTCGACCAACTCAGCGGCACTGGTGCGGGCCTTCACGACCCGCGCGTGCCACAGCCATTTGTCGAGACGCTGCCGATCCAATCGAGATAATCAATCCTTGCGGTTGCCCGCGAGCTGTTCCTTCAGCGCGGCGAGCTTGGCGAATGGCGAGTTCGGATCGATCGGCCGGTCGCGCTCGCGCGGCGGCGCCGCACTGGAGGCGTAGGGCCGATGCGACGGCCCGCCCTTGTCGCGTCCGCCCTTGTCACGGCCGAAATCGCGGCCGCCACGATCACGATCGCCGCCCTTGTTGCGATCGCCGCCGAATTTCTTCGGACGATCATTGTCGCGATCGCGTCCCTTGCCCTCGAAGCGCTCGCGGCGCGGACCACGGTCGCCTCGGTTATCAGGTGCAGGTGCCGGTGCGCCGTCAACGGGCGCGGCGGGTGCAGCGCCCGCCTCGGCAGGCGCGCCCTCACGCGGCGGCACGCGGAAATCCTGGTGACGGCGCGGACGGCGATGATGCTCGCGCTTCTCGCCCGGGGCCGCTTCGCCTGCCGCGGCGGCTGGCGCGCCGCCCTCGGCGGGCTTGCCCTGGTGACGGCCGCGATTGCGATCGCGGTTGCGGTCGTGCTGGCGCGGACGATGCTCGTCGGAGCGGCCGCCGGGGCGCCAGACATCGACCAGTTGCGGCTCGGCCGGCGCCTCGGGCGCGGCCTCAGATGCGGCTTCGGCGGCAGCAGCTTCGGTCGTTGCGGTCTCGGCAGGCGCTTCAGCGGCGGCTTCCGCCGGGGCATCGGCAGCAGCAGCCTCCTCGGCCGCAGGCGCTTCCTCGGCGACGGGCTCGGGCACAGCCTCAGCCACGGGCTCGGACTGCGCCTCGACGACGACGGGCGTCTCCTCGGGCGCGGCGACCGGCGCGAAGCCGACATCGGGCAGCAGCGCGGCTGACGGCGCAGGATCGCCGGAAACCTCCATATCGGTGGCAGCTTCCGCCTCCGGCGCGTCGGCGACGGCCTCGGGACCAGCATCGACCGAGGCATCCACAACAGCGTCCGCGCTCGCCTCGGCGGGCAGCGCCTCGGCGGCGACGGTCTCGGTGGCCTCGACCGTGACAGCCTCAACCGGCTTCGGCGGCAGTGGCGGGCGGCGGTCCATGCGATAGCCGAGCGCGCGCAGGATCGAGGCGAAATCCTCGCCGGCCGATCCGGTCAGCGAGGTCATCGCCTGCGTGACGACGAAGCCGCGGCCGTCGAACGCGCCGGCGGGCTTGTCGCCGGGATTGGTCTCGCGCCAGGACAGCGCCGGGCGGATCAGATCGGCGAGCCGCTCCAGGATGTCGACGCGCACCGCGCGCTCGCCGCACTGGCGATAGCCGAGCACGCGATAGGCGTCGCGGGCGAGCTGCTTGTCGACCGGGAACGAGGTCCGTCCGCTCGAGGCCAGATGCTGCACGTTCGACAGGATAGCCATGTCGACATTGCTTTGTTTTTCGGCCCACAGCAGCGACGCCAGCGAGCGCGCCGCGGGCTTCAGCAGCAGCGGGAAATAGATGTGATAGGCGCCGAAGCGGACGCCGTATTTGCGCAAAGTCGCGCGCGACGGCTGGTCGAGATCCTTCATCTCGGCCGAGATCTTCGCGCGTTCGAGCACGCCGAGCGCTTCCACCAGCTGGAATGCGATGCCGCGCGCGATGCCCTGCAGATCCTCGGCCTTGGACAATTCGAACAGCGGCCCGAGCAGCTTTTCGATATGCGTTTTGAGCCAGAGGTCGAGCCGGGTCTGCACAGCCTCGCGCGGTGCGCCGCTGAGCCGCTCGTCGGAAATGATCCGCAGCCGCGGATGCAGCGCGTCCTCGGCCGCGACCAGCTTGGCCACCGCGTCGCCGGTCCAGCGGATGGTGCCGTCGGAGGTCAGCACGAACTGGTCGTCCGCGCCGGCGCTCAATTTCTCGGCACGCGCGTCGATCTCTTTCGCCAGAACCTGCTGGGCTGCGGCCTGCAGCGCCTTGGCGTCTGAGCCCGCTTCGGCCGCATCTGGTGCAAAGGTGAAACCGTCGAGGCGGCCAATGGCATGGCCTTCCACGATCACTTCGCCGGTCTTGCCAATTTCCGTATTCAAAACTGAGTTCTCCCGCAGGCGGCGCATCAATACACTGGTCCGCCTGTCAACGAAACGCTCCGTGAGCCGTTCATGCAGCGCATCGGATAATTTATTTTCGAGCTCCCGCGTGGTCCCCTGCCAGTGATCCGGGTCGGACAGCCAGTCCGGCCGGTTGGCGACGAAGGTCCAGGTCCGGATCTGCGCGATCCGGCCCGACAGCGTGTCGATATCACCGTCGGTGCGGTTGGCCTGGTCGATCTGGGCGGCAAACCACGCGCCGGGGATACGCCCCTTTTGCATTAGGAAGCCATAGAGCGTGGTCACGAGTTCGGCATGGGCGGCCGGTGCCAGTTTTCGATAGTCCGGAACCTGGCAGGCCTCCCACAGCCGCTCCACGGCGGCTTTGCCATGCGCCATATCGCGCACATCGCCGTCGCGCGCGACGTGGTCGAGCACGCGCTGGTCCTCCGCAGGCTGCGCCCGCGTCAGCGCCTCATGGCCCGGCGGCAGCGCCAGCGACACCTGCAGCGCCCCGAGCGAGGCGAAATCGAGTTTTGCATTCCGCCATTGCAGCATTTTCACGCTGTCGAAGGTGTGGTTCTGCAGCGCGTTGACCAGCTCCGGCTCGAACGGCGCACAGCGGCCGGTGGTGCCGAAGGTGCCGTTGCGGGTGGCGCGGCCTGCTCTGCCTGCAATTTGCGCAAACTCCGACGGCGTCAGGCGGCGGAACTGATAGCCGTCATATTTGCGGTCGGAGGCGAAGGCGACGTGATCGACGTCGAGATTGAGGCCCATGCCGACAGCGTCGGTGGCGACGAGATAATCGACGTCGCCGTTCTGGAACATCTCGACCTGCGCATTGCGTGTGCGCGGCGAGAGCGAGCCCAGCACCACCGCCGCACCGCCATGCTGGCGGCGGATCAGCTCGGCGATCGCGTAGACTTCGTCCGCAGAGAACGCGACGATCGCGGTCCTGCGCGGTTGCCGCGTGATCTTGCGGTCGCCGGCGAATTCGAGCTGCGACAGGCGCGGCCGCGTGACAACAGAGGCGCCCGGCAGCAGCCGTTCGATGATGGGGCGCATCGTCGCAGCCCCCAGCAGCAGCGTCTCGTCGCGGCCGCGGCGGTTGAGGATGCGGTCGGTGAAGACGTGGCCACGTTCGAGATCGGCGGCGATCTGGATCTCGTCGACCGCGAGGAACGAGACGTCGAGATCGCGCGGCATCGCCTCCACAGTCGAAACCCAGAAACGCGGCGCCTTCGGCTTGATCTTCTCCTCGCCGGTGATCAGCGCGACATTTTCGACGCCGACGCGCGCGACGGCCTTGTTGTAGACCTCGCGCGCGAGCAGCCGCAGCGGCAGGCCGATCAGGCCCGACGAATGCGCCAGCATCCGCTCGATCGCCAGATGCGTCTTGCCGGTGTTGGTCGGCCCAAGCACGGCAGTGACGCCGGCGCCAGGTGCGCGGTCATGTCCGAACGAATGTGAGAAAGCCATATTTTACAGGTGTTTCTTTTATGGGCCGGCGCTTTCAGCCGTCATTGCGAGCGACAGCGAAGCAATCCATCGCGCGGCATACCGGGAGATATGGATTGCTTCGTCGCTTCGCTCCTCGCAATGACGAGAAAACCTTGAGCTGATCGATGGTGGGCATCATCTGCGCCAAATTTGTCCCATTACGCGACGCTCTCTGCGCCGGATTTAAACATCGGAACGAGTCCGGAACGAATCGCGGCCGAATCGGTGACTCCGTTTCAAGTCTGTTCCGTTCGCCGCAACATCTCGCGTGGACTCCAATGCGGCGGCACTAGATCAAGTTTACGAGGGCTCCACAAGCGGCTGATACGGGTGCCATTTTGTTAAATTCCAGATGCGAGCGAGTCGAATCAGAAGCGGGCAAGAGTCAACTGGATTCCGGTGGTCTCGTTGCACGCAAGCGAAGCGCCTCCGAAGTACCCTCTCCCCTTGTGGGAGAGGGTGGATTCGATGCGGAAGCATCGAAGCCGGGTGAGGGGTCTGCCTCCGCGGAGAGAACCCCTCATCCGGCGCTTCGCGCCACCTTCTCCCACAAGGGGAGAAGGGAAGATCCCCTACTGCGTCTTCGCCACACGCGGAGGGGCGGCCGTGGTCACGAACGAGGTCGCTTCCAGCATCGCGGGACCCAGCGGGGTCGGGATCATCATGCGGAACGGCACCAGGATGCGGGTGCCGGCGATCGGCACGAAGGCGATCTCTATGTTGCGCTGGGCGGCGAGGTATTTGATGACCGGGCGATCCGGGATGTAGCCCGCAACAGGCACGAAATAGATCGCGCAGACCAGCGCCGGGCCGTGATAGCCGTGCTCGGCCTTGACGGTCTCGACCCGCTTGAAATCGAGCCTGAGATCGTAGCGCATGCGCCCGTCGAACACGCCGGCGCCGGTGCGGCAGACATCCGGGCTCATCAGGTCGGCATTGCCGGGGGCGCGCAGCATCGAGCCGGTCATCGGGTCGAACACGCCCTTCTTCTGCGCTTCGGTGACCGGGATGCGGTCGGCATCGACCGGCGGTTCCGGCTCGATCGCGAAATCCTTGATGTTGCCGTTGGCCAGCACCATCCGGATGGTTTCTGATTTCTTCGAAGTGGTGGTGGTCGCGGTGTAGGCGGTGGCGGCCAGCGCGCCGTTGACGACGCGCCCCTGCGAGGCCCCCGTGCCGGTGCCGCCGGAAAACGCCTTCAGAAGCCCGGCGGTGCCGCCCTGGGCCGAGGCCGAGAACGTCTCGTCGCCGATTTCGATGGCCCAGGCGCCCTTGCCGACCGGGATACCGGCGAGCGTCGCCTCATACTGGGCGTCGAGCCGCCCCTGGGCGCTCGCATGGTGCGCGCCGAACAGCAAGAAAGCGCCGGCGCAAAGGCCGAGCAGCCGCCCGAGCGGGGCCAAAAAGGCGATTGGGGTGGTCACGTACCTGACGGTCCTGCTATTCGGCGCTGCGTCGTGTCCATTTAGGCAGTCAAATCGGCCGGACAACGCGCGCGTCTTGTATGGAACCCAGAATGGCAGCCGAATACGCCCTTTATATGGTTGCTATATCTGACGTTAAGTGGCTGCAACGGCTTATGAACAGGGCGTTTTCAAGCGAAGTGGCCTTCCGGTTCGCGGTGCAGGAAAACGGGTCAAAAAAGAACGCCGCAGGCCCCGGGGGACGCGGGGTCGAAACGGCCTAAAACCTTGACGCTCCGGCGATCTGCCCCTATACACCCGCGGTTCCTGGAAAATGGACGCGAATTCAAAACCCCCGCGCGGGCCGCGTGATCGCACGTGCCGCCTGATGCGGGGATGCAATAAGGATTTTTAAGATGTCCCGGCGCTGCGAACTGACGGCCAAGGGCCCGCAAGTGGGCCACAAGGTGAGCCACTCCAACATCAAGACCAAGCGGCGCTTCCTGCCGAACCTGGCCAACGTCACCTTCATCTCGGAAGCACTCGGCCGCAACGTGCGCCTGCGCGTCTCGACCAATGCGCTCAAGAGCGTCGACCACAATGGCGGCCTCGACGCCTTCCTGATCAAGTCCAAGGCCGACGTGCTCTCGCCCCGCGCACTCGATCTCAAGCGCGCGATCGAGAAGAAGGTCGGCAAGCCGGTGTTTGTGAAGAAGGCGAGCTGATTTAGCTAGCTGCGGCGCAGAAAAGCGCGGAGAGAGTTTTGAGCGGCCGGGTCGGAAGACCCGGCCGTTTTTGTTTGGGATCAACCAGAACAATTCGGCTTGCGAACGCAACCAACGCGGGTACTGTTTAGCAACGTCATTTCCCCCCATCATTTGCATATTTGTTTCTTCATGGAAGAAATCCAAATACATCGCTTGGGCTGGAAGGCCTTTCAGGATCTTTGCGTAGCCTTGGTTGAAGAGCAAACAAACCGAGCTGTTCAAACCTTCCTTCCGACCAGGGATGCGGGGCGAGACGGCGCGTTTGGAGCAGAGAGTACTCTCCGGAGGATTATTTTGACCGGTTCGAGACAGCTGTCGGAAATTTTGCCACAGCGCTTGGCGCCAACGAAGAGAAGATAATGAATGAGCTCTCGAACGCCATAAGGTCGGCGATGAACGAAATGTACTCTCAATATGAGGAGAGTCCCGCCGTAAGCGCTCCCCTCCAGCAGTCGAAATCGAAGCGCGACTCGCTGGAGGAAATGTTTCGAGATGTGAGTGATTAGGAAGTTATTTAACATCGAGCGATGCAGCCGATGACTGAGAGCGATTGGCTTGCGTAGCTCTTGCACCTGCTGCGCCCGACTTCGAGAAGGGTATTGTCCGATTTGCCCGTAAGACGCAATCATGCACCATTGCATAATAGTAACATATATGATACCAAATGACCCGAATTGAAGAATACGTCTCGGAAGGAAGCGGCCATTCCGCCGCTGGTTCGACGATCTCGATGCGCAGGCGGCGGCGAGCGTGACGGTCGCGATCGAACGGCTCGCGGACGGCAATACCTCCAACGTCAAATCGATTGGCGAAGGAGCCGCCGAACTCAGAATCAGTCGCGGACCGGGCTATCGCGTCTATTTCGGCTGGGACGGGAATGTGCTGGTGATCCTGCTCGGCGGCGGCACCACAGCAGAACGACATCGAAGCCGCACTGCGCCGCTGGCGGGACTACAAGGCGCGAAAGCGCAAATGAAGGATAAGGCCATGCCACTGACCCGGAATTTTCGCGACACCGTGCGGGCGCGGGCGGAGCGCGAGCCCGCGTTTCGCAAGGCGCTGTTCCAGGAGGCGATGCAGGCCCTGCTGGCCGGCGAAACCGATGACGGCCGCGCGGCGCTGCGGGCCTATATCAATGCGACCGTTGGTTTTGAGCGGCTGGGCGAGGTGCTGGGACGTCCGCCGAAGAGCCTGATGCGCATGTTCGGGCCGGACGGCAATCCGACCGCCGACAACCTGCTCGGCGTCATCAGGGCCTTGCAGGACGAGACCGGCATGCAGCTGAAGATACGCGTGGTCACCGAAGCGGCCTGATCGCTTGGTCGCTCACTTCGGCGGCTGCAATCCCGGCGATCCCACCCATGCATTGACGCGCGACGCGGTTTCGGCGCGGCGCGCCATGCGGATCAGGCGATCGCGCTCCACGCCGGGAGGCATGGCGTTGGCCTCGTCGCGCAGGCGGATCGATTCGTCCGCGAGATGCTGCTCGACGGAGCGGCGGCGGTTGGAAAGGTTGATCTGCATCACGCGGCTCCATTCCGTGAAAAGGCGGGAGCGCAACGGGCGTTCTCAGTCACCGATAGCTGCCACAAGGTCCGCGCGGTGATGGCTGGAAGCTACACCTGCAGGGCGCGGCGTGACGGTGCACTTGTGAACACAGCGGACAAGGAAATCGCGCGCGGCAGGCGCCGCGATCGCCCCCGGGAGTGCACGGCCAAGGCTTTGGGGGCAGGAGAATACAAGGCCGTGCAGGCCGGCAAACCGACCCGTTGCATCAAGTCGATGCCACGGCGCTGGTTCCTCGGTGGCGACCAATCGCCGCGCGGTGCGACCATGCCGGGTATTGTTCGCACTTTAACCTCAGGTGTCCTGGGCTGATTTTGAGCGTCCTCGCTCGCCTGATCGAAAGGAAACCAGGGCTTGGCCGGCGTTCGTAGCAAGGATTGCGGCGCGGTGAATGTTCGCTTTCAGCGATAGCGGGCCTGGCTTGAGGAATGATGACAAGCATCTATATGAGGACCATCGCCGCGCGCCCCATGGCCACTATCGGTGACTGAGAGTTCGGTAGCACTCCCGCCCGATCCAAGGGAGAGCCATATGCCGGAATACCGAGCTTACATCATCGGCCAAGACGGCCATTTCCACACCGCTGTTCCGCTTGAATGCGCCGATGATACCGAGGCCATGGAACAGGCTGAGCAGCTCATTGACGGCCACGACGTTGAGCTTTGGCAGCGAGACCGCAAGATAGCCAGGTTCGACCACATGCGGAAAATACAGTTCTAAATGAACGTTTCGGGCGCTTCCCCTTCGTAAACTACGGGGGAGGATCGCAATGAACGACCATAGCGACCGCGCAGAACCCCAGCGGCGGTCCTATCGCGTTCGGGGCCCGGCCCAAATCGTTAATCTCTTCCGAGAGTGAGCAAAACAGAACAGCGGCGGAGCTTCGGCCGTTCCAGACTTGTCGCATCACCGGCCTGTAACGGCACTGCCGGTGACCGAGAGTTCTGTCGTGCTCTCGTCCGATCGAGGCGCGCACCATGTTGCAGCAACCGCTATGCCCGACGTGTCGAACAACAACCATGCTGGCTCGGATTACGCACGGCGCATGGGACTTCGATGTCCGCACCTATCAATGCCCCGTGTGCACCGACATCCATCAGCTTGTCGCCGGTCTGGCTGACTCAATGAAATCCCCGAAAGCAAACGGCTGGCTTCATGGCCAATTACAGGCACCCCGGTAAGGCGGTGGTTTCGTGACCGCTGATGGCGAGCCGCAGATGCAAGACTACCGCGCCTACATCATAGGTTCGCAGGGCCGGATCCGACGGCGTATCGACTTCCTCTGCGAGAATGACGAGGCCGCCAGGCGCCGCGCCGAAAACCTCGTCAACGGTCACGACGTCGAGCTTTGGCAACTCAATCGCATGGTTTGCGAATTCAAAGCCAAACGCCACGCCCGCCGCGAGATCGACGCGTAAAGTTGCCTTCAGTCCTTGTCCGCAATCTTCCCCTTGCCGCCACATGACGTGCATTTGGCGGGATAGATTCTGTGGTTCTCCTGCACCGGCTGCTTCACGGCGGGGAAACCCGTTCCCATGCACGTCGGGCAAATATGTTCTCTGATCTTCATCGTCATGTGCCTTTCAGGCCGCCCCCATTGACGGCTGCTCTCGTTGGTCGCGGCCGGGCTCTCGATCGCTAGGCCCCCTTCGGCGCGGAATTGAGACGGCGAAGATCGCGACTGCCGATTTAAGCTTTGGATCGACTCACCGAGTTCTGTTTGGTTCCAGGCGTGAGCAGAACGGCCCCAGCGCGGGGGCTGGCGAGCGCTGGGGCCATCTGGGGGAACGGCGCCAAGTGCGGCCTGCGCGGCACTCCAGTCGCAATCGATCACATCCAGCCAGACCTGACTGGTCAATTTTGACCGTCGCCGCATTCATTCTGCGCGCCGCCTCCTGACGACGGATGACTGGCTGGCCCTGCCCACCGGCCTCCTGAACATGATGAGGTCAGGTTGAGTCGGTCGGACGGCAGACTGGCTGCACCTCTCCCGCTTGCGGGCAGGGCAATCGCATGTGGCTACGGCCACGTCCCATAGCCCGGCCATGACGACGTGGAAACGTCAGCTGCAGAAGTCCGCAAACGCCATATGCGATAGTCCGGGCGAGGGGCGCTCGTGTCGAACGCCGGTAGCCGCCGGCTACTTTGCATGGGGTTGTTTTCGATATTTTGGCAGTGCGCCCCTGCGGAGGCAGGCGCGAAGCAATCCATTCTATCGTGCCGCGCGTGGAGAGACGGATTGCGTCGTCGCTAGCGGCGCTCTCGCGAGACAGTTCGCTGACGTTGCTCATAATGACGGCAGAGCTGCGAACTGCCGCCGTTGCAGGCACAAAAACCGCCGCGATCCCGGTGAAGAAAACCCTAACAAAACCGGGCTGTTCACGGCATTGCGCGCGCATGAGGCGCATGCATCGGACGCGATCATTTCCAATTGTTTGTGCGCAAACGACGCAGTACACCACGCCTCCGATTCGGGAGAGGGGCCGTGAATATCACGGCCGGCACAACTCATCGTGAGGCGCGTGCGCCGCACCCTTGGGAAGAAACCGAACCGCTCCTAGATCGTATCTGCAAGACGACCCGAATAAAGGAATTAATAAAATGCAAGTTCGCGCATTCGATACGCGCGGAAGACTGGTGCCCGCACTCGCAACCGCCATTGTGGCGGTGCTGGCGACGGCCGCACTGATTCTCCTCGAATTCACCCCGCGCCACGATGTGCGCGCCGCCGGCCCCGGCATGATCACCTCAGCCGCCGCCGACCGCGCCGGCGCCACCGTGCTGCCGACCGATCCGATCACTACCGGCAGCGTGCGCGCGCGGTAGCGACTGTCTTCGTCGTCCCGGCCTGCGCCGGGACGACGGGGAATTCATACTTCCCTCTCCAACAACACCCTGAAATCCGCCCGCGCCCGCTGCGCCTCGGCGCGTGCCGCCTCCGACGCATCGCCCAAGCCGAAATAGCCGTGAATCAGGCCCTCGCCGGGATGATACTTCACCGGCACACCGGCGGCCTGCAGCGTCTTCGCATAAGCCACACCCTCGTCGCGCAGCGGATCGAACCAGGCGGTGGTGACGACGGCCGGTGCGAGACCTGCGAGGCTCTTCGCGCGTAGCGGCGAGACGCGCCAGTCGGCGCCTTGTGCCTTGTCGGCGAGATAATGCCCGGAGAACCATTCCATCGTCGCACGGGACAGGAAATAGCCTTCCGCATTCTCCGCGCGCGACGGAAATTTCGCGTTCTCCGCCGCATCGGCGAAATTGCCTGTTACATCGGTGACGGGGTAGACCAGCAATTGCGCGGCAAGCTTGATCCCGGCATCGCGGCAGGCGAGCGCAGTGGTCGCGGCGAGATTGCCGCCGGCGGAATCACCGGCGACGCCGAGGCGCGACAGGTCGCCGCCGAATTCGTTGATACGAGCGATCACATCGCGCGTGGCCGCGAATGCATCCTCAAACGCGCCGGGGAAGCGCGTCTCGGGCGGCCGGCGATAGTCGACCGAGATCACCACCGCGCCGGTCTCGATCACGAGGTTGCGCGCCTGGCGATCATGGGTCTCGAGATCGCCGGCAACCCAGCCGCCGCCGTGGAAGAACACGACTGTCGGCGCCTTGCTAGTGCCGTTGCGATAGACCCGCGCCGCGAGTTTTCCCGCGCCGCCCTTCACCTCGATATTCTCGACGCGATCGACCGGCGGCGGCGGCACCGCCGCCCGCGCATCGGCCAGCGCCCGCAGCGAGTCACGCGCGCTCTGCGGCGTCATGACCGCGGGATCGCGCAACGGCAGCAGCGGAATGATTTTTTCTATGACGGGATCGAGCGGCAGCGGCATCATGGTGTGCTTTCTTTGGGAGCAGTTGCCAGCCATCTGACAACAAGCTCCCGAAAAGCACAACCATCATGCGACGTGTTGCTGCAGTGGCTCCGGTGCGGGCTCCTCGCCATCGGGCTCGGCCTGCGCTGCAGGCGCAGCCGCCAACTCCTTCGCCAGCGCGGTGGCGCCAACATAGTCGGTCTTGCCGGTGCCGAGCAGCGGCACCTTGTCGACGATGCGGATGTCGCCGGGCACGGCGAGCTCGGAGGCGCCGACGCTCTTGGCCTGGCGCTGCATGGCGGCGCGGTCGGCGTCCTTCTGCGTGGTCAGCAGCACGATGCGTTCGCCCTTGCGCGCGTCTGGGATCGAGACCGCGACCGACATCGCCTGCGGCCAGATTGCTGCGGCCATCGTCTCGACTGCCGACAGCGAGACCATTTCGCCGGCAATCTTGGCGAACCGCTTGGCGCGGCCCTTGATGGCGATGAAGCCCTGCGCGTCGATCGCGACGATATCGCCGGTGTCATGCCAGCCGTCCACCAGCGGCTCGAGCACGCCTGGATTTTCCGCGCGGAGATAGCCGAGCATTACATTCGGGCCACGCACCGAGAGGCGTCCGCCTTCCTCGATGCCGGGGACCGGATCGAGGCGGCATTCCATCAGCGGCGAGATCCGGCCGACGGTGCCCTGGCGGTTCGCCATCGTCGTGTTCATCGCCAGCACCGGCGCGGTCTCGGTGACGCCGTAGCCTTCGAGGATGCGGATGCCGTAGCGCTCCATATAGATCTGCCTGGTGCGCTCCTTCACCGCTTCCGCACCGGCGATCACCAGCCGCAGCGTGCGGAAATCATAGGCATGCGCCGAGCGGGCATAGCCGGTGAGGAACGTATCGGTGCCGAACAGGATGGTCGAACCGGTCTGATAGATCAGCTCGGGCACGATCCGGTAATGCAGCGGCGACGGATACATGAAGATCGGAATGCCGCCGAGCAGCGGCATCATCATGCCGCCGGTCAGGCCAAACGAGTGGAACACCGGCAGGACGTTGAACACCTTGTCGTTGGCATTGGCATCGACCCGCGCGAATGCCTGTGCCGCGTTGGCGAGGATGTTGCGATGGGACAGCACGACGCCCTTCGGCGTGCCCTCCGAGCCTGATGTGAACAGGATGACGGCCGGATCGTCAGCCTTGCGAGCGAGGCGCGGCGCGATGCCGGCGCGAAAACCAGCGATCTTGTCGGCGAGGCTGATGCCGGTGCGCACGTCCTCGAGATAGACGACACGTGCCTGCTCGGCGATAGCCGTCATCAGCTTGTCGAGCTTGCCCTTCTCGATGAACGCCTTCGAAGTCAGCACGGTCTTGACCTGCGCCGCCTTCATCGCCGACAGCACGTTGACGGGACCGGCGGAGAAATTAAGCATCGCCGGCACGCGACCGATGGTCTGCAGCGCCATGAACACGACGGCGACCCCGGCCGAGTTCGGCAGCAGCACGCCGATGTTCTCACCAACCGAGGTGCCCAGCTCGAGCTTGCGGCTCAAGACCTGCGCACCGAGGATCAGCTTGCGATAGGTCAGCTTGGTGCCGAGCGCATCCTCGATAACAGGCTTGCCGGTGTCGCGGTCGCGATAGGCGTGGCCGAGGCCCTCGAACAGCGTCTGGTCGAGCATCGCGTTCTTGACCATGGCGTCGATCATGACGTCCTGCAGCGCGGCGCCGGCGGCGTTGCGGCGGGCCTTGCCCTTCAGCGCCTGGTCGATCGGCAGCTTGACCGGCGGCAGGATCGAGATCGTCACCTTGGGGAACCAGGAGCGCTTGATCTCGCCATGCTTGAGATAGCTGAGATGCGAGCGCTGCGCGCCCTCGATACGGACCGGCACGACGACGGCGTCGGCCTTGTCGGCGATCATCGCGGTGCCGTCATAGACCTTCATCAGCGAACCGGAGACGGTGATCCGCCCTTCTGGAAAGATCACAACCGGCTCGCCGGCGGCGACCAGCTTGATCAGGTCGCGCGCGGCCAGCGGCTTGGTCGGGTCCATCGTGTAGTGCTTGATCATCTTGAGGAACGGCTTGGCCCACCACGCCTTCGAGATGCCGGTATCGACCGCGAAGCTCGCGTCGATCGGCAGCATGGCGTGCAGCAGCGGACCATCGACCAGGCTGACATGGTTGGGCGCGATCAGCATGCGCGTGCCTGCGGGCGGCAAATTCGCCATGCCGCGCACCTCAAGGCGGAACATGGCACGGAACAGCAGCGCGCCGAAATCACGCACGCCCTCCTTGCCCCATTTGCTCAGCACGAACCAGACGGTGCCGAAGCTCGCGATCGCAAGGCCGAAGAAGATCCAGGCGATCGGCAGCCCCGCGGCCTGCAGCAGCGCGACGAACAGCGCGCCGGCAACCATGAAGCCCGCCTGCAGGATGTTGCCGGCGGCGATGATGCGGGCGCGCTCGGAAGACTGAGTCCAGGCCTGCACCGCGGCAAAGGACGGCACCACGAACAGGCCGCCGCCGAAGGCAAACAGGAAGAAGTCGATGAGCATGCGAACGCCACCGAACGACGTCGCGAACGCGGCCGCGGTGACGTCGTGGCCGAGCGAGGTGTGGCCGATCGCCCAAGCGAGATCGAGGCCGACGAGGCCCATCACGATGGCGCCGATCGGCACCAGCGCGATATTGGGTCTGATATGGCTGAGTTGCGCGGCGAACAGCGAGCCGACGGCGATGCCGATGGCAAAGACCGCAAGGCAGAGCGGGACCACATCCTCGGTGCCGCCAACGCCATCCTTGACCAGCGGGGGCAGCAGCCCCAGCACGATCGCGCCGACCATCCAGAACCAGGACACGATAATCATGCCGTCCCACAGCCGCGGCTCGGCATGGAGCGCCTTCAACAGACGCACGGTTGAGGTCCAGGGATTCCTGGTTATCGGCAGATCGGGCGCCGAAGGCTGCGTCACCGGGATGCGCGACGCAAAGCCCCAGGACAGCAACGCCAGGCCGATCACGGCGGCGCAGATCCAGCCCATGTGGCTCGCCCCGGCGACGAACAGACCACCGGCAATGGTGCCGATCAGGATCGCCATGAAGGTCGCGCCTTCGACCAGCGCGTTGCCGGTCGCGAGTTCGGGAACCGAGAGCTGGTCGGGCAGCATGGCATATTTCACCGGACCGAACAGGGCCGCAACGATACCGAACAGCGCCAGCGCGATGAACAGGAGCGGGATCGAATGTGCGAAGAAGCCCGCGGCTGCAAAGCCTGCGGCGAAGATCTCGAAGAACTTCAGGCGCCGTGCCACGACGGATTTGACGTATCTGTCAGCGAGTTCGCCGCCGAGTCCCGACAGGACGAAGAACGGGAAGATGAAGATCGCGCCCGCGAGTTGAACCAGCGTCGGTCCCTGCTCGACCGTCGCGCCGTAAAGCAGCATGATGACCAGCGCATTCTTCAGCACGTTGTCGTTCAACGCCGAGCAGAACTGGGCCCAGAACAGCGGCGCGAAGCGGCGGGACGACATCAATTCCTTGATCATGACCGTTTCCTTGTGTTCGGGCGTGCGGCCCCGAAGGATCTGCAATCTCGGGTGTCGGAGGACGAGCGATGGGAAATGAGAGAGATGCCGCAGCCTTTAGTCTTCTTGGTTGCGTATCGGTTCGATCTGGCGCTGATCGTGCGCGCCGGAGCGGCGCCACCATGCCCAGCAGAAATGTACGAGACCTTTCTCAGGGCTGCGGTCGATCGATCCGGAGAGGTGCTGGCGCGGGACATGGTGAGTGCTTTGTTGAGCATTTGGTGACAATTCGGTGCGCACGACCGCTGCCGTCCTGACCTCAGGTCAGCTCGCTCAGGCCACCGAACAGCGAGAACCAGCCGTTGCGCAGATTGCGACGGCGGCCGAGATGCGGAGCCGGACGCGGCGCGCTTATGTCCGCGCGCCGCTGCTCCAGCACACCTGCGACGTCGCAGGCCCGTGCGATGCGCTCAATCGGCGCGGTCGCGAGCTCGACGATGCTTCGGCTGATGTCCGTCACGAACGCGATCGCGTCATCAACGAAGGTGGTGGTCAGTTGAAGTGCTAGGGTCTGCATGTGCATGGCCTCCTATGCCAACTTGAGCAACGCTCAAGATATAGAACAATAATGAGCGACGCTCAAGATAATTCTGCATGGAGTGATAAGGAATCTTGCGCCGATCGCGTTATCTCGCGGCTACATTCCGATTAAATTATTGAAACCACTATCAATTGTCGAAACTCAGGTGCGTAGCCGCGCGATCGTGCCGGCCACGATCTGCATGGCGATGCCAAGCACCCAGCCCACCATGATCGCCGCGGTCCAGCCGATCTGCGGCTCGCTGCGCAACACGATCACGCCGACCGAGAAGAAGGCGACCAGGGTCGCGAGGAAAGTGCCGACCGCGCTAAGGAACTCCGCCGCATCGATCTTGCGCGTCGAGCCGCCGTTGGTCGGATGAAACGCCAGCTGCGGCGTATCGATGCCCAGATAGAATCCAACAGCGCCGCCAAGCATCATGACGAGCAGGAAGGCCTGCGAGGTCAGCGCCGATACGCTCGAGCCGACATGGACGGCCACGAACAGACCGCTCCCGGCGCCGGCCATGGCAAGGCCGAGACGTTCAAGGATGTGAGCAAATTTCCGCACGCGGGCCCGCATTCGCCGTGCCCTAATCGATCGCCCCGAAGATCAGGCTAGGCCTTTTCGCCGCGTTGCGAAAGACGTGCCATCTCACATGCCCGCGACCACGTCACGCTTTTAGGGCTAGGCGATCGCGGCGTCGAGATGTTTCAGCCGCGGCAGCACGTCCTGCTTCAACAGCCGCAGCGAATTGTGCCACGCCTCGGGCCTGTGCTTGTAGTCGAAGCCGAACACCAGCAGCACGCCGAAGCCGCCGACCTCGCGATAGATCTTCTCGATCTTCTCGGTGACGGTCGCGGGCGAGCCGACGATCCAGTTGTTGCGGGCGCAATATTCGACGGTGACGTCGCTGTCGGCCACGTCGGGTGACGCTTTCAAATAATCCTTGAAGCCGAAGTGCCCGAGCAGCGGCAGGAAATACTCGCCCATCATGCGGCCCATCATGTCGCCGGTCGACAGCCTCCATGCCTCCTCATCGGTGTCGGCGACGAACACTTCGCGCACCATGCGCCAGTCCTTGCGGCTCGGCTTGCGGCCGGTCTTGGCGGCACCGGCCTCGACCGAGTCCCAGTGGCTGCCGACATAGGCGGGATTGAGATTGAGGCTCATCGGGATGAAGCCGCGCTCACCGGCAAGCTTCAGCGTGTCGGAGTTCTTCGATAGTCCCGCGACAGCGATCGGCGGATGCGGCGCCTGCTTCGGCTTGATGTGCGGTTTGAGGAAGTCGAACATCGTGTCCGGCTTGGTTACCGTCCAGAACTTGCCCCTGTGGGTCCACGGGCCCGGCTCGGCCCACATCTTCAGGATGATCTCGAGCGCTTCGCGCGTCATGTCGCGGTTCTGGCCACTCAGCCCGTCGACATTGAACATCGCCCAGTCGCTCGGCAGGCCCGAGGCTGCGATACCGAAATTGAGCCGTCCGTCGGAGAGGTGATCCAGCATCGCGACACGGTTGGCGAGCTCGGCGGGATGATGATAGGGCAGCAGGAAACCGCCCGGCCCGATGCGGATATTTTTTGTTTGCAGCAGCGCCTGCGCGATCAACAGATCGGGCGACGGATGCGGCTCCCACGGCGCGGTGTGGTGCTCGCCGATCCAGGCTTCCTGATAGCCGAGTTCGTCCAGCCACCGCAGCACCTGAAGATCCCAGTCGTGGCCCTCCTTCAATCCGCACTCCGGCGGATGCGAAGGCATCGCGAAGTATCCGAGTTCCATCAGGATTCCTCTTGTCTCGTATTGAAGTTACCTTGCCCCGAACGTTGTCGTGCCGAACAGCGCCTTCTGCGTCGACGGCTGCGAGCGCCAATATTGCGGCGGCGCCGTCACCTCGCCGCCGAGCGTGGCAGCGGCGTGCCAGCCCCAACGCGGGTCGTAGAGCAGGCCACGGGCGAGCGCGACCATGTCGGCCTTGCCGGTGGCAACGATCTCTTCCGCCTGCTTGGCTTCCGTGATCAGGCCGACCGCCATCGTGGTGACACCGGTCGCCTCCCTAACTGCCTGTGCCGCCGGCACCTGGTAACCCGGGCCGAGCGGGATCTTCTGCAGCGGCGAGACGCCGCCGGAGGACACATCCATCCAGTCGACGCCGCGTTTTTTCAATTCCTTGCTGTATTCGATGGTTTGCGCGACGTCCCAGCCGCCTTCGACCCAATCGGTCGCCGAGACCCGCACGCCGACCGGCTTGCGGTCCGGAAACGCGGCGCGCACCGCGTCGAACACTTCCAGCGGATAGCGCATGCGGTTCGTCAGCGAGCCGCCATATTGATCGGTGCGCTTGTTTGCGATCGGCGACAGGAACTGGTGCAAGAGATAGCCGTGCGCGCTGTGCAGTTCGAGCGCATCGATGCCGAGCCGCTCGGCGCGCTTCGCAGCGGCGACAAATTCATCGCGGATCCGCTTCAGCCCGGCGTCATCAAGCGCCAGCGGCGACGCCTCGCCGTCCTTGTGCGGCACGGCCGATGGCGCCACCGTCTGCCAGCCGCCTTGCGCGACCGGGATCAATTGCCCGCCCTCCCAGGGACGCTGGCTCGACGCCTTGCGGCCGGCATGGGCGAGTTGCATCGCGACCGCCGCCTTCGAATGCTTGCGTACCGAGGCCAGGATCGGCTTCAGCGCCGCCTCATTGGCGTCGCTGTAGAGACCGAGGCAGCCCGGTGTGATGCGCCCGATGTCCTCGACATGGGTGGCCTCGATGCAGAACATCGCGGCGCCTGACAGCGCCAGCATGTTGATATGGGTGAAGTGCCAGTCGGTGGCCGACCCGTCGACGGCAGAATACTGGCACATCGGCGAGACCATGATGCGGTTGGCAAGTTTCAGGCCGCGCAGCTCGATCGGGGAGAACAGGGTGCTCATGCGAGGAATATCCGGACCTTCATGAAAGGGTGCTGACAACATAGAGGCGGTGCGTGCGATCACCAACCGCCCGCCGGAGCGGCCGGGACGCAGGTCAGCAATGCGGTAACGGCGCCCCCTCGCCCTAACCTCGCTCCACCAGCGTGAACTGCAGCAGCAGATTGCGCTGGATCAGGGAGAAATTGTCGTCGGAGACCATGGTCAGCACGGTCTCGCCCTCATCTGTCACATGGGAGTCGATGCCTTCCATGTTGTCGATCTCGTTGCTGAGATCGACATTGAAGATATCAGGACCGTCGACGACGGCGCCGGGCGCGATCTCGGACAGCGTGAGACGGCGAATGCGGATGCCAATGCCGCCGAGCCAGGAGAATTTTCGCTCCAGGATCAACAGATCGCCCGACGGCAGCAGCACGGCGTCGCTGATGTCGAAATTCTCGGTGCGGCGCACGCTGAACTGGCCGGGGGTCTTGCCACCGACCAGGAAGGCGATGAGATTGCCGTTGGCATCGAGCCCGCGTTCGGACATCGCGATCAGCGTGCCCGCAAGCGGCAGCCCCTTGGGGGATTCCTTGGACGATTCCTTGGGCACGAAGACCAGCGCCTCGAGCCCCTTGTTGGAGGGAAGCTTGCGCGCCGCCGCCGGCAGCGGCACCACCTCGCCGGATGCACGGGTAAAGCCCTTGGCGAAATCGTAGCGTAGCACCTGATTGACGCGCTCAAGCCCGACATAGGCGATCGAGCCATCGAGCGCGAGCGATTCGGAATCGTACCAGCCGCGCGTGGTGATCGGTTTGCCGTCGGGCCCGAGCAGCGGCGCGGCTTCGACATCGTCGAGCCCGGTCATCACGCGGCCGCGATAGACGATGCGGCCGGTGAACCACGTCCCCTTGTCGCTGAGCGAAATGAAGCGTTCGCCCTTGGCATCGAGCCGCAGCGCCGACAGGCCGCCGAACGCGGAGAACGGCGAGGTCAGGATCAAGCCGCTGCGATATTCGAGCGAACCGAACCGCACCCGCGAACGATCGCGGATATCGAACGACGGCAACGGCCGCGCCTTGACCTCAATCGAAACAGGCTCGTTGATGGAATACGGGCTGGGCTTGGTGGCTGGCTTTGGCGGCGGCTGCGTCGCGCTCTGTGCCCAGGCAATATCCGACAGCGCGGCGGCCGAAAGGCCCGCCACCACATCCTGCAGGACGCGGCGGCGGCTAGGAGTTGAGCGCATGTCTCACGAGTGGAGCCGGCGCCGGGTGCCCTGTGCAGGCGCGGCGCCGCTGGTCTCGCTGAACAATTCGGCGAGCTTTTCAGTGATGGCGCCGCCGAGTTCTTCGGCGTCCACGATCGTGACGGCGCGACGATAATAGCGGGTGACGTCGTGACCGATGCCGATCGCGATCAGCTCGACCGGCGAGCGGGTCTCGATCTCCTCGATGATGTGGCGCAGATGCCGCTCGAGGTAGTTGCCGGGGTTGACCGACAACGTGGAATCGTCGACCGGCGCGCCGTCGGAAATCATCATCAGGATCTTGCGCTGCTCGGAGCGCCCGAGCAGGCGCTTGTGCGCCCAGTCCAGCGCCTCGCCATCGATGTTTTCCTTCAGCAGCCCCTCGCGCATCATCAGGCCGAGGTTCTTGCGCGCGCGACGCCAGGGGGCATCGGCGGATTTGTAGATGATGTGGCGGAGATCGTTGAGGCGGCCGGGATTGGCCGGCTTGCCGGCGGCAAGCCACGCCTCGCGCGACTGCCCGCCCTTCCAGGCGCGGGTGGTGAAGCCCAGGATCTCGACCTTGACGCCGCAACGCTCCAGCGTGCGCGCCAGGATGTCGGCGCAGGTGGCGGCGACCGTGATCGGGCGGCCACGCATCGAGCCGGAATTATCTAGCAGGAGCGTCACCACGGTGTCGCGGAACGTCGCCTCCTTCTCATGCATGAAGGACAACGGATGGTGGGGATCGGTGACCACGCGCGACAGCCGCGCGGGATCGAGGATGCCTTCTTCGAGGTCGAACTCCCAGGCGCGATTCTGCTGCGCCATCAGGCGGCGCTGCAGGCGGTTGGCGAGCCGCGCCACGATGCCCTGCAGATGCGCGAGCTGCTTGTCGAGATAGGAACGCAGCCGCTCGAGCTCGTCGTGATCACAGAGGTCTTCGGCTGCGATCACCTCGTCGAACTTCGGCGCGAAGGCGTGATATTCCGGACCGCGCGGCTCGTTGGCGCCGCGCGAATTCGGCCGCGTCGCCTCGCCCGGCGTTTCGTCGTCGCCGAGCTCGCCGTCGTCGAAGGTGTCGCTGGTGGAGGCCTGCGCGCTCTCCATCGCGCTTTCGCTCATCTCGTCGGCCGTCGCCTGTGCCTGGTCGGCGCTCATCTCCTGCGCAGCGTCGGAATCGGGCGAGCCTTCGGCGCCGGACTGATCGTTCTCGCCGTCCTGGTTCTCGTCCTGGTCGTCGTCATCGTCGCTGTCCATGTTGCGGTCGTCGCCGAGATCGAGCGCCGACAGCAAATCATGGACGAGGTCGCCGAACTTGGCCTGGTCTTCGGCAAAGCGGCTCAGCTTGTCGAGCCGCGTGCCGATCTTGTCCTCCAGCGCCGGACGCCAGAGATCGACCATCTTCTTCGCAGCCGCAGGCGGCGCCATGCCGGTGAGGCGTTCGCGCACCAGCATTGCCAACGCATCCGACAACGGCGCGTCGGCGCGGTCGGTGATCTCGTCATACTTGCCGCGGTGGAAATGATCGTCGAGCATCGCAGTGAGGTTCTTGGCAACGCCCGCCATCCGCCGCGAACCGAGCGCCTCGACGCGCGCCTGCTCCACCGCCTCGAACACGCCGCGGGCCTGCGGATTGCCGGGCATCAGCTTGCGATGCACCTTGGGATCGTGACAGGCGATCTTCAACGCGATAGAATCGGCGTGTCCGCGCACGATCGCGGCGTCGCGCTTGGTCATCTTGCGCGCCGGCTCGGGCAACCGCGCTTTACCGGGCGCAAGCCCCGGCCGCTCGGCGGCGAAGGTGACTTCGAGCTCAGGCTTTTTCGCGATCGCCTTCAGGCACGCGGAGACCGAGCGCTTGAACGGCTCGGTCGGCGCTTCCTTTGATCCGGGACGGAATTTGATATTGGAGGTTGTCATAGCGATTTCGTAAGCCAGTGGCGCGTGACGCCGCCGGGATACCCCTCAATCGAGCCAAACTCTTCATAGCCGTTGGCGCGGTAGAAACCCGGCGCCTGGAAACTCATCGTGTCGACATAGGCACGAACAGCCCCAAAGCGCCGCGCCTCGTCCTCGATCGCCTTGATCAGTTTCCCGCCAAGACCCTTCTTGCGAAACTTCTGATCCATCCAGAAGTACTGGATGAACAACACCGCGGTCCACAGTTCGCCGATAATGCCGCCGACGATCTCGTTGCCTTCGTGCAGCGAGATGGCGAAGCGTTTGTATTTCTGCTTCCCCATCTTCTCGTCATTGTAACGGCCCAATCCGCCGAGCACCGCCTTCTTCGTCTGGGTCAGTGTGCGCTCGACGGAGATTTTCGGCATGGGCTAGCTGAGCGCCACGTTGACGGAGGATTCCGGCAGCTCGACGTTGAAGCAACGCTGGTAGAACTCGGCGACCAGCGGCCGTTCCAGTTCGTCGCACTTGTTGAGGAAGGTGACGCGGAACGCGAAGCCGATGTCGTTGAAGATGTCAGCGTTCTCGGCCCAGGTGATCACCGTGCGCGGGCTCATCACCGTCGACAAATCGCCATTGGCGAAGGCGTTGCGGGTGAGATCGGCCAGCCGCACCATCTTGTTGACGATGTCGCGGCCTTCCTGCGTGCGGTAGTGATGCGCTTTCGCCAGCACGATCTCGACTTCCTCGTCATGGGCGAGGTAGTTCAGCGTGGTGACGATCGACCAGCGGTCCATCTGGCCCTGGTTGATCTGCTGGGTGCCGTGATAGAGGCCCGAGGTGTCGCCGAGACCGACCGTGTTGGCGGTCGAGAACAGGCGGAACGCCGGGTGTGGCTTGATCACCTTGTTCTGGTCGAGCAGCGTCAGGCGGCCGGAGACCTCCAGCACGCGCTGGATCACGAACATCACGTCGGGGCGGCCGGCATCGTATTCGTCGAACACCAGCGCGATGTTGTGCTGCAGCGCCCAGGGCAGGATGCCGTCGCGGAATTCGGTGACCTGCTTGCCCTCCTTGACCACGATGGCGTCCTTGCCGACGAGGTCAATACGGCTGATGTGGCTGTCGAGGTTGACGCGCACGCAGGGCCAGTTGAGGCGCGCCGCGACCTGCTCGATGTGGGTCGACTTACCGGTGCCATGATAGCCGGTGACCATCACGCGGCGGTTCCTGGAGAAACCGGCAAGGATGGCGAGCGTGGTGGCGCGGTCGAAGCGATAATCGCTATCGATGTCCGGCACGTGCGGATCGACTTCGGAATAAGCGGGAACTTCCAGGTCGGTATCGATCCCGAAGACCTGCCGAACCGACACCTTCATGTCGGGCAAACCGACGGATTCCTGCGCTTTGGTCTGGACGGCGGTCGTCATTCATCCTCCGAGGTCCCGGGCGTTTCCCGAAACCAGATTTGTCGTTTGGCTACGGATTGGGTGCTAAGCACAAGCCTAGCAGAGAGCAACGGCTGGCAGAAGCCCGCGGGCTAATCAAAGTTCCGTTGTTCTATCATGAAGATAGGGTCAGGCCTCGGTTTTTGGAAGGCTGCCCTGCGAATCACGCCGTACTTTCGCCGCTCCGTCACAGACACCTCCCCGCTTGGCACTTTTCACCCCGGCGGGGAGTTGTTAGGTCTGCAATCACGCCACCGCCGCACAGGATTTTTGTGACTTCCTTCCTTGACCCCTTAATCGCGTTCGTTTCGGCCCATGCCTGGCTTGCCTATCTGACGCTGTTCCTCGCCGCCCTGCTGGAAGCGGTCCCGGTGGTCGGCTCCCTGGTACCGGGCTCGACCATCATCCTGGCGCTGAGTGCGCTGGTGCCCGGCGGCGAACTGAAGCTGTGGCCGGTGCTCGCGGCCGCCGCAGCCGGCGCGTTGCTCGGCGACGGCACCGCCTACCTGATCGGCCATCGCAGCCAACGCGAGATTCTCTCGGCCTGGCCGCTGTCCAATTACCCTGGCGTGGTCGCGCAGAGCGAGGCCTTTTTCAACCGCTGGGGCGGGCTCGCAGTGTTCTTCGCCCGCTTCGTGCCGCCGATCCGCGCCTTCGTGCCGATCACGGCAGGCGCGCTCGATATGCCGCCGGCGCGCTTCTACGCCATCAATATCCCCGCGATCCTGCTCTGGGCGCCGGCGCATGTGCTGCCCGGCGTGCTCGCCGTGACCGCGCTGCACGACTATGCCGGCCTACCGCATCATGAGCATATCGGCAAGCATCTCTGGATGTTTGCGGTCGCGGGCAGTGCCGTGATCCTCGCGCTCGCAGTCTGGACCATCCGCCGCCGTAACGGCGGCGGCCTGATCGAACCGGCCAAGTCTGCGAAATAGCCGTCAGAGGCTGTTGGTCGTTCCACTGCGGCCGGGTGCCGGACCGACATAACGCGCACGGGGCCGGATCAGCTTGCCGTGCTGGAGCTGTTCGCTGGCATGCGCGATCCAGCCGACGCAGCGCGCCATCGCAAACAGCGCCAGCTCGCTGCCCGCCGGCATTCTCAGGGCGTGCACCAGCACGGCCAGCGCGTAATCGATGTTGACGAACTCGCCGGTCGCTTCCGCGATCCGCTCCGGCACCTCCCTGGTGAATTTGCGCGGCGCGCCGGCGCGCGTCAGCGCCTCGAGCAGCGAGATCGCGCGCGGATCGCCCTTTTTGTAGACGCCGTGGCCGAAGCCGGCGAAACGCTCGCCGAGCGCGACGCGCTCGCGAATCACCGGGGCGACATCATTGTCGATCAGCGTCCTGACCAGGTGCGAGGCGAGCACGCCGGCACCGCCATGCTTCGGGCCTTTCAGCGCCACGAGGCCCGCGATGACTGCGTCGTAGAGATTGAGGCCGGTCGACGCCGCGCAGCGCACCGTGAAGGTCGAGGCGTTCAGTTCGTGATCGGCGAGCAGCACCAGGGCGCGGCGGATCAGGTCGGGCGCGTGCTTGTTGCCTGATATCCAGACCCGCGCGACCTGCTCATGCAGCGGGTCGGCCGATGTCGGCGCGTTCAGCATGGTTGCGACCAAGAGCCGCAAAATCCGGGCACCAACCATCGCGCGGCCGTCGGGCGCGCGGGTGAACGCCCCGGGATCGGCGCTCGCCGCCAGCGCCAGCACCGCGACGGTCCGATCAATCGGCGCAGCGCGGCGCGCGGCCTCCGCGATCGCGCACATCTCGCCGGAGATATGCGGACAATTGTCCGGAGCGAACGGATCGACGCCGGTGACATCCCACAACAGCGTCGCGGTGTGCTCCAGCGTGTCTCGCTCGGCGAGCTCGACGCAGTTCACGCCGCGATAGATCGGACCCTGTTCGGTGATGGTCGCAATCGCCGAATCCATCACCGGCAAATCCGCGTCGAAATTGCGCCAGCCGCGCGGCTCCGGCGAGGGCGCACGGCGCTCCTTCAATCCCCTGATGTCTTCGGCACGGTAGCGATGGCTGCGCGAATCCGGCGACGGCTCGGAACGGATCAGCCCGCGGCTGACATAGGCATAAAGGGTCGCCGGCGAGATCGCGAGTTCGGCGGCGGCTTCCGGGGCGGAGAGGTAAAGCGCGGGCGATTTTTTCATCTTGATTTATATAATCAAGATTGATCAACTCGTCGAGAGGCCCGATCTTTCCAGGTGTGAAACAGGAGATCGGGCAATGAACATGCTTCTCACCAAGAGCCAGATCGGTCTGGACGGCGTTCCCGCCGCCGAGACCGTGTTGAGCCATGTCGACGGCGAGCGCGGCGAGTTGATCATCGCCGGCGAGCACGTCGCCGAACTCGCCGGAAAATCCAGCTTCGAGGGCGTTACTGCCCGGCTGTGGAACGGCGCCACCGGGACGACGCTGAGCGAGGCCAATGTCCGCGCCAGCCTCGGTGCTGCTCGCGAACGTGCGTTTGCGCGCCTGCCGGATTTGCTGCCGGCGACGCGCGGCATGTCGATCGTCGACGGTTTCCGCGCCGCAATCGCCGGACTGCGCGGCGAGAACGGGCTGGAGCATGAGGCGACCATCGTCGGCGCCTTCCCGGTGATTGCGGGCGCGCTGGTGCAGCGCGCCAAGGGACACGATCCCATCGCGCCGGATGCAAATATCAGCCACGCCGCGGACACGCTGCGCATGCTGCTGAAACGCAAGGTCGAGCCGCGCGAGGTCGCGGCGCTGGATGCCTATTTCGTCACCGTCTGCGACCACGGCATGAACGCCTCGACCTTCACTACGCGGGTGATCGCGTCGACCCAGGCCGATCTGTTCGCGGCCATCACCGGCGGCTATTGCGCGCTGACCGGGCCGCTACATGGCGGCGCGCCGGAGCCGGTGCTGGAAATGCTCGATGCGATCGGCACGCGCGAGCGGATCAAGCCCTGGGTCGACGACGCGCTGGCGCGCGGCGAACGGCTGATGGGGTTTGGCCATCGCGTCTATCGGGTGCGCGATCCGCGCGCGGATGTGCTGAAGGTTGCGATCGAGCGTCTCGCGGCCGACGGCGCCGACCTACCGTTTGCCGGCGAGGTCGAGGCTTACATCCGCGCAGCACTGCGGCGGAAGAATCCGGACCGGCCGCTCGAGACCAATGTCGAGTTCTTCACCGCGATCCTGCTCGACGCGCTGCAAATCCCGCGGCAGGCGTTCACGCCGATCTTCGCGGTCGCCCGCGCCGCCGGCTGGACCGCGCACGCCAGGGAACAGCAGCGCACCGGACGGCTGATCCGGCCGAGTTCGTCCTATGTCGGGGTGATGCCGAAGGGGTGAGTGAAGCGGAGGAAGTGCCGCAACCCCACTTCCTTCTCCCCTTGTGGGAGGAGTGGCGTAGGCGGCCTGCCGGCCGCCGTCTATTAAATTAGAACGCCGATGCCCTGCATCGGCTACGGCGCCGGATGAGGGGTTGTCGCCGCTTGCTCGGAACGAGGGAGGTCGACTCGGGGAGAGATACCCCTCACCCGGATCGCATTGCCATGCGATCCGGCCTCTCCCACAAGGGGAGAATTCGGACTCTATAGCACGCCACAGCGATCCATACAGCCCTCCTAAATCATTGTAATTGCTAAAGTTATATCCACTCGACTACTATCGGCTCCATGCCCATCTACCCCCATCGTGAGGACACTTCGGGGGACACTCGGGGAAAATCATGGCTCGCCGCACGCGTTCTGCATCCCTTGAAAATCGCACGCAGCGCTTGAAGCTCGCTGCACGTAAGAAGCCGTACACGGCGCTGATCGCGCCCGGCATCTTCCTCGCTTATCGTCGCAACGCTGGCCCTGGCACATGGTCTGTGAAGTGCAACGGCTGGCTCAAACGTTTTGCGCTCGCCGATGATCATGAAGATGCTAACAGCGAGACCCTGATGAGCTATTGGCAGGCGCTGGAGCACGCCAAGAGGTTGGCACGTGCCGGCGAAGGCAACAGCGAGCAGCCGATCAGCGTTGCCGAAGCGATCGACGCCTACGAAGCTGATCTCGCAACGCGCGATGGCAGCAAATACAACGCCACCCTCGTTCGTCGTCACTTGGGCACACTGGCCAGCAAAGCCGTTGCGCTGCTCACCGAGCGCGAACTGCGCGACTGGCGCGCTGGTCTAATCAAGAAGGGCCTGAAGCCTTCGTCGGCCGACCGCATCGCGCGCTCGTTCAAGGCAGCGCTGGCACTGGCAGCGAGTAACGACAAGCGGATCACGAGCGTTGCAGCATGGAAGAACGGATTGAAGAAGCTGCCCGACAGCGAGGTCGCGCGCAACGTCATCCTGACGGATGAAACTGTCAACGCACTCGTGGCAGGAGCCTACGACGAGAGTCCAGACTACGGCTTGTTGATCGACATCTTGGCCGTGACTGGTGCTCGTGAGTCACAAGTGCTCAGACTGAGAGTTGACGATCTGCAAAATCGCAATCCAGTTGCGCCGAGGCTGATGATGCCGACAAGCCGCAAGGGTCGAAGCCGCAAGGTCGAATATCGACCGCTGCCGATCTCGCCGCGATTGGCGAAGCTGTTGCGGCAACAGGCGAAGGGCCGTGCCGCGCATGATCGCTTGATTGACCGTATTCCGAAACTGTCGGGTCGGTTTCACCCGATCGCAAAGCGGCTTGGTCTAGGGCCGGAAGTCACGCCTTACGCGTTGCGCCATAGCTCGATTGCGCGACAATTGTTGAAAGGCGTGCCGACGCGCATCGTTGCCGCGCACCACGACACGTCAGTCGCGATGATCGAGAGGAACTACAGCCGGTGCATCATCGGCGATCCGAGCGAGGCGCTGACGCGGGCGACGCTGCTCGACTTCGCGGCGTCGGCAAGTTCAGCGGATGTCATCCCGCTTGAGCGGCTGGCGTCATGACTAAGCGTCCGGCTGGGTCGGATAACAGTCAAATACGAATCACTAAGGTGAGTCGCGATGCCGGAGAAATCGCGCCAAACATATAGCGGCTCGATAGCGGCGTGACACTTACAACCATCTGCTCAGGCAGATATCAACATGGTTTCGACGATTTTCGGCAGGAATGCGTGAGGTTCCGTCCTCGCTCTTACTGACAACGGCTCACGAAGGCCTATTGATACAGCTCCTCTCGACGCGAGTTCAAATGACCTCACGTAAATAACAGGAGCTTACCGATGCACTCCCCATTGCTACCAAATGTACTGGATGGCGCCGACGCTTACAGCGTTGACGAGTTTTGCGCGCGCCACCGCATTAGCACGCAACTTTTTTATAAGTTGAAACCGCAGGGCCTGATGCCCGCGACCTTCAACGTTGGCACTCGCGTGTTGATTTCACGTGAGGCTGCCGCGCGGCGCCAGCCATTCGCACCTACAACCATGGCGCCGGCTCCCGCAGTGTGAAGGCGACAGGGCCGCCACGATCGATCGGTTCGAACTCGACGGTCTGCGGCGAGCTGCCTGGCGGCGTCGCGTGCTCCTCGCCAACGGCGTCCAAGTCGAGACAGGCCCGCGGCCAAGTCGATACGCGTTTCGCGGATGTCGCACCGTCGAGTTACGATTCAAAATCCCACACCGTCGAGTGTGTGATCTCGACCGGCTCCCCGGTCGTTCGTCCGTATGGCACCGAGGTGCTGCGCATCGCGCGCGAGGCCGTGAAGCTCGATCGTATGAAGTCGAGCGGCATCCCGTTGCTCGATTCGCATCAACAAGTCGGCCTGAATAACCACCTCGGCCGCTTTGTCGATATGTGGATCATGGGCGGCGCCAAGCCAGCGTTGATGGGCCGCATTCTCTTCAACGAGACGCGGGAGGGCAAGCGCGCGGAAGGCATGGTCGCCCGTGGCGAGATCGCCGGCATCAGCGCCGGCTATCGCGTCAATGAATGGGAGATCAAGGATAGCAAGGGCCGCGTCATCGATCCCGAGGTCGAGAACCTGCGCTGGGACGACGACCTCACCTTCACCGCGACTAGTTGGGAGCTGTTCGAGGGCTCGCTTGTGTCAGTTCCAGCCGATGCCGCGCGGCTATGGTTCGATCCCTGGGCGTCGAGCATCACGGAAAAGAAATTATCTTGGCGCGCATGTGGGCTCGGCAACGTATGATTGAGCGCATGAACATCATTGATCGTGACTGATCAGCTAACTGGCGAAGGAGGGATCGCCGGTAAGGGCGGCCACCACGTTGTCGTGCCCTTCCTTCGCGATGACTGGTGGCCGCAGCGGGGAACTTAAAGATGATTGATCAAGCGACAATTACCGATGACGACGATGATGAGTGCCCCGTGCCTGGTCGCACGGGCGAAGATGATTTACGGATTTCCATCCACGAAGCAGGGCATGCCGTAGCAGCCCGACTTCTGGGTCATTCCCTTGCCGGCGCTACCGTTGATCCCCGGCCCCGGCTATGAGGGCTGTGTTTGGGGTGAGCACCACATGGAAGCCCTCAAGGATGGTTGCGGCGACGCCTCGAACGTTCGCGAGGTTCTTGCGCCGATGATGCCTAAAGCCGGCGAGGATCGTAGCCCGGTCGAAGACATTTTCGGTAGTGTCTATAGCAAGGTTGTCGAACTCATGGCTGGTCGAGCGGCAGAGCGCATGCTGCTTGATGATGAGCCCGCCGTGCCCACTGACGACCACCGGCAGGCGCGCGAGTTGGCCGTACTAATCTGCCGTAGCGAGGAGGCAATCGAGACATTCATTGCGCACTGCGATGTCGCTGCGCATGATTTGCTGATGCCCTATGGCGATGTTGTGATCGCGTTGTCTACCGTGCTGCGCATCACGCGCACGCTTGCGGGACCTGAGATTGATGAGATCATCGAGGGTGTGGTGGCGCGCAAGGCATTGGCGATGGAGCGGCAGCGCCGAGCCGCGTGGCGAAAGCGCGAGCTGGCCGCGAGCGGCTTTGGCGCTGAATGGGATTACCTCGATTGCGCAGTTGCCACAATCCGGCCCTAGTCAGGCACCGTAATCAGCGACACTCGCGATCGTATGGCGCGGCGGATGTACCTGTGTCAGATGATCTCGAATGGCCTCGACGTAAAGTATCGTCGAGGCCATTTGTTTGGAGCCCAATCATTTGCGCTGAGATGCGATCCGGCGTTACGAGTTGCGATCAATCACCGACTGTCACCTCTCTGGCACCCCGACCATTCGCAGTCCATCAGCGAAGCGCGCAGCTCGGCCATGCGTGAACGTCATCAAGCGATGGATAGTAAATGTCGGATCAAACGTGAACCCTGTTTTTGCGGCAGCCTGCGCCTCATCCAGCTTGCCGAGATGAGCGAGCGTAGCGGCGAGCCCAAAGTGCGTAAGAGGCCAATTTCGGTTAGCTTCAACACCGCGAAGGAACCAATTGACCGCTTCGAGGTCTGCCGCGAGCTGCAACTTGGCAAAGCCAACGTTCGCCAACCACCTGAATGCGGATATATCGCGAGGTGAAAGGCGCAACGCTTCGTTGACATGAACCTCGGCTTCCGCGCTACGATCGCTGTAAGTCTTGGCGATCCCGATTAGTGCGTGCGCGTCAGCCAAATTGCGATCCAGCGCCAACGCCCGTTCGCATTCTGCTATGCCTTGCGGCGCACGTCTCGTATAGGTTAGCACAGCGCCCATCGCGAGGTGAGCAAACGCATGGTTTGGCGCTTCTGAGAGCACCTTTAGCAATATCGTTTCCGCACGTGCCAAACATTGCCGATGGTCGTCGGTCAAAAGGGCCGCTCCGAGGGTTAAATCGACCGCCGCGATCCAGATCATCGCATCCACATTCTCAGGATCGATCGCCAAGGCTCCCTCAAAACAGCGGCGAGCTTGTGCCAAATATTCGGACGTGAACCCTTTATTCCACCAATGGCGCCCTAGAAAATATAACCCCATTGCATCGGGATGCAGGGAGCGTCCCACCTGTCGCGCCTCGACCTCAATAAGTTCGGCATTCAGAGCGTTGGCGAGCCGCGACACGATCTCGTCCTGCATGTCGAACAGATCGGCGATAGGTTTGTCAAAACGATCGGACCACAGGTGCGCGCCGGCTTCCATGTCAACAAGCTGAACATTTACGCGAAGTTTACTGGCGCTACGCTGTACCGATCCTTCAAGCGCGTAGCGCACATTCAGCTCGCGACCGACTTGCCTGAGACCGAGTGCCTTGCCCTTGTAAGTGAATGCAGTGTGGCGGCCGATCACGAATGACCCGCCGATGCGCGACAGGTCTGTCGTCAAACTCTCTGTTACGCCATCGACGAAGTAGTCTTGTGACGGATCATCGCTCAGGTTAGCGAAAGGCAACACAACAATTGATAGACGAGGCGGTGAAGACAGAGTTCTTGCGCTGTCAGACGATGTCACCGCGCGGGATGATCCATCCCTAGCGATCGCATAGACCCTGACCGGCCGCGCAATGTTCTTGAGAGACTGCTCGCCCAAGTCAACGAACTCAACCCCCACCTTACCCTGCACTTGATCGTAGACAGAAGCCGAGATGCAAATGCCGCCTGGCTCTGCAATGCCCTCAAGTCGAGCGGCAATGTTGACGCCGTCTCCAAAGATGTCATGTGGCTCGACGATCACGTCGCCAATATTGACGCCCACGCGGAAAGCAATGCGGTTGTCTTCCGCTTCTGCGCTTGTAAGCTCGTTTGTGCTGGCCTGAAACTGAATTGCAGCTCGCACCGCTTCGACAGCGCTTGGAAACTCCGTCAAGAACCCGTCGCCGGTATTCTTCACGATGCGACCACCGTGCTCCGCAATCGCAGGCTCGATAACGCCCACTAGAAGCGCCATCAGTCTGGAGTGGGTAGCCTCTTCGGCATGGTGCATAAGCCGCGAATAGCCAGCAACGTCGGCAGCCAATATCGCGGACAACCTGCGCTCGACCCGGTTTGGCGTGTCTTGCGGCATAGCGCGCAGCTCCGATCCGGACGATACTCTATGCTGGATCAAGGGGCCGTGCCAAACGTGTTTTGGTGGAACGCGACCTACTGTAGTCTCTTGTTGGCCTATCGCGTTGGTTAGGAAATGGCCTGCTTTAGCGCCGACCTGATGATCACGAATGGCCCCGACGTGTAAGATCGTCGGGGCCATTGTCGTATGCGGTGTCGTTTCAAATACAGTCCTCTTGCTTCGCTATGAAGCACTGTTTTGTGATTGGGCCAGGAGATTTCGTCCGAAGCGAAGGATTTGATCATTCGTTCTTAGGTAGGAGGTCGATGTGTCGTTCTTGAGAAGAAACGTTCCATCGCTTTGGGTACTGAGGGCGTAGCCGGACTCCTTCGCTTTACGAAGGACGTTCAGCGATTCTTCAGAGCAAGGCTCCCTATCGGCGGTGCAGCGAAACTGAGCATTCCATTCTTCGCGATCGAATTGCTGAGACTCTTCCTTCAACTTTTGAACGATCTTAAGGAGATAGCTCTTATCTTCGTTCAGAGCGAAAAAATCACGGCCGAGCTTGTCCACCCAAGCACCCCCAAACGGCCGCAGCTCTTCTACGGCAGCCTGTATTTCGGGGTCGTATCTAGTCAGAGCCCGCCATCGATCGAGAGTTTGAGGGTTCTGTGGTCTTTGCGCGTGATCAGAATTGGATAGGTCGCGCTTGTTAATGTCGGAATCATCCGACCCCCGTCGGTCAGCCGTCAACTCAATCGCAGTTTGGTTGATTGGATTAAAGCCCTTGCTTGCCCACTTTAACGCGTCACGCTTCATTGCCACTTCGCTGTTAGGAAGAGGATTCATTATGATTGCATGGGGAAGCGCGACGATGAAAAGCAACGCGCCGTATAGCCACCATAGACCAAAAGACCGGCCTTTCTTTTGAGCCAAGTAGGCCGGAATAAGTCCCAGCAAAACTGCGAATATGAGTATGTACATTGGCATCGATGATTGCCTCGATGATCGAAGAAGCATGCAGAAAATGCTCGTGCCGTAGAAGAGCGTCAGTTATCCTTCATCGGTGGCACTCGCATTTAGTCTATACCATTCGGTTTTCCCTTTGCCAAAAACGACCAAACGAGCGCCGCCACCCAGCCAAGAAACTCCAAGGCACTCATGAGTGATAAGACGGTGGCCAAGGTGCCATCGAAATGGATCGCGATAGCTAACGCTATCGAAAGTAATACCATCAAAAACACAACCAAGTTCAGCACAAAGATCGCGATAGCGTTTCGATGCCCCCGTCGACCCGCAACATATGTCGGAATGAAAATCACATTTCCAAACACAAGCAAAAGGATAAAATGCCAGATGCTGAGCGTGTTCGAAAACATCAGCAACATCACGATCAGTGCCGCAGGGAGTGCCCACAGAGGCCACAACTCGACACGCCGTCGAGCATCTGACGGCAAATTGTTTGCGGACGAATTCACGCTCATCGCTCGTTCTCCTCGAATCGAGGGTCAGGGGTGAAATCGTTCTCCCTTACGCCTCAGATTAGTTGCGTCGCCTTATAGTCAACTGCTCACTTACGACGGTCAGCTCTTCCGCGCTTCACCGCGGATAGCCCGAGATCACAACTGCGGCTTCGTCGTGCGTAATGACCCGTTGAAAATTAGATACCCGCTCGTCTGACAGCATGTCTTCGCCGCAAAACAGAACGGTGGTCCAATCACTATGAGGGTTGATCTTCGGTGGCGTATTTTTGGCAAAACAGCTGGCACGTAACGGATAAGACTCGGGCTGTCCGTACTTAAAAGCCTCGAATGCGTGCTTGAACTCTACGTGCACGGCAAGGACCCGGTTGCTCCGAGATCGAAGAAAAAAGATCGCATCAGTCTCCAGCCCCTTGCTGCCCTCAATTCGGCAGGTGCAACGAGAGTCCTTCCCGCACCAATAGTTCGCCCAAAACTCTTGCTTCGTTTTGCCCGTTCGCCATCGCACTCTGCGCTGCTCTTCAAGGAGAGCGTGAGAACCGAGGTATTCAGCCTCGGCCGCGGTCCCCTCGATCATCCAATCTCTCACTTTTTGAGAGGAAAAAACGCCGTTGGCAATCGCATCCAAATAGGGCTGTGCCTTTGAGGAATATGCTGGCAAAACTCTTCATCCTAGGAAATAGGTTGTAGCGGCGGCGCACGCCCGCAGAGAGCAATTAATTCGTGTCTGCTAAAGGCAGCATTGTTCCGCAACTTGCACGCGTGCGCAAGCTGTGCTGTCTAGCAACAGGCCACCCGTAGAAATACGGGCCAAACGTCGGCTAGTCGGCGCTCAGCCTCGATCCGTGGCGTCGGAACGATGATTGAGTTGGTAGTAGATCGCTCTAGTAAGACTATTCCCGCCTGGGACAGGGTGGCGCGGCGCTATTGCTAGGTTTTTCGATTGTAGATTGGAGTGGAGTCTACGAGGAAAAAGCCTTTGCCAACTACTTGGTGTCTGCGCCAGCAAAAACTGGACTCGTGCCTGTTTTGCATGAAATCCAGGTAGACGAGGCGGCAGTAAAACCACAGGCCGGATGTGGCAGTTCTCACTGCTTCAATGGGATCAATCCCTTGGTCAAACGCAAATTCCTCATCGAGATTTAAAAAGCCAGTATCGCTTGGATGAATGATTTCATTGATCCTGAATCTCTTAGTGAAGGTGTAAACCGGAATACCAGGAAGGGCGTTCCCGAAGGTCCATCCATATTGGACCTCGACGGGATAGGCCTGCGTCCTGCCGACATTTGCAAAGCTTATCAAAGCGACGATGCAGTATTCGATGCGCGGACCATCAGCGTTTTGTTTACTCCCGAATCCAAATTGGTCAGGTTCGGCTTTGATGACGGGCAACTCAATCGCAATTGCCGCTCTAGCACTAAGATCGGCGGCGTTCGCGGCGATCCGAGCGGTTTTATCCGAGCGGACTATGAAGAATCCCTGTCCGACGGCGGTCAGAACCAAAGCCCCTGTCAAAACGGCGAGCCACCAAGTGTAATCGGCAATCCTTTCATCGGTATTGGCCTTGGAGGCTTGCTTTTGGGGGCGCTCCTGAGCGCCGGTTTCTGGCTCTGCGTTTGGTGGCGCTATCGGTGATGAAAACGTCATCCCCATTGCATAGATGGCGACCGCCAGTAACGCTCCGAACAATACTTCGGGAATGCGAAATCTCATGCACCCTCAAGGTCTACTTCAACATGCGAAACGAGCGTTATACGCCGGGCATTAGCGGCAGGTTGCCGACGTAGCGGTTGACCACTCGGAACAAGTTCAGGATCGCTGCTTGGTTGGTCGTGATGCTGTAGACGTTGCCCATCGCTTAACGAAATCGTTCGAGACAATATACTTCAGCTGCATCGACGTCGAGGCTACTGGTCAGCCCTCCCGAGATGTAGGTAAATCTCGAAATGCCATCGGGGTTGAAATCAATCGTAACCTCAGCCGAGGGAAACACCCAAACGCTCTCGCTGTCGTCTTCTTCGAACCTGCCTCCAACTTGGATTTTGAAAGAGAACCCTACGCACGCCTCACATTCGATTTCGCAAACCAACGTTTGGTCGACCTCGCGTGAAATAACGTTGAGCCCGACGACGTTGAAATTCTCAACACCGTTTACCGTTGCTTCGACTTCGATGCGGTCCGCAAATCTAGCTAGGCCATAAAAGAATACATTCGCCGTTCTAAGTTGCGTGCGAATGTCATCTCTTAAAGTGAAGTCGTTGACTGCGAATTCGAGTAGATCATCATGAAGCTTCTTCGTTACGGTTGCACGAGAGATGATCTCGCTTAACGACGACGCGTGAATAAGATTACTTCCGTCGGCGCAACAACTCATTAGGTCCCGATCGCCGGACACTACATAAATTGACTTTTTCGTCTGCGCTGCGAATTGCTTGAGCGCGTGCACTACAGCTGCATCGGGAAATTCTGACTTCTTCCCCTCGCTGAATGGTGGAACACGCTCGAAATAATCATCGAACAACGTTTCTAGGTTTTGGGTTAATGGGACCTCGGTGGCGTTGACTCGTTTTAGAAAGTCATCGAATGACTTAAGCAGCCGCTCGCTGGCGCCGTCCTTAGCATTGTCGGTCGCGATGCTGAGCTGCTCAAATACTACTTCGTGCTTTTGTAGAGCGGATTGAGCGTGCGTGAGCGCTTCGTTGATTTTGTTCCGAACTTCTCTCTTGGTGATGCTGGTAGTCAAGACGTGTATCTGGCGCTTCTTTGCAAGCTCCGCAATACGGGTGAACGTCTTCGCCTCCCAATTGAACCGTTCTCGAACATACGCCTCTGTATCGATGAAGACGTCTTTAGTTTCTAGATGATCAGTGTCATCAGTCATTGGGTCATCTCGCGCCTTTTCAATTTATCGCTCTCCTGGCCACCAGACCGAAGGCGGGTTCAGCGCCGAAATCCTGTTCCGCCGCAGCGCCACCAGATGGCTGCGCTTGTACCGATAGCCGCGAACGTCCGAGCAGTCCTTACAGTGCATATAGCGTTCCAGCTCATGGATCGGCGTCGTCTTCGGTCGGCGCACAACATCAAGGGCAACCGTCTGGTGCGTCTCGCACCCAAGGCATTTGACTTCAAGATATAGGTAACCCGCATTGAGCGCATCGCCCAGCGCGGGGGACGGTTGAGCTGGTCCCTGAAAGGCGAGCATGCGTTTGTTCCAGGCTTCGCGGGCGAGGCGATCCGCATCCTTGCGGGCTTTGGCCGCCAGCTCAGCCGATGCCCTGACCGAGCCGCCGTAGATGCGCTCTTGTGATTTGGTGCCCATGCCCACATGAAAGCGCAGTCTTGGTTGGTACACAAATTATCAATCCGTTGGGGATTGATCTGGCTGCGGGCTACCTAGCGTCGTGGGTGTGGATAGGTCCGCTATTAAGGGTAGCTCGGACCTAAGGAGCGCGCGTTGGTTCGCCGGCTTTTGACCCAACTCCGACATGAGGGTATTCGGCTCTTTGGCTGCGGACGACGGTCCCATCCCAAGCTTAATGAGATGCAATCGGAATCTCGCTTTCGCGACGCTGCAAGGTAACTAACACACAACCTGCAAGTCATGATACAACCTCGGGCGCGTACCATCGCCACCGATTAGATAGCGTCGATTATACGATTATACGACGAAGTTGAGCGCGCTTCGGCTGAGTATTCCTCGGAGGACTAGGCATGCGCCCATCAGTATCGGAGCCTCAAGTCTGCGGCTGCCGGTTGAAAGTCTTGCTAGTTCACGGCACGTGGGGTCGCGGCTTCATCCGTAAGACACCCATGGCACGCTGGTGCCGTCCAGACTCCATGTTTGTGGACCAGCTTTTAGGCGAGTTTGAAGATCGATTGCCACACGGTCTCGCCGGCCCAATCACTGCCGCGAACTGGTGTGGCAGCAATTCTATTTTCCGTAGAGCTAAGGCCGCGAATGATCTCAAAAATCAACTAGAAATCCTGGCAGGAGAAGGACCCATTTTGATAATTGGACATAGTCACGGAGGAAACGTAGTGATGCAAGCTACTTCGAAGCTTCGCGACCTGTCCAACATTTACGTGTGCACCCTGGCGACACCATTCTTTCGGCTTTTTGAGTCTGATCGAAGGTTCAATGGGGCAAGAGCGCTGTTGAGGATGTCTAGTCTTGCAGCCTGTATATTGGCGTCAATTTTCTCGGTGGATGAGCTAACTGTCAATGATAACCCAATAAGCTTGCTGATCATCCTCGCCGCTTTTGTTATTGGATGGATTGGTGGGGGCCTTCTGTTCAAGCTATTGATCAACCCGGTTCCCAAAAATAAAATCCCCACTCGATGGCAATTGCGGTCACGCATGTTGTGCGAGTCAACTGTCGCTGATGCCAGATTGCTGAAGGACCATCTATTAGTTTTGAGGGCAATTGACGATGAAGCTGCCTTAAGTCTTGCTGCCGGAGCCGTGGCGAACAGACTTTTAAGAGTAGCCTACGCACTCGCGCTAAAGGTACTGCAAGCGTCCGTTATAACGCCACCAGAAAGCAGATGGCGTTGGTTCTTCTTTTTTATTCCTGCTTTGTTTTTTGCACCACTTTTGCTTTTTGGCATATCTTGCGTGGCGTTGTTTGGTCCGTACACTACGGCAGTTGGAATAGCGCTCGTGTTTATTACGCCAGTTCTCGCAATTTTTCTTGTTCCCCTCACGCGGACAGTATTCGGAAGAGAATTAGCCGTGGGTTCGATAGGGTGCGATGCGTTCTTTGATTCCGTGCCGGATTCTGGTTTGGCCACAGTCATAACTCTCGGCTTGAGAAGGGACGAAACTCTTTCTCACGCGCTTTACGACCATCCTCTTGCCGCACCGACCATTGCAAACTGGATCGCCAGTCACGTTGTAGAGGGGGATCAAAAGAGCTTCGATTGCTCGAGAAGCGCCGCCCCATAGGAACCTGACAAGCACGACCATGTTGCCGTGCGGGCTTTGTAGCGAGCACAACAATTGAATTGCCGCTGTTGGCCCTTTTTGGGCATGGGGCGGTGTCTGGGTTAGGTCGGCTAAGTCCGGTAAAGCGGGACATCGCAGAATGCCCCAGTTGTGCGAGCTTGGCGGTTTGAAGATCGATCCGCCGCAGACCGTCGCGGGTATGCGATGACTTAGCGAAGCCGCCACACAAGAATGATGATCACCGCAGCCCCGATAGCATAGATGCCCTCAGCGCTGATGCTGGCGCCCCAAAGATCGATGAATAATTTGTCTGACATGCGCGGCTCTCCATTGAAAAAACAGGAGAGCCTTCGGGGGGTGATTTATATGGCTGTCGATTTCCTGGTGCGTCAACCGCAAAAAACCGTTGCGCAGTCCCTTGGCAAGGAACACAGCAAGTATTGCAAGGCGCTGATGTTACGCTTCAATCCTCAATCGCTCGGAGCGGCTGTGTCAGCGGCGTGTCAAATCGCGTTTTTGGTTTGCCGGGTTCTCCACAGCTTGCTGCGAGCTCGAAACATCGCTGAAGTGCCCGGTCACGCAAGAAGCGGTTGATCGAGGCGGCGGGGGATCGCTCGTGCCCGTTGTAATCGCCTTCAGGTTGAGTTAAGGCGTCGTTGTATTTCGAGGGTCACGAATGAAGACTCCACAGAGTCGTATTGACGACTTGGTCGCTAGGCCCTCCGAGGGCCTACCTGTCGAGGTAAAATCCTGGATTGACCCGACGACACCCGAGGGCGCCGCGAAAATCGTGCGCGGTTGTCTCGCGATGCGAAACCATAACGGCGGCTTCATGATTTTCGGGCTGAATGATCAGACCTTGCAGGTCGAGACCGCTGGTAGACCCGCAAACGTGCGCGATGCCTTCCATACCGACAAAATTCAGCAGCTCGTATCTCGTTATGCGCATGAGACCTTCGAGATCGAGGTTGCGTTTGCTAAGCGCGACGGTACTGAGGTCCCGGTAATTGTTGTTCCCGATGGCATTCAATATCCTGTAGCTAGTAAGGGCGATTTGGTTGGCTCGGACGGGAAAAAGCTCGTCCGCATTGGTGACGTTTATTGCAGAACGCTCAATGCAAACGGGAGGGCCAGCACCGCAGTTGCCCTGCCCAAGGATTGGCGCGACCTGTTTGACCGCTGTTTTGAGAACCGCGAAGCTGACATAGGGCGGTTCTTGCGCCGACATCTGGGTTCGTCTGCGGACGGATTGCAGCCATTTGGTATCAAGCCGCATGTGAGCCTCCAAGCGCAGACGCTCGCGTTTCTCGGTGAGGGAAATAGTCACTTTCTGCAGGCCGCGTCCGCGCGCAATCTGACAGGTGTCGCGCATGAGATGGCCAATGGTGCGAAGTTCGAAGTTGCACTAATTATTAGCCCCCAAAAAATCGGCGAGATGCCGACCGCGACCTTTCGGCAGACCCTCGCATCGGCTAATCCGAATTTGACGGGCTGGCCTATGTGGCTGGATTCGGCAGGTTTCAGAGATGAAACTGCACGGCCACGTGTTAGGGATGGGACCTGGCAGGCGCTAATTGTCTCTGCGCAGGGGGGGTGGTCGGATCATCTGGATTTTCAGCTGTTTGATCCGAATGGCCGATTCTATCTGCTCGGGAATTTGCAGGACGATGGTGGCGGGAGGGCGCCGGGATCGGTGTTGGACCCGATCATAGCCATTCTAAGGGTTGCAGAGACGATCGCGGTCGGGCTCGCTTTTGCTCGTGCACTTGGATGGGAGCCCGAGGATACGACGTTGGCGTTTGCCTTTCGTTGGAGCAAGCTCACAGGTAGGAAGCTCGAATCCTGGGCCAATCCCGGCGTGTATTTCAGCGCGTATGAAAAGACGGCTACGGACACTGTGACCAGTTACGTTGAGGTGCCATTAGATACGCCCCAGAGCGCAATTGCGCCGGTGGTGGAGGCTGTTGTACGGCAGCTCTTCGTCCAGTTCGGTGGATACCAGCTGCCGAGTAAAGCAATCGAGGATTGGACACGGAAGCTGATCGAGCGGAGATTGTAAGGGCGACTCCATCGCGGATTGTTCGCCATCCGGTCGCAGTAGAAACGTGTGACCGCGCTCTCTCGCAGTAGGAGGGGCAATGAATACCGAACGCGAACGTCAGTCCTATCGCGAGCTGATCGCCAGCTCTATCGAGCTGGTTGAACGTGAGCTTCCAGAAGTGTGGTCAAGGGTTGCTGACCATGAGCTTGGCAAACGTGTCCTGAACCGCGCGGAGTACTACGAACTCTGGCAACCCATAATGACGCTCTTATACAATGCCGGAGTTTGCGAGAAGAATGTTTCGAGATTGTCGTCCCTGGAGGTCGACATGAGTTTCGAGCTTCGTCGGCGCCTTGGCATGTCAGCCTAACTTGGTCTTTCGGAGGCGGACCCAGTTTATCTCACCTGAGTCCCCGGCAAACGAGCTAGAGCTGAGAAAGTCCGCAGCCAATCGGCCGAATGGCAGTTAACTCGGTTCGGGACACTCCAGGGACACCAATCCCCTAAGTGATTGTAGTTTATATCGAAATCACTCGCATCCCTCTCCCACAAGGGGAGAGGCGAAGCGGAGTATGCGGATACGAAGTCGCAAGCGCTTCGCCTACGCCTCGCGCACCACGGTCTTCAGGTAATTATACGCCTTGATGATCTCGATCAGGCGATCCTCGGTGGAGCGGTCGCCGCCATTGGCGTCGGGATGGTGCTGCTTGACCAGCGCCTTGTATTTCGCCTTGACGACGTCGAGCGTCGCGCCGGCGCCGAGGCCCATCACCTGCAACGCCTTGCGCTCGGCGTTCATGACCTTGCGTACTTCCGGCTTGGGCTCCTGCGCGCCACCCGGACCGGGCCGCCAGCGGCCGCGGCCGTTGAGTTCGGAGAACATGTGGAACGGATCGGACCCGGCCTCGATATCGCCCTCGCCCTTCTTGGCGCCATTGGCCCCCATCTTCCAGGTCGGACGATGGCCGGTCAGCGCATCCTTCTGGTAGCGCGCGACGTCGTCCGGATTCATGCCCTGGAAGAAGTTGTAGGACTGGTTGTATTCGCGGACGTGATCGAGACAGAAGTGCCAGTACTCGCGCGAGTTCTCACGGCCCTTCGGGGCGCGATGCGCGCCCTTGTTCTGGCACCCTGCCCACTCGCAAGCGACCGCCTCTGCGCCGGCCTGCGCCTGACGCTTCGCACTCACCTTGGTCGGCTTGATGCGAATGGAGTCGAAGAATTTGGATGAATCGATCGCCATGCTCTCTTTGACTACGCAATGCACAATTCTTCAAGTCTTGACATTGCGCAGACCTCGTTTCCCGCTGCACCATTGACGAAAAGCCGTCGCGAACGTAATGCCGCCGCCATGAGCACCAAAGACGCTATCATGAACAAGTTGCGTGAAGCTTTCTTGCCGGAAAGCCTCGACGTCGTCGATGAGTCACATCTGCATGAGGGCCACGCCGGCCACAGGCCGGGCGGCGAGACGCACTTTCGGGTATATATTGTGTCGCCGGCCTTCGAAGGGAAGACCCGGATCGAACGTCATCGCATGATAAATGCGACGCTGACGCAGGAACTCGCCGGCTCAGTGCACGCGCTGGCGATCCATGCACACGCACCCGGGGAAAAGCGGGGCTAGTTCGCGCCTGCCTCAAGACGCCGCAGCGGTTTTGATCTATTGAGATGGGATGCCACCGGCGATGGACCCGCTCCACAAGGGCGGTCGGTTTTGGATCACGTCGCCACCGATTTGATGGGGCCGCTTGATGATCCCTCGCCTGATAATCCCTCGTTTGATGATCCGTTGGGCACGCTTCCGGTCGATCGCTATCGCCCCCGGCCTGCTGCTGATATCCGCAACCCTTTCGGCCTCGGCGCTGGACATGCCGAGTCCCTTTGTTCAGGAAGTGTTGATCAAGAGCATCCTGGTCTCGCTGAACGATGCGGTGGCATCAGACAATTTCGCCGTGTTCCACGCCAAGATCTCAAAACCGTTCCGCGACCAGTTTCCGCCGGACAAGTTGAAGACAATCTTCAAGGATCTGGTCGACAAGCACGCGGTGTTCGATGCCGTCGTCGCCAAGCCGATCATTCTCGATGAGGACGTCAAGATCGACGAGAAGGGCGTGCTGCAGCTGAAGGGCCATTTCGACACCGCGCCCAAGCAGGTGAAGTATCAGCTCGGCTTCTTCCCCTCCGACGGTGCTTGGAAGCTTTCGAGCGTCTCGATCGACATCGAGTAGCTATCCGGCAACATCGCCAGATCTGTCATCCTGAGCGCGTCTTCGCGCGTCTCGGAGGATGCACGGCCCGGCTGGTGACCGTCGATCCCTCGAGGCTCGCCGAAGAGGCGAGCAGCTCAAGGATGACGGTGATGGACCGCGTTGCGGTCTGTCTAGAACGCCGTGCCGGCCCGCTTCGGCTTCTTCTCGTCGAGCTCCGCCCCTTCGCGCGGAACTGCGACGATGCGCAGCGCGGTGATGCGGTTGCGCTCGCGGCGGAGCACGCGGAAGCGGAAGCCGTGGAAGGTGAAGCTCTGGCCGCGGTCGGGGATCGACCGCGCCTCGTGGATCACGAGACCGGCGACCGTGGTCGCCTCCTGGTCCGGCAGGCGCCAGTCCATCGCGCGGTTGAGATCGCGGATCGGCACCGAGCCGTCGACCACGACCGAGCCGTCCGGCTGGGCGCGTACGCCGGCCACGACGACGTCATGCTCGTCGGAGATGTCGCCGACGATCTCCTCCAGGATGTCCTCCAGCGTCACCATGCCTTCGACCTCGCCATATTCGTCGACGACAAGGGCGAAGTGGGTCTTGCGGCGGCGGAACGCCTTCAACTGCTCGGAGACCGGGCGCATCTCCGGCACGAACCAGGGCGGCAGCGCGATCGCCGAGGCATCGATCCCCGACATGTCGCCTTCGTTGGCGCGGATGGCGCGCAGCAAATCCTTGGCATGCAGCACGCCGACGATGTTCTCCGGCTTCTCCCGCCACAGTGGGATGCGGGTGTATTCGCTCGCCAGCACCTCGCGCACTAGTTCCTCCGGCGGCAGGTCGGCATTGACCGTGGTCATTTCGGTGCGGTGGACCATGACGTCGGAGACCTGCAGCTCGCTCAGGTCGAGGAGGCCGCCGAGCATGTCGCGGTCCTGCTTCTCGACCTTGCCCTCATGATGCAGCAGGTCGACCGCACCGCGCAGTCGTTCGGTGGGCGACAGAATCGCCTGATACGCACCGATCCTGATGCCGAGCAGCCGCATCAGGACGCGGACGATGGCCTCGATGACGGTCAGGAGTGGACCGAGCACAAAGACCGTCAGCCGCATCGGCCGCGCCACGGCGAGCGACACCCGCTCCGGCGCGTTGATGGCGACGGTCTTGGGCAGCACTTCCGCGAAGATCACCACCAGCACCGTCATCACGCCGGTGGCATAGAGCACGCCGACATCGCCGAACCATGCGGTGAAGATGCCGGTTGCGAGCGCAGAGGCGCCGATATTGGCGATATTGTTGCCGAGCAGCAGCGCGCCGATCATCCGCTCGCGCACGGCCATCAGGCTGGACACGAGAGTGGCGTCGCTGTTGCCCTGTTTCGACAGCCGCAACATGCTGGCGCGCGAGGCGCCAGTCAGCGCGGTCTCACTCGCCGAGAAGAAGGCGGAAACCAGCAGGCAGCCAATGACGATGCAGACGGTTATCCAGTCCAACTTCGTTCACCCGAACGTTGTGCTCTAGTGCCTCGCCAGCTTGACTTGCAGGAAGTCGCGCACCAGCGACGGCTCGACATTGTTGGCGATCACGGCACGGCCGACCGCCTCCAGCAGGATGAAAGTGAGCTTGCCGCGCTTGACCTTCTTGTCCTGCGCCATCAGCGCCAGCAACGCGTCGGCATCGACGAGGCCCTCCTGGGTAAAGCCCGCGATGTCCTGCAGGCGCGTCGGCAATCCTACCGCGGAAAGATGACGCGCGATCCGCGCCACAGCGTCGGCCGGGATCATACCAAGTTGCGCGGAAAATTCCGCCGCCAGCACCATGCCGACCGAGACGCCCTCGCCGTGGAACAGGCGGTCGGAGAAGCCGGTCGCTGCTTCCAGCGCATGGCCGAAGGTGTGGCCAAGATTGAGCAGCGCGCGCTCGCCGGTCTCGCGTTCGTCGCGGGAGACGATCGCCGCCTTGGCGTGGCAGGACGTCGCGATCGCATGCTCGCGCGCCGCGCCACCTGCGACGATATCGGCGTGATTTGCCTCGAGCCAGCCGAAGAAGGCCTCATCGCCGAGGATGCCATACTTCGCGACCTCGGCGTAGCCGGCCCGGAACTGGCGCGGCGACAGCGTGTCCAGCACCGACGTGTCGGCGATCACAAGCACCGGCTGGTGGAACGCGCCGATCAGGTTCTTGCCCTGCGGCGAGTTGATGCCGGTCTTGCCACCGACCGAGGAATCGACCTGCGCGAGCAGCGAGGTCGGCACTTGCACGAAATCGACACCGCGGCGCAAGATTGCCGCCGCGAAGCCGGCGAGATCGCCGACCACGCCGCCGCCGAGCGCTATCACGAGATCATTGCGCTCGATCTTCGCCGCGATCAGCGCTTCGCTGACCTGCGACAGCCCGGCATAGCTCTTCGAGCCCTCGCCTTCCTCGACGACGATCCGCGATGTCGGAATGCCGGCAGCGGCGAGCGACGCCTTGGTCGGCTCCAGCCAATGCTTTGCAACCGTGCGGTCGGTGACGATGGCGGTGCGCACGCCGGGCCGTAGCGCGGCGACGCGCGCGCCCAGTGACTGCAGCACGTCGCGGCCGATGACGATGTCATAGGCGCGATCGCCAAGCGCGACGTCGACCGTAACCGATGCGGAATGTTTCAGAGGCGCAGTCATGAGGTCGTGTTCAATCCATCCTGTGTTGGTTCGATGGCCGGAGGCGTGCCGCCGAGATGCGCGTGCAGGGCCTCGAGGCATTCGTCGACGATGCGGTCATGCGGCACGTCGCGCGAGGCGATCGTCAAATCGGCGTTCTGGTAGACCGGCTCACGCTCGACGAGCAGGCGGTTGACCGTCGCCTCGGGGTCGGCGGTCTGCAGCAACGGACGGTCGGCGCGGCGGCGGACCCGACGCATGATGATATCGGAATCGGCCTTGAGCCAGATCGAGATCGCTCGCTCGCGGATCCGGTTGCGGGTCTCCTCGCGCATGAAGGCGCCGCCGCCGGTTGCCAGCACGACCGGCCCGCTATCGAGGATCCGCGCGATCACCCGCGCCTCGCCGTCGCGAAAATATGGCTCGCCATGGGTCTCGAAAATCTCCGGGATCGACATCCGATGCGCCGTCTCGATCTCGGTGTCGGCGTCGGTAAATGGCAGCCGGAGCCGCGCGGCCATCCGCCGGCCGATGGTCGACTTGCCCGCCCCCATCATGCCCACCAGCACGATCGACCGCGGCCCCAGCGCGGCCGCGATGTCGGCCTCCAGGGTCGGGTTGGTCGTCACAGGTACGGCGGTTTCGGACATCAAAAAGCTCGGTTATCGGACGATTTGCCGGATTTCGAGCCACCTATACTACCCCCGGCGATACCGTTACCAGCGACTCTTGCAACGGCGCGGGGAACATGTTGGATGATTTCATTGGTTAATTTGCCCCCCGAGCCGCCTCCATGCCCAGCCTGTTCCGCTTCCTGACGGTCGTCGCCGTGATTTTCGGGATCGGCTATGGCATCGTTTTCGCGCTGGCGAATTTCGTGCACCCGAAGCCGCGGGAAATGACGGTGACCATCCCGCCGGATAAGTTCCTCAAGAAATAGCCGCTATGGTCGCGGCCATGCGCTCCAAGATTCCCGCCAAGACCTCTGCCAAGACTTCCGACTCCAGCCTGATCGCGCTGTTCCTCGACATGCTCGCCGCGGAACAGGGGGCCGGCGCCAACACGCTCGACGCCTACCGACGCGACCTCACCGATTTCTCCGAGTTTCTCGCCCGCTCCGGCCAAGGCTTCGTCGGCGCCGACACCGAGGCGCTGCGCGGCTATCTCGCCGACCTCGATGCGAGAGGCTTCAAATCGACAAGCGTGGCGCGGCGGCTGTCGGCGATGCGGCATCTCTATCGCTTCCTGCTCAATGAGCGGATCCGCAGCGACGATCCGGCCGCGATTCTATCGGGCCCGAAGCGCGGTCGCGGCCTGCCGAAGGTGCTGTCGATCGCAGACGTCGACCGCATGCTGACGCGCGCGCAGGAGCTCACTCGGACCGACGTCTCGCCGGCGCAGCGGCTGCGCGCGCTGCGGCTCTATTGCCTGCTCGAAGTGCTCTATGCGACAGGCTTGCGCGTCTCCGAACTGGTGTCGCTGCCATCAGCGGCCGCGCGGCGCAATGCACGGATGATCGTGGTGCGCGGCAAGGGCAACAAGGAGCGGCTGGTGCCGCTCAACGACGCCTCGCGCCAAGCGATGGCGGATTATCTGGCGGCGCTGGAGGTGATGAAGCCGCAAGAAAAGAAGGCCGCGCCGTCGAAATGGCTGTTTCCTTCCTTCGGCGAGAGCGGCCATCTGACCCGGCAACATTTTGCCCGCGACCTCAAGGAGCTTGCAGCCGCTTCCGGCCTCGCGCCGCGGCTGGTCTCGCCGCATGTGCTGCGCCACGCCTTTGCCAGCCATTTGCTCCACAACGGCGCTGACCTGCGCATCGTGCAGACCCTGCTCGGCCACACCGACATCTCGACCACCCAGATCTACACCCATGTGGTCGAGGAACGGCTGAAGAGCCTGGTCCGCGACCTGCATCCGCTGGCGGAAAAATAACGGCCGCCTTGACTTCGGCGGCATCTCCGCAGAAAGAGCGTCACCTGCCCGCGACGCCGAAGCGTGCGTTCGGCCTGAATGCGCGTTAACCAATTGAAGTTGCATAACTTCTCTGCTACCCGCCGAAACCGCTTCGCCCCTCGCACCGTTCCTCCTTATATTGAGTTGATGCCCGACCCGATGCGCAGCTATCTCGACTTCGAAAAACCCGTCGCCGAGCTTGAATCCAAGATCGACGAGTTGCGCGCGCTTGCCGCCTCGGGCAGCGACATCGGCGACGAGGTCGCACGGATCGAGGACAAGGCGGCGCAAGCGCTCACTGAGCTCTATGCCAATCTGACGCCGTGGCAGAAGACGCTGGTGGCGCGCCACCCGAGCCGGCCACATTTCACCGACTTCATCACCGGGCTAATCACCGAATTCACACCGATGGCCGGCGACCGCAAATTCGCCGACGACGAGGCGCTGATCGGCGGCTTCGGCCGTTTCCGCGGCGAGAGCATCTGCGTGGTCGGCCAGGAAAAGGGCGCCACCACCGAGAGTCGCATCAAGCACAATTTCGGCATGGCGCGGCCCGAGGGCTATCGCAAGGCGGTGCGGCTGATGGAGATGGCCGACCGGTTCGGCATTCCCGTGCTGTCGATCGTCGATTCCGCCGGCGCCTATCCCGGCATCGGCGCCGAGGAGCGCGGCCAGGCCGAGGCGATCGCGCGCTCGACCGATGCCTGCCTGTCGCTCGGCGTGCCCAACGTCGCGATCATCACCGGCGAAGGCATGTCGGGCGGCGCCATCGCCATCACCACCGCCAACCGCGTCCTGATGTTCGAACACGCGATCTACAGCGTGATCTCGCCGGAGGCCGCGTCCTCGATCCTGTGGCGCGACGGCACCAAGGCGCAGGAAGCCGCCAACAGCATGAAGATCACCGCCCAGGACATGCTGCGCTTCGGCGTGATCGACCAGATCCTCAGAGAACCCGCCGGCGGCGCCCACCGCGACGCCCAAGCCATGATCGCCACCACCGGCGACGCCATCGCCCAGGCCTTCGGCGACCTACGAAATCTTGATCCGGACGCGGTTCGCAAGCAACGGCGGCAGAAATTCCTCGATATCGGCCGGAAGCTCGGCTAGCCGGCCCGGAACGGGGTGGATTTTTCCCCAAATCGGCCAATTTGGCCGCAATTAGGCCCAGAGCCGGGTCTTTAACATTCCTTGAACCATGCCCGCTAGCATAGGGGCTGGCGATCCCTGTTCAGGTTGCGAGCAGGGGGGCCGAAGGCTAATATTTTAGACAATGGCTTCAGGGCATATTCGCCGTGTTGGGGTCGCGAAGATTGCCCGGTGGGTGTGGAGCTTCGACTTGATTCATCGCACGCTCGTTCGCGCGCTTGTCACCTTCGCCGCTCTCGCGGTGAGCGTGCTGCTGGCCGGCTGTGACACCGACCAGGTCTCGCTCGCCACCAACGCCAAGGCCAACCAGCCGGTGCCGCCGAAGCTTGTCGCCGCCATGCTCGAGAAGGACATGGACATGCAGTCGCCGATCCTGGTGCGGCTGTTCAAGCAGGAGGCCGAGCTCGAGGTCTGGAAGCAGGACCGCTCCGGCCGCATGGCGCTCCTGAAGACCTATCCGATCTGCCGCTGGTCGGGCGATCTCGGCCCCAAGGTGCGCGAAGGCGACCGCCAGGCGCCCGAGGGGTTCTACTCGATCAACCCCAGCCAGATGAATCCGCAGTCGGCCTATTACCTCTCGTTCAACACCGGCTATCCCAACGCCTTCGACAAGGCGCTCGGCCGCACCGGTTCGGAGCTGATGGTGCATGGCGACTGTTCGTCGCGCGGCTGTTACGCGATGACCGACGAGCAGATCGCAGAAATCTACTCGCTCGGGCGCGAATCCTTTTTCGGCGGCCAGCGGGCGTTTCAGTTTCAGGCCTATCCGTTCCGGATGACGCCGGTCAACATGGCCAGGCACCGCAACAACCCGAATATGCCTTTCTGGAAGATGATCAAGGAAGGCTACGATCATTTCGAGGTGACGAAGCAGGAGCCGAAGGTCGACTTCTGCGAAAAGAAATACGTCTTCGACGCGGTCAAGGACCCGAACGCGACCCGCGACCCGGTGTTTAACGCGTCCGCGAAGTGCCCGGCCTATGTGATCCCCGACGAGATCGCGAGCGCCGTGCGCGAGAAGGAGCAGCAGGACGCCGCCGAGACCGCCAAGCTGATCGCCAAGGGCACGCCGGTGGCGCGCCTCAACACCGGCATCGACGGCGGCATGAACGCAGTGTTCGCCTCGAAGATCCCGGAAGGCAACACCGGTCTGTCCGAGGGCGGCGACAGCCAGAGCCTGCAATCGATGTCGCTGGCGCGAGCCCCCGGCACGATCCCCGGAACGGTCAACCCGCCGCGGCCGAAGCTCGAAGCGCAGCCGGAAGAACCGGTGGTGGCGACGACGGCGTCAGCGGCACCGACCCGCGTTGCGACGGCGGCGCCGGCCGGCCAGTCCGAAGGATTCTTCTCCAGCTTCGCCCGCAAGGTTGGTATCGGCGGCACCGCCGATGCGACCCCGGCGTCCGCTGCCCCCACACCGGCGAAGCCGAAACTCGCCGAGGCAAAACCCCAATCGGTGCTGCGCGTCGCACCGAAGCCCGCGACCAAGCAGGCCGCCAAGCCCGCACTCAAGCCCTCGGTCACCGATACCGCCGCGTCCGCTCCGGCGGCGCCTGCTGCCGGGACCGGCACGCAGCTCGCCGGCTCATCGCCGGTGGTGCAGTCGAACTCGTTCGACACCCGCTTCTCGGCGATGAAGTAAACGCAGCTCCGGTCGTCCCGGCCTAGTGCGCAATTGCGCACGGGGGCCGGGACCCATAGCCACCGAATCCAGTTGTGAAAGAAGCCGACGCCGCTTGTGCCCTTTCCGCGGGCCGCGGCGTAAGGGTCCCGGCCTGCGCCGGGACGACGGGGGATTGATCCCGATTCACCTATCAAACAGCCGTTGCTGTCGTCACCCGCGCAGGGGCGTACTGCCAAAATATCGAAAACAACCCCATGCAAAGTAGCCGGCCGGTGCCGGCGCTCGACACGACCACTTGACATGTCGGGCAACTCAGCAGTATTATTCCATTATTCCGAAATCGCGCAAGCGCCCTCGCCCCGGACTATCGCATATGGCGTTTGTGCCCGGGCCGCCTGCTTCGCGAGCTGCTATTCGCTCCGATTTCGTTCCGCGCTAAATCGCGCTGAAACCCAGCCATCCCGTGTAGAGCCCGACGAGTACGATCAGCGCTGCCGAGGCGTAGGGCGCCTGGCGTGCGAACTGGCTGAAGCCGGACCAGCGGCGCTCGATGTGGCGCAGGCTCAAGGCGGCCAGCACGCCGGCCGAGACCATGGTGATCGCGAGGCCAATTCCGAAGCACAGCACCAGCGTGAAGCCGAGGCTGAACTGCTTGAGCTGGATGCAGAGCAAGAGGACGGTGATCGCCGCCGGGCACGGGATCAGGCCGCCGCTCAGTCCGAACAGCACGATCTGCCAGGTCGTGACGGTGCGGCCCGCAAAGCGCTTGCGAATGTCGGCGGCATGGGCGCGGGCATGGGCGTCGTCCTCCTCGCCGAGATTCATGTGAGAATGGTCGTGGTCGTGTTCCTCGAAACTCGTCTCGAACGCTTCGGCACGTCCACGCAGCGACAGCCTCGCCTTGAAGGTGTGGGGCTCCGGAATCTCGTCGACGCTTTCAAGGAAGCCATCGCGACTGACGAAGCCGAAGGATTGTCGCGCGCCGTCCGGCCGTAGCGTGTCCAGCATGATCGCGTCCGGCGCCGGCAGCGGACCGCGTTCGGCGCGAACACGCCAGCGCGGCGGCACACCGTCCTCGAATATCTCGAGCGTGAGCACGCCGTCACCGGTTGCGAATTGGATCGCCTCATCATGGTGATGATGATGATGATGATGGTCATGGTCTTGGTCAAGATCTTGGGCGTTCTGCTCGCGCCAGGTCCGCCATGCCATCCAGACCGCGATGCCGATGATCACCACGGCAGAGGCGATCTGGAACCAGGCCTCGCTCTGTTCGCCGCTCCATTGCCGTCCGAAGTACAAGCCGCCGAGCGCCACCGCCCACACGATCGCCGTGTGCGAGATCGCGGCCGAGAGGCCGAGCAGCGCCGCCTGCAGCACGGTGCCGCGCACCGCGATGATGAACGCTGCCATCATCGTCTTGGAGTGGCCCGGCTCCATGCCATGCAACGCGCCAAGCAGAATGGCGCTCGGCACGAAGAGCCACGCATGGGCTGAGCCCTGCTGCAACAGTTGGGAGAGTCCGGTCACGGTTTCACTTCAGGTAGGTGCGGACAACGTCGATCAGATCGGCGGCGCCTTGCGCCTTCTCCGGATCCTTCTCATGCGCGGGATCGACGACGTGATGACGGATGTGGTCCTCGAGCAGCTCGGCGGTCAGCCCGTTCACGGCGCCGCGCACCGATGCGACCAGCATCAGCACATCGGCGCAGCCAAGTTCGGACTCGAGCGCGCGCTCGACCGCCTCGATCTGCCCCTTGATGCGCCTAACTCGCCCGACGAGCTTGGATTTGTGCTTGATGGTGTGCGACATGATCAGTAATATAGGGGGGTACCCTATCTTGATCAAGTAGCAAGTTGCCGGGCGGGACCCTTTCGATGAAGCCGATATCCCTCCGCAGAGGGGCGCTGCTGATCGTGCCGTTGCTGGGACGCAGTCCGCGCAGGCGCACGGCATCGCCGGCAACCGCTATTTCGCCGGCACGATGACCTTCGACGACCCTGCCGTCGCCGACGAACTGATCCTGCCCAACTTCAACTATCTCGGTTACCTCGCACAGGGCAGCAACGTTGCCGAGAACCGCATCAACGGAGCCTTTGCCCGGCTGCTGACGCCGACGCTGGCTTTCACGATCGACAGCTCATGGGTCCACCAGAACTGGCCGACCGGCCGCACGTCGGGCTTCGACAAGACCAATATCGGCCTCAAATACGAGGCCTTCCGTGACAGCCGCCACGAAGCGCTGGTGTCGGTCGCTCTCGCCTGGGGCGTCGGTCACTCCGGCGCCGATGCGCCGGACACGATCCAGCCGGGTATCTTCTTCGGCAGGGGCTTTGGCGATCTTCCGGACTCAGTGTCGTGGCTCCGTCCATTTGCCATCACAGGCTCGGTCATCGATGAAGTTCCGATCGGCTCGGGAGGCATGGCCCTGGCACCCAATGCCACGACCGGCCGGTTCGACACCGTTCTGTCGCCTGCCGTCGAGACGCTGCATTGGGGCTTCTCGATGCAGTACAGCAGCCTCTATTTGACGAAGCGGTTCGATGGTGGACCACCGAAGGATGAACCGCTGAATCAGTTTGTTCCGCTCGTCGAGTTCAGGTTCGACAGCCCTCGCGGGCAGAACACCGCGGCGACTGCGAACCCCGGCTTTGCCTATGTGGCCGTGACCTGGCAGGTAGCCGCCGAGGCGATCATCCCGCTCAACCGCGCCGGCGGGACCGGCCCGGGCTTCCGGGCGCAGTTGCTGCTGTTCCTGGATGACCTGATGCCGGCGCTGTTCGGCAAGCCGCTATTGAGCGATCGGCCCGCGCACAGCCAGATCGCCTGGTAGGGACAGGGCGGGTATCCGCAACCTCGATACGATCGAGGGTCGGCCGAGCGACACGAATGTTCCGAACTGTTCGCAAGGACGGCTGCCCAGATTGGCGGCAGGCGCGGTCGGAGGTTGGGCACAGGACCGAGCGTCCGACCAGCCTTGATCGATCAAGGACCCGGCATCCGTCGCGCCGGAGGCCTCGCGGCGCGTCCTGAACGATCGGAAAAAGAGTTTTTACCGATCGTTCAAGAAATGGCATATCGCTTGCATCGCACCCGGAAACCCCAGGGAGAAGCCAAATGGCCGGACCACATGCGACACCGCCCGTCATCGCCATCACGGGTGCCCATCCGAGACTTTACAACCATGACCTCGCGCCGACCGCCCCGGAGGGCAAGACCTGGGGCGTCTTCAGCATCTTTGCGATGTGGATGTCGGACGTGCATTCGGTCGGCGGCTACACTTTTGCAGCCAGCCTGTTCTTCCTCGGCCTGACCGGATGGCAGGTGCTGCTCTCGATGGTGGTGGGCATCACCGCGGTCTACTTCCTCATGAACCTGATCGGCCGCCCGTCACTGAAATACGGCACGCCGTTTCCGGTCGTCGCGCGCATGTCGTTTGGCGTGATGGGCGCCAATCTCGCCGCCATTCTGCGCGGTGTCGTCGGAATCGTCTGGTACGGCGTGCAAACCTATTTTGCGTCCAAGGCGGTCCAGGTTCTGGTCCTGACCTGGTTTCCCCAAGCTGAAACGCTGACCCACAACAGCATCCTCGGCCTGTCGACGCTCGGCTGGTTCAGCTTCGGCTTCATGTGGATATTCCAGCTGCTGATCTTCCTCAACGGCATGGAGACGATCCGCAAGTTCATCGATTTCTGCGGTCCGGTCGTCTACGTCGTGATGTTCGCGCTGGCGATCTGGATCCTATCGCAAACCGGCTTCTCCAGCCTCGACCTCCAGCTCAGCCCGCCGGCCGAAGGCTCGTCGCTTGGCCACATGGCCAACGCCGCGATGCTGATCGTGGCCTACTTCGCCGCCCTGCTGCTCAACTTCGGCGACTTCTCCCGCTTTGGCCGCGACGAGCGAGCCATGAAGGTCGGCAACCTGCTCGGGCTGCCGCTCAACTTCATCGTCTTCGCCATCATCACGGTCATCGTGACGGCGGGCACCGTCAAGGTCTTCGGCGAAGCCATCATGGATCCGGTCGCGATCGTCGAGAAGATCGGCAATCCCTGGATCGTAGCGCTGGGTTCGATCACCTTCATCGTCGCGACAATGGGCATCAATATCGTCGCCAATTTCGTGTCGCCGGCCTATGACATCTCGAATCTGAACCCGGAGAAGATCAACTTCCGGCTCGGAGGCCTGATCACCTCGATCCTGTCGGTCATGGTCTGTCCCTGGCTGTTCGTGTCGAGCCCGCAGGCGATCACGATCTTCGTCAGCATCTTCGGCGCGATCCTCGGGCCGATGTTCGGCATCATGGTGGGCGATTACTACTTCGTGAAGAAGCAGCATGTCGTGGTCGAGGACCTCTACACCATGTCACCATCCGGCTCGCTCTACTTCGAGAACGGCTGGAACCGGCGGGCGTTGATCGCGCTGGCGATCTCGGGGACGATCTCGATCGGACTGTCGCTGCTCGGGGCCTACAAGGTCATCCCCAATGTCGGCGACTGGGGCTGGCTGATCGGAGCGGCGCTTGGCGGACTGCTGCACGTCGCCTTGATGACGCAGACGTCGCAAGTCGCGTCGGTGCCCGCGGAGTAAGACCGCGGGATACGCGCGTCCAATCTATGCAGCGGGCCGTCCTGCGCGCGAGCGCGGGCGGCCCGTAGCCTTGCGCGGTCCTGCAACCGCGAGGCCGAGCCCGCCAAGCACCAATTGCACGATGGTGGCTTTCGCGGCAGCGTAGTCGGCCTCATCAAGCACGCGCTTCTTCTTCATGATGCACATCTGGCTGGAGAAGTCGGCGTAAGCCTGCGTCATCGCCCAGATGCAGAAGAACAGGTCGGTCGCGCTGATCGGCGCGACCAGACCCCGCGCAGCCCAGGCGTCGACCTCCTTGACCTTCTGCAACAGCAGCGGTGTCGATATCTTCGAGATGAATTCTCCGATATAGGGCGCACCGCTGATGATCTCGGTGGCATAAATCCGCGATAGATAAGGATAATCACGCGAGAAATCGACCTTGCGGTCGATGTATTCGGTCAGGATCGTCACGAGGTCGGAATGCGCATCGAGCTTGTCGATGTCTCGGGCCCATTTGTTCATGGCCCGCTCCAGGATGGCCCGGTAGAGGTCGTCCTTGTCCTCGAAATAGTAATAGATGTGCGGCTTGGCGATGCCCGCCTTCTTGGCGATCAGCGCGGTGGTTGCGCCACGCAGCCCAAAGTGACCGAACACGAACTCGGCGGCATCAAGGATGCGCTCGCCCATGTCGGGACCGGGAGGCGGCTTGTGATCCCGGCGGGACGGCTTGCGAATCTTGAACAGAGGTTTGTCCGGAGACATCGTCGGCACGGCTTTCCGATTCGTGGACTAGCGACCCCCTGATGCGTGCCAGACGATGGCCCGCCGCGCAACATAGTATCTGGCTTTCACCCTGAACGTGATGACGCGGCCCGCCCTCGGTGCATTGTCGCGGACTTTCCACAGGCGTATTCTTGAAGCCGAGCCGGACGCGCGAAGGGGGATTGAAATGGACGATCAAACCGTGCGAGCGGCGCTGCAGCGCCATTGGGATGCGTCGGACGCGAGCGATTTCGAGGTCGAGCATCAAATCTACCACGAGGATGCTGTGCTCGAGTATCCGCAATCGGGTGAGCGAATCCGCGGCCGGCGCAACATCGAGGAAAGCCGAACCGTCCAGCCAAACAAGAAGCGTTTTACGATCCGGCGGATGATCGGCAGCGGCGATCTCTGGGTCACGGAGTTCGTGCTGACCTATGACGGCATCCCGTCCTACACCGTGAGCATCATGGAATTCCGCGACGGACTTGTGGCCCACGAAACGCAATATTTCGCGGATCGGTTTGAGCCTGGTCCATCGCGTGCGCATCTGGTCGAGCGCATTGATCGGGCGTGATAGGGTGGCTCCGCCCCCTCCACTTGTCATTCCGGGGCGCGCGTAGCGCGAGCTATGATGCGCAATTGCGCATCTGAGCATCCATTCATCCGCCGGCCTCGCGGCCCGATGGATTCTGGGCTCATGCTTCGCATGCCCTCAGGTGCGCAATTGCGCACCGGGGAATGACGAAAGATTCCCCCGCTACGGCGCCAAATACCGCAGCAGCTCCGGATCGCTTCGTACTTCGCCCGCCGCGCCCTGCAACGCGACACGGCCGCGGTCCAGCACATAGGCGTAATCCGCGACGCGCAGCGCGAGGTCGAGATGCTGCTCGACGATCACGACCGCGATCTCCTTGGCGAGTTCGATCAGCCGCTCGGTGATCTCCTCGATGACGCCGATCCAGACGCCCTCGGTCGGCTCGTCCAGCAACAAGAGTTTCGGATTGCCGAGCAGGGCGCGGCCGACCGCCAGCATCTTGCGCTCACCGCCTGACAGCGTGCCGGCCGGCTGGTCGAGGCGCTGGCCGAGTTTCGGGAAGATCGCCAGCACGCGATCGACCGCGCGGGCCGCATCCGGATTGGACAGCGAGCCGACCGCGAGATTGTCGCGCACCGAGAGGCGGGCGAACACCGAATGCTCCTGCGGCACGTAGCCGATGCCGGAGCGCACGCGCTCCTCGGTGCGGCGCCGCGTGATGTCGCGGCCGTCGAAGAACAATTCGCCCTTCGAGCTTGCGAGCTCGCCGACGATGGTCTTCATCAGCGTGGTCTTGCCGGCGCCGTTGCGGCCGAGCACGGCGACGCCGCCACGCCAGGGAATGCCCATATTGACGTCGAACAGCACCTGGCTGCGGCCATAGCCGGCATCGAGGTGCCTGATATCGAGGAATGACTGGTCAGGCACGGCGCAGATAAATCTCCTGGACGCTCTTGTTGGCCTGGATCTCCGCGACCGTCCCGCACGCCAGCACCTTGCCCTGGTCGAGCACGGTGAGGCGGTCGCAGATGTCGCGAATGAAATCCAGATCGTGTTCGACGATGACGAGCGAGCAATGCTGCTTGATCGGCTGCAGCAATTCGCCGGTGACGCGGCGCTCCTCGAGGCTCATGCCGCCGGTCGGCTCGTCGAGCAGCAGCAGCCGCGGCTTGCCGGCCAGCGCCATCGCGATCTCCAGCCATTGCTGCTGGCCGTGCGAGAGATTCGCGGCAGCGTCATGGGCGCGATCGGCAAGGCGAAACTGGGTCAGCATCGTCATCACCTGGTCGTGCAGCGCGCGGCGGGTGCGCGAGAACACCAGGTCCAAGAGCGATGACTGCGCCTGCAGCGCCAGCAGGATGTTGTCGTAGAGCGTCAGCGTCGGCAGCACCGACGTGATCTGGAACTTCAGGCTCATGCCGGCGCGGGCGCGTTCGGTCGGCGTGTACGCGGTGATGTCGGTGTTGACGAAGGAGACCTTGCCCGTGGTCGGCACCTCGGCGCCGGCGACGCATTTCATCAGCGTGCTCTTGCCCGAGCCGTTCGGACCGATCAAGCCGTGAAACTCGTTCTCGCCGACGGTGAGGCCAGCGCCATCCAGCGCGGTGAGCTTGCCGAATATCTTGCTGATACCTGTGGCCTCAAGGAGCGGCATTGTGCGTCTCCTTCGGGGCTTTGCCGAACCTGCCGACCCGTTCGCGCTCGCCGAGCACGAGAGAGATCAGCCCGAGCGGGCGGAACATGATCACGAGCAGCAGCAGCACGCCGAGGATGATCGGCCAGACGTCGCGGTAATTGTCCGACAGCCAGAAGCTGACGCCCTCGACGATGACGGTACCGATGACTGCGCCGATCAGCGTGCCGGAGCCACCGAACAAAACGTAGAGCACGACCTGGGTCGAGAACACGACGCCCAGCATGTTGGGCCAGACGAAGCCTTCGTGGAAGGCATAGAGGCTGCCGGCAAGGCCGGCGATGGCGCCGCCGACCGCGAACACGATCGCCTTCAGATGCTGCGCCTTGTAGCCGAAGAAGGCGATGCGCTGCTCGTTCTCGCGCAAGCCAGCTAGCCCGAGGCCGAATTGCGAACGCACCAGGAAGCGGCACAGGAGATAGACGACGACGAGGATGCCGAGCGCCATGTAGTAATAGACCGGCCCTTCCGAGATTTCGGTCGAGCCGAGCGTGAGCGACGGGATCGACGGGATGCCGTTCTGGCCGCCGAGATAGTACCAGCCGCGCGCCAGCCGGTCGGCCGCGTACGAGCCGGTCAGGGTGCCGAGCGAGACAAAGATCACGCTCGACGGATGCCGGCCGAGCAGGAGAAAGCCGCCGAGCAGAAGTGCCGCCGTCAACCCGATCAGTGTACCCGCAGGCAGGATCAGGAAGATCGAGGTGACATTGAGATCGCGCGCCAAGAGCGCCACGCCGTAGCCCGCCGAGCCGAAGAACAAGGCCTGGCCGAAGCTCATGATGCCGGCATAGCCCCACACCAGATCGAACGACAGTGCGAACAACGCGAGAATGACCACGCGGGTGGCGAACACCGTCAGGTAATCCTGCAGGACGAGCGGCAGCACCAGTGCGATCAGCAGCACCAGCCCTTCCACGATCGGCAGGACCTTTCGTCCTGCCGTCGCTCGTCCCGCCGGCAATTTGGCGGCCGGTGCACTTTCACCCGTCACGACATCCGGTCCTTCGCTGAGCTCAGCGACGGCCTGCTTTGCTGCAACCATCGTGCCGCTCAGCATTCCTTGGGATCGACGAGGCCGTTGCTGCGTGCCACGACCTCGTAGGTCCCGCCCTTGGCGACGGCAGTATACATCTTCATCTTGCAATGGCGCTGGCCCGGCACCATTTCGGCGGGCCCGCCCGGACCCTCGGCGATCTTCGCGTGGTCGAGGGCGGCGGCCACCGAATCGCGGTCGACCTTGCCGGCCTCCTTGACCGCGGCCTCCCACAGCTTCAGGCCGCGATAGGTTCCGGTCGCGGCGCTGCCGGCGGCGAACAGGAAGGTGCCGGGGAAGTCCTTGTCATAGGCCGCCTGGATCTTGGCGCTGACCGGATCGTCCTTGGTCAGCACCTTGAAATAGTCGAGGCAGCTCGCCAGCCCTTCGATCTCGTTGGCCTGATTGATGGCCAGCGTGTTCTCGTCATAGTAGACGCAGGCGAGCCGTCCGCCGTTCTTCAGGAAACCCGCTTCATAGAGCTGCTTGAAGAACGGGCCGACGCCCGGCGGGATCACGGTGTTGAAGACGACATCGACCTTGTTGGAGATGATGCGGTTGACCGTCGACGAGAAGTCGACCTGGTCGAGCGGGTAGTATTCCTCGAACACCACCTCGCCGCCATTGGCCTCGATCACCTTGCGGGCATAGACGTTGAGCGTGTGCGGCCAGACATAGTTGGCGCTCGGCAGCGCGAACTTCTTGCCGCCGTTCTTGATCAGCCAGGGAATGAATTCGTCGCACTGCTGCGCCGGGGTCGGTCCGGTGCAGAACAGATAGGGCGTGCATTCCTTGCCCTCGTAGAGCTGCGGATAGATGTAGAGCGTCTTGCCGCGCGCCACGATCGGATCCTTGATCGCGTTGCGCATCGACGAGGTAATGCCGCCGAGCACCATGTCGACCTTGTCGCGTTGGATCAGCTTGCGGACGTTGCCGACCGCGACCGATTCGTTCGACGCGGTGTCCTCGATATAGAGCTCGAGCGGCCGGCCGAGCAGGCCGCCGCCGGCGTTGATCTCCTTGATCACCATCTTGGCGACGTTGGCATCGGCGTTGCCGGCATAGGCGATCGGGCCGGTCAAATCGGTTGCGATGCCGACCTTGATCGGGCCCTCGGCGGCATTGGCCCAGTCGGGCCGGATCACCCAGCTTCCGACGCCGGTCGCGAGCGCGCCGGTCGCAAACGCAAAGTTACTCATGAAGCGGCGGCGGGTGAGATTGAGGCGATCTGTGGACATCTGATTAAACCCCTTTTCCAGCAATGAGGCCTTGCGGCCGGAATTTGATGAAGGCGATGGCGAGGACGAAGACGAGCACGTCGGCGACGACAGGCGACATGACCCATGGCAGCGCCGCACTGAGCGTGCCGATCACGCCGGCGCCGGCGACCGGCCCGATGAAGGATCCGACCCCGCCGACCATGACGGCGACAAAGCCCTGGATCAGGAAGCGGATGCCGAGATCGGCAAACAGGCTGAACACCGGCACGATCAGCGCGCCGGCAAGCCCCGCCAGCGCCGCGCCGAACGCGAAGGTGGTGCCGTAGATCAACGGTGTGGAAATTCCCGACGCCCGCGCCAGCGCCGGATTCTCCAGCGTGGCGCGGACGCGCAGCCCAAAGCTGGTGCGCGACAGCAGCAGATAGCAGGCGCCCATCACCAGCAGCGTGATCACGATGATGGTAAAGCGCCAGGCCGAGAGATGGATGGAGCCGATGTCGATCGAGCCGCCGATCGGCTCCGGCACCGTGAGATAGAAGCCGCCGATCAAGGTGCGCACGCTCTCGCGGATGATCAGCCCGAGCGCATAAGTGCCGAGCATCGCCACGATCGGCGCGGCGTAGAAACGCCTGATGATCAGCGCCTCCAGCACGAAGCCGAGCGCGCCGACCACGAAGGGCGCGGCGACCATGCCGGCCCAGATCGGCACGCCGTGGGCGTACGCCAGATAGGTGACATAGGCCCCGAGCAGGACGAACTCGCCCTGCGCGAAGTTGAAGATGCCCATCATGCTGGCGATGATGCCGAGCCCGAGCACGACCAAAACGATGATCGCCCCAAAGCTCACGATCTCGAACGCCGCGGCGAAGCTGCTAGCCATGGTGTCCGATCCGCTCCATCAGCGCCTGCGACAAGGAGTGCCTCACATCTTCTTCCAGTCGCCGGCCTGCTCAAAGGCGTGCGCCGCGCGGTAGATGGTCGATTCCTCGAACATCCGGCCGACCAGCATCAGGCCTACAGGCAACCCGTCGACCATGCCACAGGGCAGCGACATCGCGGGGTGATGGGTGATGTCGAACGGCGCGGTGTTGGTGATCATCTCGAGCGCGCGGGCGACATAATCCTCGCGGCTGGCATTGGGCTCGGGCAACTTCGTTGCCTTCATTGGCGTGGTCGGCAGCAGCAGCAGGTCGTAGTCGTTGAAGGCCTTGTCATAGGCAGCGGTCAGGCGGCGCGAGACGTTGAGCGCCTTGCCGTAATAGCGCGGGCCGAAATTATTGTTGATGTAGGTGCCGAGCAGCAGGAACAGCTTTGTGGTTTCGGACAGCGAATCCGCCTGGCGGCGCCAGCCGCGATGGAAATCCATCAGCGACGTCGAATAGAGGTCGGAGCGGCTGAGGCCGTAACCGTCGCCATACATCATGGTCTGGGTCATGCCTTCGGTGCCGATCGGCGTCCAGATCGCCGGGCCCACCATGTGCATCGGAATCGAGACGATCTCGACCGAGGCGCCGAGGTCCTTGAAACGCTTGGCCGCCTCGCGGACGCTTTCATTGACCGCTGCCTCCGCGCCCGCCTGCTCAAAACCTTCCTTGAGGATGCCGATCTTCATGCCCTTGACGCCGGCCCCTAACGCCTTGGTGTAGTCCTCGACCTTCGGCGCCTTGATGCGCGGGTCGTAGCCGTCATCGCCGGCGAGCACCTCGAGCAGCAGCGCATTGTCTTCCACTGTCGCGGTCATCGGCCCGGTGTGGTCGACGAAGATCTCGATCGGCATGATGCCGGTGTAAGGCACCAGCCCCCAGGTCGGCTTCATGCCGTAGGTGCCGCAGAACGAGGACGGCATGCGGATCGAGCCACCCTGGTCGCCGCCGATCGCCATATCGACCTCGCCGAGCGCCACGACAACGCCGGAACCGGACGACGAGCCGCCGGCCGAATAGCCCATTTTGTGCGGATTGTGCACGGCTCCAACCGCGCCGGTGTGGCTGCCGCCGGACATGCAGAAGGATTCGCAATGCACCTTGCCGGCGATCTCGGCGCCGGCGTCCAGCATGCGCGTGACGATGGTGGCGTCGAAATCCGGCATATAGCCTTCCAAGGTCGTCGAGCCGTTCATCATGGGCACGCCGGCCAGCATGATATTGTCCTTCAGCGCCACCGTCTTGCCCTTGAGCTTGCCGCTCGCCGCCCCCTTCACCGTCGACTTGCGGTACCAGGCGTTGCGCGGGTTCTCCTCCGGCGAGGGCCGGTAGCCCGGCGTGCGCGGATATTTCACTACGGGCACCTCATCCGGCATCGCGCCGACGAGATTATAGGCCTCGATCGAGCCCTGCATCAGGCCGCGGAACGAGGTCACGTCCTCATCGGTCAGGTTCAGGCCGCACTGCTCGGCGACGGCACGAAGTTGCGTTGGCGTGGGAAGGACAACTGTCACGGCGCTCTCCTGAAGCTTATGATCCCTGATCGCCCTGTCGTCCCTTGACGATCCTTACGAATCCTTGGGACGATCCTTGGGCACGAAGCCACGGTCCGCTTGACGCACGCGAACCGCTTGCCTCGTGACACTATTCAAAACGGAAATATTTTCCTTTTCAAGCATTATTTCGGATATCGGGTCCGAATTGTTGCCGCACCTCGCGTCAGATCGGCTTGATCACCCTGAAATCGAGCCCGTCGGCCTCGGCGAGATACATCGGCATCCTGGCGTGGCCGTCGCGAACGGTGACCGGTCCGCGCGCCCCGCGATAGACGAGATTGTCCGCAGCCGCGAGCAGCGGCCGCATGTTCAGCGTGCCGGCGCGGTTGGCGGCGGCCTCGAGCAAGCAGAATCCTTCATACGCGGACTCGCCGCATGACCCGACCGGCGGCGCGAAGGCACCGAACATCGCGCGATAGCGATCCCTGAAATCGTCGCCGGCGTGCGAGCCGACAGAGGGGAAATAGCCGGAGGCGCAGAACAGGTTCTCGGTCTTGTCGGCGCCGACGCCGAGCAGCACGGTTTCGTCGACACAGCCGGCAAAGCGCAGCGTGGTGGCGGCGAGACCGGCGTCGGCGAAGGCGCGGTTGAAGGTGATGCTGTCGGTGCCGATCAGCGAGATCAGCACGACGTCGGGCTTCGCCGCGCGGATCCGCTCCAGATGCGGCTCGTGATCGTCTTCGCCAAGCGGCACGAATTCCTCGCCGACCACCTGCCCGCCGGTCTCCTTGATGTAGCGCTTCACGGCGCGATGCGACTGCCATGGCCAGACATAGTCGCTGCCGATCAGGTACCAGCGCGAGGCACGCTTCGCCTCGGCCAGCCAGTGGATCGACGGCCGGCTCTGCCAGCGCGGCGTCTCGCCGATCGCGATGACGCCCGGCGTCCGCTCGCCGCCCTCATAGACCGGCGTGTAGATGTAGGGGATTCGGCTGCGGGTGATGAGGTCACGCAGCGCGACGCGGACCGCGCTGGTGTGCATGCCCATGATGAGATCGACCTCGTCGAACGCAATCGCCTGCTCGGCGCGATCGACGACCTCGTCGATCGGTCCGCCGGCGTCATAGACCGACAGCTCGATCTCGCGTCCGAGGATGCCGCCGCGCCTGTTGATTTCGGCGACCGCGAGCTGCGCGCTGGAGGTGGCGCACGGACCCCAGACCCCGGGCGAGCCGGTGCAGCAGATGAAGGCCCCGACCCGCAGCCGACTGCTGGCGCCGCGCCGCTGCCACGAGGCGCGATCGTCCGGCGCCATCGGTCGGCCGGTCGGCGGCGACAGGTTTCTCAGCAGCATGGACGGCGGCAATGCAGGACCGCCGCGGACCGGGACGTTGACCGTCGAGAGCACACCATCTCCTGTCTGGCACCAGCACGTTCGGCTGATGACCGCGGCATCATGCTAGTTCGTCTTGATCACCTTGAAGTCGAGGCCATCGGCCTCGGCGAGATAGATTGGCATTTCAGCCCGGCCATTGCGAATCGTGACGGCGCCACGGGCGCCGCTGTAGATGACATTGCGCGCCGCCGCGAGCAGCGGCCCCATCGACAGCGAGCGCGCGCGGCTGGCCACCGCCTCCAGGAAGCGCAGCCCCTCATAGTTGGACTGCCCGACCGAGCCGATCGGCGGCGCATGCGGGCCGAACATGGCGCGATAGCGGATCCGGAAGTCGTCATTGGCGCGCGAGCCGACGCAACTGAAATAGCCGGAGGAACAGAACAGGTTCTCGGTGTTGTCAGGGCCGATGCCGAGCAATACCGTCTCGTCCATTGCGCCGGCGAAGCGCAGCGTGGTGGCGGCGAGCCCGGACTCGGCGAAAGCGCGGTTGAAGGTGATGCTGTCGGTCCCGATCAGCGTGATCAGCACCACGTCGGGCTTGGCCGCGCGAATCCGCGCCAGATGCGCCTGGTGATCGTCCTCGCCGAGCGGAACGAATTCCTCGCCGACGACCTGGCCACCGGCCTCGGCGATGTATTTCTTCACCGCGCGGTGCGACTGCCAGGGCCAGACATAGTCGCTGCCGATCAGGTACCAGCGCTTCGCTTTCTTGACGTCGGCCAGCCAGTGAATTATCGGCCTGGACTCCGCGCGCGGCGTCTCGCCGATCGCCATCACGCCCGGGGTGCGCTCGCCGCCCTCGTAGACCGGTGTGTAGATATAGGGCACACGGCCACTCGTGACCTTGCGCAGCGCGACCCGGACCGCGCTGATATGCGAGCCCATGACGAGGTCGATCTCGTCGCGGGCGATGGCGCGCTCGGCGCGGTCGACCACGTCATCCATCGGGCCGCCGGCGTCGTACATCGACAGCTCGATCTCGCGGCCGAGGATGCCGCCCCGCTTGTTGATCTCAGCAACCGCGAGCAGCACGCTGTTGGTCGAACTCGGGCCCCAGATCCCGGGCGCGCCCGAGAAGGTGATGAAATTGCCGACTCGAAGCTTGCTGTCGGTGCCGCGACGGCGCGAGGAGCCCGGCTTGAGGGTCAATGCAAGATCGTCCGCGCAGGACGACGGATTTCTGAACAGCAGCGGCGGCGCGACCGGCAAGCCGCCGTGTGCCTGGAAAGTAACCGTCGAGAGCACGCCAACTCCTGTCTGGGAGCAATACGCAACACCACCAGCGGGGCGGCCGCGGCATCCGCCCCTGGTTGGGGGAATATTCTATGTGAAAATATTGAATATTCAACAATTGAAGTGCATATAGAAATGGCATGAGTTGCCGGACATTCACTCAACCGGGTCAGGATCCAGGTCGCAGCCGTGGCTAAACCGCCGAAAGAAAATTCCCCGATCACCGAACATCTCGCCTACCTGCTCGCGCAAGCGAACCGGGAGATCAACCGGCAGTTGGAGACGCGCCTGAGCAAGGAAGGCGTCCCGGTCGAGCAGTGGCGCATCCTCAAGGTGCTGTCCGATGGCGAGGGACACTCGATGGGCGAGCTTGCCGATGCGGTGCTGCTCAACCACCCGACCCTCACAAAGATGATCGACCGCATGGTGTCGGACGCGCTGGTCTATCGCGTCCAGGATCCCAAGGATCGCCGCAAGGTGCTGATGTTCGTCTCCGATCGCGGCAAGGCGCTCTCGAGGCGACTGAACTCGCTGGCGGTGAGCCAGGAAGAGCACATCGTCGAGAGCTACGGCGACAAGTCGACCACCGAGCTCAAGCGCCTGCTGGAAAGCCTGATCGGCACCGCGAACTGACGCGGCCGGTCACCGCCTGGCGTAACCGACCGGCGAGGCACAGCCCACCGGACTATCGAAAAAGAAACCTGTGCCGATGTCGGGCCCCTGCCCGCCGGTTCGTCCTTTGGATGCGCCCGCGCCAACGGAACCCTTGATGGCCAACGATATCGTCGACTGGCCGACTTCGGTTCCCGCCCGCGGCGTAGCCTTCGCGACCAGGCGCGAAGGTTCCGGCTCATCCGACCCCCGTTAGCGAGGACATCCATTCATGACGTCGATCACGCCGTTCCTCTGGCTCGACAACAACGTCCGCGAAGCCGTCACCTTCTACAAATCGGTATTTCCCAATGCCAAGATCGAGACCGTCAGCGACTTCATGGCGACCTTTGAGCTCGAGGGGCTGCGGTTCAACGCCCTCAATGGCGGCCCGAAATTCAAGTTCAATGAAGCGGTGTCCTTCTTCATCAGCGTCGAGACCCAGGAGGAGGTGGATTACTTCTGGACCAGGCTGACCGCTGATGGCGGCGAGGAAGGCAATTGCGGATGGCTGAAGGACAAATTCGGCCTGTCCTGGCAGGTCGTGCCGACGGCACTCGCCCACTATCTGGGCGCCCCCGATCGCGCGAAAGCCGATCGCGCCATGCAGGCCATGATGAAGATGCGGAAAATCGTCATCGCCGATCTCGACAAGGCTTACGCGGGCTGAGATCCCCGCGACATTCCGAGACCTTCCCGGAATTCGCTCGCAGCTTCGAGCCTCGACGGCCGTCCACGGATGATCGAGGCCGACGCCTCGCATCATTGCAATCGATCTTTCATTTGCTTGATCCGCAAATGATAGGTGGCCGCCAGACAATCACTGTCGTCGGCGCACGCACGTCGCCATTCCAGCCATGTCCGCTGTTCCGACTCCAGCTTCGACTTGGCCGCGTTGCCGCCCTTCGCAATTGCCTCGGCATAGTAGCGGGACAGAAGCACATCATAGACGGATAGTTTGCTGCTGGCGCAGATAGCTTCCTCATCCTTTGCCTTTGTCGTTCGGGTGGCACACCAGGTAGGCCCCTGAACGGTGGCCAGGCTTCGGGGATCGACAGGCTTGCCCGCCGCACCGGGCAAATCCTTCAGCAGCGTTTTTGGATTGAGGACTCCGAAATCCGGCAGATAGATCATCTTTGGACCGTAATGATCCCTGATCCATGTTTTGGTGACGCTTTCGTCCAGTTCGATATTTGCCTTCACCGTGATGTCATCAGTCAGACTTGCGAAGCCGTCGGCGAATTTGAACTCCAGCTCGCATGCGATCCCCTTGATGCCGGAAACGACGACTTCCGCGACAAGCGTCTTGGAGCCTGCATCGTAATACGCGAGATACTCGTCATATGCAGATGCCGTCAGGAAGTCGTCGTCCCAGAATTGATCGGCCGCCGCCGATGCCGTGATGCAGGCCCGCACCACGTCTGCCTTTGTCCGCGGCACGAGCCCCTTGTAGCCGTTCACCCGGATCGACCAACGGATTGCCGCACCGGTCGTATTGACGAGCAGCTTGTCGTTTCCAACCTTGACCAGGGCTTCCGCCAGCAGCGTCGCGGGGACCAGCGGTTGTGATACATCCAACGTCGCGTATTTTTGCGCCAGGGCAAGAAGATTGCGTCCGATTTCACCGACAGCCTGATTGTAGGCCTGAATCTCTGCCTTCAGGTTGAGTGAATTTGATGTGGCCGGGTTGCCCGGAGTGATCGCCGCGTTACCGACGTCGATATAGGGGGCATGGAAAGACAGCGTCGCGTGCGCATCAATCGCGCGGCTCAACTCGGTCCCTGCCCTGTTGCGACTCAAACCTGCAAGAAAGATCCAGCCACAGGCCGACTCGCAGGCAGCACCTGCAGCGATCGAGGTTGATATCCCGCCTGAGACGAAATCGGCGATCTTCAAGCCTTCAACGAAGTCGCCGCCCGGTGAATTCAGGCATAGAGTCGGCCCCGTTTCAATCGGCGGATAGTTTTTGGGGAGCTTCTGCCTGAACTTGTCGAAGTCCCCCGCAGCGATTTCACCGTCCATCCGCAACTGGCAATCGGTCCGCTTCAAATCGACAGTGAAGTCGGCCGTCCAGGCCTTTGGCGGCAAGGTCGGGACTGCGATCACCATCGCGACCAAGGCAAAGACTGCGTTTCGCATCGTCTACCTCGAGCGGAGTCCGGTACCTTCCCGCATGACTGCGTCATAGGAATCGATCGACCACCGGCTCCGCTGCGCATCCCAATAGAAGACGTATTGGGTCCCCGGCGCCAACTTCGTGGATTGAATCGCTGCACCGTCATGATAGGCAACCGACACCGCGCCGCCGTTGTTCGGCAACGTCACAAACTGCCCGGGTGATATCTCGATCTGTTTCCAGTCGCCGTCGAGATAAGACAGTTTGATTGGAGCCTTCGCGACGCTCAACAGGATGACCGTGTTTGCCAACGCAGCTTTCGGGATCTGATTGGAGCTGCGAAGCTCATCCGCGCGCGAGGAACAACCGAACCAGCCAAGGCAAGCGCACAGCACGACCGCCAGTTTGCCGGCTCGCATCATGGTTTCGGATCACCCTTCTCAGCTGGTGGCGTTTCCTTTGGTCCGGTGGGCTGACTCATTCGACCCAACATGTAACCGATGATGGTCCCGAACAGACCGAAGGCAGGCGCGATCTGCTCGTTGGAGTATCCTGCGGTAATGAGCAGCAGGGAGGCGGTGATGACCGTGACGACGATCATGGCACGGGACACGTCTTCCGGTCGCTTGTCGCGGATATTGCGGACCGCATAGATGTACAGGCAGATCACGATCAGACCGAAGGCAACGATCAGACAGGTCAGCCACAGCTCATACGGCGTCTTCTTGAACAGCACGTCCGGCAGATTGCCGGCCCCGGCAACCGGATTTGACGGCAGTTCGGACGGAACCTGCTGCGCGGATGATGACGTGGGGACAGCAAATGCCGTAACCGACGCGAGCACTCTTAAAGCTGCGGGCCTATTCATTTGAATCAACTATCTTAGATTGAAAACCGCGATCCTACGCCTCCTCGCCGGCAAGGCAAGATGGAACCCGTTGCGGTGTGCAGCAACGACGCCTCAACTCTCGCTGCGCTGCAATCGATGTCAGACGGTGCCCTGCGCCCGTCCGATCCGTTTCATGAATCCAGACCAGTAGGATGGGTGGAGCGAAGCGATACCCATCGCGACGGCGGTGAAATGATGGGTATCGCTACGCTCCACCCATCCTACGTTCTACTGGCCAATCCACCCGTCGCATAAATCAGAGCGGGTGGGCAAAGGCGCGTGGTGCCGTGCCTACCATCACGTGCGGAGCAAGAACTGGCGGGCACGCGGAGCCTGTCATCGGGCGCGCGTTCGCGCGACCCGTTGGCTTTGCCCACCCTAAAACCTTGTCGCAGCCGCTTAACCGTACCGCCCGTGGCAGTGCTTGTACCGCTTGCCTGAGCCGCAGGGGCAATCCTCGTTGCGGCCGATCTTGCCCCAGCTTGCCGGGTTGTTCGGATCGCGGTCGGAGGCCGGGGTTTTCGGCACCAGCGAGGCCTGCGCAAAATTGGCTTGCGCGAACGCCATCTCGTCCTCGCCGGTGTTCGGATCGAGCTTGTGCGCTTCCATCGGCGGCAGCACCGGCTGCTGCTCTTCCGGCGGCACGATCTCGACCCGTACCAGTTGCGCCGTCACCGCCTCGCGCAGATGCGCGGTCATCGCTTCATAGAGGCCGAAGGCCTCCGACTTGTATTCCTGCAACGGATCGCGCTGGCCGTAGCCGCGCAGACCGATCACCTGGCGCAGGTGGTCGAGCATCACCAGATGCTCGCGCCAGAGATGATCCAGCGTCTGCAGCAGGATGGTCTTCTCGACGTAGCGCATCACGTCGGGGCCCCATTGCGCGACCTTGGCCGCCATGTGCTCGTCGACATGCTTCTCGATGCGCGTCAGCAATTCCTCGTCGGCAATGCCCTCTTCCTTGGCCCACGCATCGACCGGCAGATCGACGTCGAGCACGCGCTTCAATTCTTCCTTGAGGCCCGCCACGTCCCACTGCTCGGCATAGGCGTGTTCCGGCACATGCTTGGCGACGATGTCGTCGATGAAGTCATGACGCATGTCCGCGACCATTTCGGCCACGCTGTCGCTCTTCATCAGCTCGACGCGCTGGTCGAAGATCACCTTGCGCTGGTCGTTCTGGACGTTGTCGAACTTGAGCAGGTTCTTGCGGATGTCGAAGTTGCGCGCCTCGACCTTCTGCTGCGCCTTCTCCAGCGCCTTGTTGATCCAGGGATGGATGATGGCCTCGCCTTCCTGCAGGCCGAGCCGCTGCAGCATGCTGTCGAGGCGGTCGGAGCCGAAGATGCGCATCAGATCGTCTTCCAGCGACAGGAAGAATTTCGAGCGGCCGGGATCGCCCTGACGGCCGGAACGGCCGCGCAGCTGGTTGTCGATGCGGCGGGATTCGTGGCGCTCGGAGCCCATGATGTAGAGGCCGCCGGGCTTCGTCACGGTCTTGGCCGGCCTGGTGCCCTTGGCGGGCTCGATCTCGACCACTTCCTCCGCCTTCAGCACGAGTTCGCGGAAGCGCTCGATGTCGGCCTTGATCTGCTCGATCTTCGCGGCCTTCTCGGCCTCGTCGGTGATGTCGCCGGTCTCCTGCTGGATCCGCATCTCGAGCGAGCCGCCGAGCTTGATGTCGGTACCGCGGCCGGCCATGTTGGTCGCGATCGTGATCGCGCCGGGCACGCCGGCTTCCGCCACGATGTAGGCTTCCTGCTCGTGGAAGCGCGCGTTCAACACTGCGAACAGCTTTGCCGGCTTGCCGGCGCGGGCCGCCGCGTAAAGCTTGTCCATGCCGGACTCGGCGCCGAAGTCGATCTGCTTGTAGCCGTGCTTCTTGAGATATTCGGCCAGCACTTCCGACTTTTCGATCGACGCGGTGCCGACCAGCACCGGCTGCAGCCGCTTGTTGGCGCGCTCGATCTCGGCGAGGATCGCGGCGTATTTTTCGCCCTGGGTCCGGTAGACCTCATCGTCCTCGTCGAGGCGCGCCACCTGAACGTTGGTCGGGATTTCGACGACCTCAAGCTTGTAGATGTCGAACAGTTCGTCGGCTTCGGTCAGCGCCGTGCCGGTCATGCCGGCTAGCTTGCCGTACATCCGGAAATAGTTCTGGAAGGTGATCGAGGCGAGCGTCTGGTTCTCCGGCTGGACCTGGACGTGCTCCTTGGCTTCCAGCGCCTGGTGCAGGCCCTCCGAATAGCGGCGGCCCTGCATCATGCGGCCGGTGAACTCGTCGATGATCACGACCTCGTCGTCGCGGACGATGTAGTCCTTGTCGCGGTTGAACAGCGTATGCGCGCGCAGTGCCTGATTGACGTGGTGCACGACCGAGACGTTCTCGACGTCGTAAAGAGAATCGCCCTTGAGCTGGCCGGCGTCACGCAGCAGATTCTCCAGCTTCTCCATGCCGGCTTCGGTCAACGTCACCGTGCGCTGCTTCTCGTCGACGTCGTAGTCGGTCTTGTCGAGTTGCGGAAAGAACGTGTCGATGGTGTTGTAGAAGTCCGAGCGGTCGTCGAGCGGACCGGAGATGATCAGCGGCGTGCGTGCTTCATCGATCAGAATGGAGTCCACCTCGTCGACGATGGCGTAGAAGTGGTCGCGCTGGACCATGTCCTCCAGACGGTACTTCATGTTGTCGCGCAGATAATCGAAGCCGTATTCGTTGTTGGTGCCGTAGGTAATGTCGCAGGCATAGGCCGTCTTGCGCTCGGAATCGTCGAGGCCGTGCACGATCACGCCGGTGGTCAGGCCGAGGAAGGAATAGATCTGGCCCATCCAGCCGGAGTCGCGGCGGGCGAGGTAGTCGTTGACGGTGACGACGTGGACGCCCTTGCCTGCGAGCGCGTTGAGGTAGACCGCGAGCGTCGCGACCAGCGTCTTGCCTTCACCGGTCTTCATCTCGGCGATGTCGCCCTCGTGCAGCACCATGCCGCCGATCAGCTGGACGTCGAAATGGCGCTGGCCGAGCGTCCGCTTCGCCGCCTCGCGCACCGTCGCGAAGGCCGGAACCAGGAGGTCGTCGAGCGTCTTGCCGTCGGCGAGCTGCTGCCTGAATTCGTCGGTACGGGCCTTCAGCGCCTCGTCGGACAATTTGACGAGTTCGCCCTCCAGCGCGTTGATGGCGTTGACGCGGGACTGATAGCCCTTGACCCGACGGTCATTGGAGGAGCCGAAAAACTTGCGGGCGAGCGCGCCGATCATGCGAAATTCCTGTTCTTCGGTCTTGCGTTACAGCCTGATGTAGTCCACCGGATCGCCCATCAACTCACCGTGACGCGCCGCGGTTCGGGCCCCGACCGGGGGGCTCATCCGCCAATTGAGTGGGAAACAGGCTATCCAAGGTTCAACGGCCAAAAACGCAGCAAAATAAGCGCTCTCGCCATTGACACGATGGGGCATCAGATATGGCCGGGTCGGGGGGTTGTCAACTTCGGCAAGATGTCAAGGAATTCATCATTTTGACAGACTTTTCGCGTTGCCAAGGCTACGCGATTGGGCGAGTGTCCGCCGCGCTCGCACTTACACCCTTTGAGACAAGGATTTTGCATGACCACCTCGCTTCCGGAAACGAAAACCGGCCTGCGCCTCGGCTTGGCCACACTGGCCGTAGCGGGCTGCCTTGGCGCCCTCCTGGCCGCCGGCCTGCCGGTCCGGGCTGCCGATTCCGACCCGGTGGTCGCGAAGGTGAACGGTTCCGAGATTCACGCCAGCGACGTCGCGCTCGCCGAGGAAGAACTGGGACCGAGCCTCGCGCAAATGGACCCCGCGACCAAGAAGGAAAACGTACTGTCCTTCCTGATCGACATGAAGATCGTGTCCAAGGCCGCCGAGGACAAGAAGGTCGAGAACAACGAGGACTTCAAGAAGCGCCTCGCCTTCACCCGCAGCCGCCTGCTGATGGACAGCCTGCTCGCCACCGAGGGCAAGGCTGCGACCACCGACGAGGCCATGAAGAAGGTCTATGACGACGCCGCCAAGCAGATCACCGGCGAGCAGGAAGTGCGCGCCCGCCACATCCTGGTCGAGACCGAGGACGAGGCCAAGGCGGTCAAGGCCGAGCTCGACAAGGGCGCCGATTTCGCCGAGCTCGCCAAGAAGAAGTCCAAGGATCCCGGCGCTGCCGACGGCGGCGACCTCGGCTTCTTCACCAAGGAGCAGATGGTGCCGGAATTCTCCGCGGTGGCTTTCGCAATGGAGCCAGGCAAGATTTCCGATCCGGTGAAGTCGCAGTTCGGCTGGCACATCATCAAGGTCGAGGAAAAGCGCAACCGCAAGGCGCCGGACTTCGATCAGGTGAAGGGCCAGATCGAGACCTATGTGACCCGCAAGGCGCAGGCCGACTATGTCGCCAAGCTGCGCGAGGCCGCCAAGATCGAGCGCACCGACGCGCCGGCCGCCCCGGCGGATGCCGCCAAGGACTCACCGAAGCCTGCCGACAACAAGATGGCGCCGACGAAGAAGTAAGCGACGCGAACCGAATTGAAGTTGCGATGGCCGGGCATGTCCCGGCCATCTGCATTTTGGGGTGTATGATCGTCGTCCCGGCGAAGGCCGGGACCCATACGCCGCGGCAGTTGTTGTTTGCCGCGGTGGCGACGGCTTTCTTGAACAATTGATGACGGTGGTTATGGGTCCCGGCCTTCCAGGCTGTGTGAAAACCTGATCGGCTATTGTTGTCGGGATCGGGCTTTGATTCGAGGTTATGATGGCGCATGTGACGGGCCAGTCGCGGTATCAAACGACGCTTTTTCCTGAGGTTCTGGACGAGGTGGTGGGGCGCGACGATCCGGTTCGGGTGATCGATGCGTTTGTAGATGCGCTGGCTCTTGCGGAGTTGGGATTTTCGAAGGCTGCGGCCGAGGAACTGGGTCGGCCGCCCTATGCGCCGGGCGACCTGCTGAAGCTTTACATTTACGGCTATTTGCACCGGGTGCGGGCGAGCCGTCGG
>NZ_JYMU01000019.1:0-157139 GCF_000938235.1 Bradyrhizobium sp. LTSPM299
TGCTGGCCGATGCAGCCATCCCGTCGCAAGCAGCGCGACTTCTCGCACAGCCTGCTGCGCCGGGACGACGGCGAGTATGTTGCACGGTCTGTGAATCATGCGCTCGCATTCTCGCGGCATGTTTCGCCCGAGTTTTGCTTCTCGCTTCGCCCTCTCTTGAACAGGGCGCAGGGAAAGCCGGGTGCCGATTGCACCCATGGGCCCGGTGCAACAGAAAGCACCGGGGTAGGACCACAGGTGTAACCGGGAACTCCGGCTTTCCCTGCGCGATGGGTTACGGCTTATACGTGCTCCCCGGCGAGACCAGACTTGCTTGTCACCGCCATCAGCAAGGGGCGTAGCCTCTTGCTGATAGGACACCTGCCACTAGGGCGTCAGGCCTGCACGACTTCGCCGTCCGCCTCATGCGCACCCGTCTGTTGCGCAATCGGCGTCCACCGCATCCCACCGCGCGTTCGTGACGTGCGCTCGCCCCTCGATCGGGTGGGACAGGCAAATCTATATCATTGAGTTTTGCTTCTGGAAATCAGAAGCTTTTTTGCGCGAGGGCTTGATAGGTTTTGGCTGAGTTGCCCGTCGGGTTGATTTGTCGCAGGGGCCGCGTCCGCATCGCCCTTGATGTTTGAACTCAAAACGCCACCGCCTACTTTGACTCTGACTTCAGAAAGAGCCGTCTGTCGACTTGGACAGAGCCTCGTATGTCAGCAGTTCCTCAAGGCGTATCTCGAGGGCCGGCTTGACCACTGCAAGCGCGTCGCTGCCGGCCACGAACTGCTTCGGCGGATTGTCCATCCCAGCGATCTTGACCAAGACGTCGCCGAGCTTGGCGGGATCACCCTGCTGGGCGCCGTGATAGCCCGACCACATGTTTTCCGCGGTGCCTTCCGCGGCATAATCCTCGATCGTGCTGCCGGCATATTTGGCGTTGTGAGCATCGAGAAGGTCCGTCCGGAAGAAGCCGGGTTCGACCGTCACGATCTTGATCCCGAACGGCTCCACCTCGTGGGCCACCGACGCCGACAGGCCTTCGACGGCAAATTTTGTGGCGCTATAGGCCCCGCAATGCTTGAACCCGACGATACCCGCAAGGGAGCTGATGTTGATGATCCGGCCCGACCGCTGCTTCCGCATCACCGGAAGCACCGCGCGCATCATGTGCATCACCCCGTAGAAATTGGTCGAGATGAGCTGCTCGATTTCGGCGGAGCTCAACTCCTCGAAATTGCCGAGCAGGCTGTAGCCGGCATTGTTGACAAGAACGTCGATGCGCCCGAACGCAGCGATCGCCGCCTCAATTGCCGCTTTCGCCTGCGCCTCATTGGTGACGTCCAACTGGGCGAACGCAAGGTTCTCGCCTGCGACATCGCGCAGGGCATTGCGGACCTTGTCGAGACTGCGGCCAGTCGCGACCACCCGATTGCCTGCTTTCAGTGCCGCCCTGGCAGTCGCAGCGCCGATGCCGCTGCCTGCGCCTGTGATGAACCAGACCTTGCTCATGTTTAACTCCAGCTCTCGGTGTTGAAGGGCAGCCGTTAGATCGTTCGGTCAACCTGCTGCATCTGCAATTTATTCATACGGCCACAGCCCATCATCGATCGGTCCATTTCGGCCTCTGCGAAACAGATAGGGCTGGCGGCTGCTTTCGATTAGCCGCTATAATTCGCTTGGGCTTATGTGCACGGTGCATAAATGAAACGAGACGATCTGTACGACCTCGCAGCTTTTGCCGTCGTCGCGGAGCAAAGCAGCTTTACCCGCGCGGCTGCCGAACTCGGCATGTCCCAATCTGCTTTGAGCCACGCCATGAAATCTCTGGAGGAACGGCTCGGCGTGCGGTTGCTGTCGCGGACCACGCGCTCGGTGTCGACCACCGAAGCCGGCGAGACGTTACTTCGTTCGTTACGCCCTGCACTGGAGGACATCTCCTCCGGGGTGGATGCGGTCGGCGCTCTGCGCGGGAGACCGTCCGGTGTTGTCCGCCTCACTGCGACCAAGCATGCGGTCTCGACGGTCGTGATGCCTGTCTTGCCGCGCTTCTTGGCGTCGCATCCCGACATCCGGGTGGATATGATCGTCGACGACAATCTGACCGACATCGTCGCCGAACGCATCGACGCCGGTATCCGCTTCGGCGACATCGTCGAAAAGGATATGATCGCGGTCCGCATCGGACCGGATATCCGAATGGCCGTCGTCGGCGCGCCGTCGTATTTCGCGCATCATCCGGTGCCCCGAACGCCCCGCGAACTCTCGGGCCATCGCTGCATCAACTACCGGCACATCAGATCGGGCGGACTTTACGCCTGGGACTTTGAGGACAAGGGGCGGCCGTTCCAGGTTCGCGTCGAAGGCCCGCTCATGATCAACAACGCCGACCTGATCCGGGAAGCCGCCCTGGCGGGCCAAGGCATCGCGTATGTCTACGAGGACGAGGTGTTAGCCGATATCAAGGCCGGGCGGCTTAAGCGAATTCTGGAGAGGTGGTGTCCGACCTTTCCGGGCTACTATCTCTATCACCCCAGTCGGCGGCAAACGCCGCCCGCACTGGCTGCGTTCATCGCTGCGCTTCGTTACAAGCCGCAAGCTCCGTAGCGCGAGTGCCTCTGGCCTCCTTGGTTAGCGGCGTCTCTTTAAAGATCGAAATTCGTGGGCAGCATGACGACGTCGCGAATGGTCATACCGCGGGCCCGGGTCAGCATGAACATCACCACCTCGGCCACTTCGCTGGCCTCCAGCAGACTTCCCTGCTCCCTGGCCTCCTGCAGCTTCTCGGGCGGCCAGTCCGCGAGCAGCGCACTGATGACCGGTCCCGGCGAGATCGAGCCGACGCGAATGCCGTGCTTGAAGACCTGGCGTCGCACCGTCTGGACGAAGCAGTTGATCGCCCATTTGGACGACGCATAAACCGGCTCCCATGGCGTCGGAAAATGCGCCGCCAGCGAACTCGTGACGATGATATCGCCGGTCCGGCGCGCGATCATGTGAGGCAGCACGTCGTGCACATTTTTCATCACGACGTTGACATTGAGGTTCAGCATCCGGTCGATTGCCCCGGTATCGGCATCGATGAGGTCGCCGCCGACATAGGTCCCTGCATTGGCATGCAGGATGTCGAGCTGGCCGGCCGTCTCCAGCACCCTCGGCAACAGCGTCGCGCAGTCCTTGGGGTCGAGCAGGTCGATCACCAGCGGGATCACAGCGTCGCCGTGTTTGCTGCAGAGCGCCTTCAAGGCTCTCTCGTCGCGGTCGACCATCACGACGCGCGCGCCTGCCGCCAACATCGCCTCGGCGCTCGCCAATCCGATGCCCGACGCAGCCCCGGTCACTGCGGCAACCTTGCCTTCCAATTCTCTCGCCATCGGTCTCTACCTTGCTGGATCACAACAACATGCGCCGCACTATAGCAATCGCAAGCGGCGTTGTCGGGGCAAAGGCCGGCCCGCTTTTGGGCCTGATGACCCAGTTGGCTGAGCAGCTTTCTAGCTTGTGGCGGTTGGCTGGGTTTCGCCGGGATGCCGTCCTGCACGCTGCGGCAGCAGCAGGATGCAGCCGAGGATGAAGGCCGCGATGACAGCCGAGGCAATCGGGCGGCTGAGCGCCAGCCCGCCATGGTCGACCGGCTTGTCGAGGAAATCACCGACGGTCGCGCCAAGCGGTCGGGTTAGGATGAAAGCGGCCCAGAACAAGGTCACCCGCGAGATGTTGGTCCAGACATAGGCCGCGGCGAGGATGGCCAGTCCGGCCGCAAACACCAGCGCGCCGCCTTCGTAGCCAAGGCCCGTCGTGTCCGCCGCCCAATCTCCCAGCGCTGTTCCCAGGGTCTGGGAGAAGGTGATGGCGGCCCAATAGAAGGCCTCGACCCTCGGCCGGGTCACGGTCTCCACCGCAATCGACCCCTCGACAAGATACCAGAGAACCAGCGTCACCAGCAGCAGCGCAAGCAGCAGCGACGAACCTCCGGTATAGCCGATCCCCAAGGAACGGTCGGCAAAATCCGCCATCGTCGTGCCAAACGTCGTCGAGGCAACGACCGTCAGCCAATACAGCAACGGGTGGAAGCGCCTCGCAAGAATCTGCGCCACAACCAGGACGATGAGTGCGGCAAGGAAAATCGCCGTTCCGGTCAGGTAGCCCCAATCCAAGGTCATCGTCACGGTGTCCCCGCCGGTTTCTCCGAGCGTGGTGGCGGCGATCTTGATGATCCAGAAGACGAGGGTGACTTCGGGCACCTTGGTCAAAGTGTCACGCAGATCGTGGGATTTGAAAGCGGTCATGGCATCGCATCATGTTGTTGCGGGGAACGGGCGAGATTGCGTCAGGACTTTCCGGCGGGCTCCATCACCGACAAAAGCGCGCTGACAGCCTGCTTGCATGTGACGGCGTCCGGCGTTGCCGCACGCAGCGCTTCGAGCGCACGGTCGATCGCCTTGTCGACCGTGTGCCAGTCGGCGGCCGCGCGCGGCTTCAGGCCGGCTTCGGCGTCGTCCCACTGCACCTCGAGATCCTTGATCCTGGTTTTGGCGCCGGCCAGATCGCCCTTGTCGATCAACCCGGCGACGTCGACCACGATGGCGCGGAACGGCGAGAGGTCGCCGAGCTTCGAGGACATTGCGGCTTCGGCTGACGGCATGACCGAGACGCGGCCGTCCGCTTGCCGGTGCGGTTCGCCCGACATGAGGCTCAGCACGCCGATGGTGGACGCCAGGATCAGTCGTTTCATGTTCACTCTCCTCATAGCGGCCCGCGGCATCGCCGGGTATCTGGTCAAAAACGGTTGGAAGCAGACATCACTGCGCAGGATCAGCGCCTTCGCTGCGATCGCCCTCGAAGGTCACCCACGCGACGAGCGCGATGATCATGGTCAGGAAGGCAAGGCTGGTATTGATGGTGCCGAGGCCGACCCCGCCGTAATTTTGCGATTGCGACAACAGATCGCCGAGCGACGCGCCAAGCGGCCGGGTGAGAATATAGGCCAGCCAGAAGGTGAGGACCGGATTGGCGCCAAGCGTATGGAAGACCGCGACAAAGGCGATCAGGACGCCGAACACGACGAGGCCGAGCGCAAAGCCGAGGCCGAGCGCTTCGGTTGCCAGGTCTCCCGCGGCCGTACCAAGCGCAAAGGTCACAAGGACGGCGGCCCAGTAGAACAGCTCACGCCGCGTGGTTACGATGGTGCGGATCGACAGCGTGCGCTCGACCGCGAACCAGATCGTGAACGTTGCGGCCAATGTGCAGGCAAACACGGCCGTGCTGACGTAAAGGCTGATCTCCAGCCTATCGGTCAGGAGATCGGTGATTTGGGTGCCGACGGTGCTGACCAGGACCACCGTCAGCCAGTAAATCCAGGGAGTGTAGCCCCGGGTGCGCAGCTGCAAGGCCAGTGCGGCAAGCAGCAGGGACGCCATGCACGCCGTCGTCAGGTTTGCCCCGAGACCGACATGGACCGCGAGATAATCGGCACCGGTCTCGCCGACCGTCGTTGAGAGCACCTTGATGGCCCAGAAGATCAGGGTGACCTCCGGAACCTTGTTCAGCATCGGCGATGAGCGGACGGGTGACGTCGTGGACACGGCGTTCTCCTGACAGTCAGATGTTCCCAAGCGACGCCGAGATCATGGCCATAGCCGACTTAGGCGCGACTTAGACTGGTCCGCGACGTCGCCCTAAGTCTGCGCTAAGTCTGGCGCATAAGGGTTGGGCGGCCCGGTTCCGGCCGCGGATGAGGATCCAGGGATGCGCGTTCTGCTGATCGAAGATGACAGGATGATCGGCGCGGCCGTGCAACAGGCGCTGAAGGACGCAGCCTACGCGGTCGACTGGGTGACCGACGGCAAGACCGCCATCGATACGGCGGAAAGCGAAGCGTATGAGCTTGCGCTGCTCGATCTCGGGCTGCCGAAGGCCGACGGCCGTGAGGTGCTGCGGCGGCTGCGTGCGCTTGACCGCAGGCTGCCCGTCATCATCGTGACCGCGCGCGACAGCATCGACGACCGGATCGAGGGGCTCGATCTCGGTGCCGATGACTATCTGGTCAAGCCCTTCGAGATCCGCGAATTGCTGGCGCGAATGCGCGCCGTGCTCAGGCGCGATGGCAGCGGCGCCGCCCCGCTTCTGCACAATGGAAAGCTCAGTCTCGACCCGGCGACGCGCGAGGCGTCTTTTGCAGGCGAGAGCGCGCTTCTCACCGCGCGCGAGTTCGCGCTGCTGCAGGCGCTGTTGGCGCGGCCCGGAACGATCCTGGCGCGCAGCGAGCTCGAGCGGCAGATCTATGGTTGGAACGAGGAGGTCGAGAGCAACGCGATCGAGTTCCTGATCCACACCATCCGCAAGAAGCTCGGAGCGACCGCGATCCGCAACGTACGCGGGGTCGGCTGGATGGTGGATCGCACGTCATGATCAGGTCACTGCGCGGCCGCTTGTTCCTCGGGCTGACCGCAATCATCATCCTGACCGGCGCCACCGGCGGCCTGTTGGTCTACCGCTGGGCGTTCCGCGAGGCCGCGGAGCTACAGGACTCGGTCCTGATCCAGCTGGCGAGCCTGGCCCAGAATGGCAGCTTTTCCTCCGGCCAGCCTCTGTTGGGCGTTGAAGAGGACACTGACGTCTGGCTGATCGAGCTCGGAGCGACACCGCGTGGCCCGGCCGACGACCGTCAACTGTTCGGCCTGAAGGACGGCCTGCAGGTCGTCATGCGAAAGGGGCAGCCGATCCGTCTGCTGTTGCGGACGCGACCGGACGGCAGCCGGTTCGCCGTCGCGCAGCCGACCGCGGTTCGCGATGATACGGCACGCGAGATGGCGTTCCGCACGCTGCTGCCGATTTCCGCGCTGATTCCCTGCCTGATGCTGGTCACGGCGATCGTGGTCGCGCACTCCCTGCGGCCGATGGTCCGGCTGGCCGGCAATCTCGACGCAAGGCGCGCCGACGACCTCACTCCGCTGCCGCAGGCCGGCACACCGAGCGAGCTGCACCCCTTCATCCACTCCATCAACGGACTATTGGTGCGAGTAGGCCTGCTGGTGGATCAGCAGCGGCGGTTCGTCGCCGATGCCGCCCATGAATTGCGGACGCCGATCACCGCACTCAGCCTGCAGGCGGAGAACCTCGGATCGGTCGATCTTCCCGAGGAAGCACGCGGCCGCGTTGCCGCGCTCAAGCAGGGCATGCAGCGCACCAAGCATCTGCTTGAGCAATTGCTTGCGCTGGCACGGTATGAGGCGGCGCCGGCCGAGCGAGGCGAGATGCCGTTGATCGCGCTCGACAGTGCCGTCAAGCAAGTCGTCGCCGACCTGCTGCCGCAGGCGCTTGATCGTGGGATCGATCTCGGTTTCCAGCTTGTCGAGCCCCTCATGGTACGGGGCGAACCAGTGATGCTCGCGACGATGGTGCGCAATCTGCTCGACAACGCGCTGCGCCTGACGCCGCGCGCGGGACGCATCGACATCGGTATCTACAGGCAGGATGAGGCGGCGATCCTGCAGATCGAGGACACCGGCCCCGGCATCGCATCCCCGGACCTGGAGCGGATCTTCGAGCCGTTCTTTCGTGGCTCCAGCCCGGAGGGAGACGGAAGCGGTCTCGGCCTGTCGATCGTGAAGCGCGTCGTGGAGGGGCTCGCAGGCGAGATCGCGCTGGAAAACATTACCGAACCTGATCGCTCCGGGCTGCGCGTGACGGTTCGTCTGCCGCTTGCGGCCGATCGGCCAAACGAGGTTTCTGGTGCCGCGTAAGTGCAAGCGGCTTCGGCGGCTGACGTCGCGTGGCCGCGCGAACTGGATCGGCTTGCTGACGAGCCTTGGCCTGGTGCTTTCGCAGCCGGCCGCCGCCGGGCCGCCCTACGTGTCCGACGATCCCGAACCGACCGACACCGGTCATTTCGAGATCTACACTTTCAACACCGGAACAACGACGCACAGCGGCACGGCCGGTGAGAGCGGCATCGATTTCAATTATGGTGCAGCGCCCGACCTGCAACTCACGGCCACCCTGCCCGCGGGCTTTGAGCACATCGCCGGCGGCGGCACCAATATCGGCATGAGCAATGTCGAACTCGCGGCCAAATACCGCTTTCTGCATCAGGATGCGTTCGGCCTCGACGTCAGCATCTTCCCGCGCGTCTTCCTGCCCAGCGGCTCGACCGCAATCGGCGACAACCATGCGTCCGTATTGCTGCCGGTGTGGGTTCAGAAGGACTGGGGCGGCGGATGGTCTGCGTTCGGCGGCGGCGGATGCGTCTTCAGCGACATCCGCGCCGCGGATTTTTGCGAACTGGGTGCGGTCGTCACCTATCAGGTCCTGCCCAAGCTTCTGCTTGGCGCCGAACTTTTTCATCAGACTGCCGATGCACACGGCACACCGGCGACGACCAGCTTCGGCGTCGGCTGGCGGTACGATCTGGACGACAACTATCATCTGCTGGGTTACGTCAGGCGGGGCGTCGAGAATACGAATGAGACTGATCGCTACTCCTGGTACACGTCCATTCTGTTCACCTTTTGAATCAATGTCCGGGAAAGCAGAGTCTGACCAGCAGTCCTGGCGCGTTGTCGTGCAGCTCGATCCGCGCGCCATGCAGGCTCGCAACCGCGGCAACGAGGCTGAGGCCGAGGCCATTTCCCGGCGTGTAGCGGCTTCGCTCAAGCCGATAGAAGCGCTTGAAGACGTGGTCGTGCTGGTCGGCGGCAATGCCGGGACCGTCATCGGCAACCGCGATCACCGCGCCACCCTCGCCGTTGTCGCAGGTCACGGTCACGCGTCCCCCGGCGCGGCCGTGCTTGATGGCATTGTCGACGAGATTGCCGATCGCGTCGAACAGCAGATCGCGATCGCCGGTCATCAGCACCTCGGGATCGCCGGCGAGACCGAGGCGGGTCGCATCCTGCTCGGCCGCGGCGTCGTAGAGCTCGACCACCTCGCTTGCAATCTCGACGAGGTTGACGGTGTGAAACGCGTCCTTGCGGGCGTGGGTCTCGATGGCGGAAATCCGCGTGATCGATGCGAACATGCCGAGCACCGTATCGAGATCGGCAATGGTATCGCCGATCAGCGCCGCGTCGTTATCGCCGTTGCGCGGACCGTGATAGGCCTTCTCCAGCCGCCCGCGCATGCGGGTCAGCGGCGTGCGCAGGTCGTGCGCGATGTTGTCGCCGACCTGTTTCACATCCCCCATCAGGGTCTGAATGCGGTCCAGCATCAAATTGAGATTCTCGGCGACACGATCCCATTCGTCACGACTGCCGCGGAGCGGGATGCGCTGGTCGAGGCCGGACAGCATGATGGCGCGGCTGGTCGCATTGATGGATTCGATCCGGCCGACCGTACGCCGCGTCACCCCGATGCTCGCGCCGGCCGCGAGCATGAAGATCAGCACGATAACCGCGATCGCCGCCGCCCTGATCCGCGCGGTGAAGCCATCGAGATCGCTGATGTCGCTGCCGACCAGCAACCGGTCGCCGCGCGCCAACGTCTCGGTCACACCACGCACCAGCGGGTTGGCCGGGACTGATGACGGCACCGGCGAGCGGAACTCGCTCCATCCCTGCTCCGCGGCGCCGTCCGGCCACCGTGTGAGATTTCCGGCGAGCGCCACAGGTCCGGACCCGACCAGCAGGTAAACATGATCGGCAAAGCCCTTGTCCGCGACGCGCTGCCCGATCAGCGCGATCAGTGCGTCGCGTCCGGACCGCGTGTAAACGTCACGCAGGCCCGCCTGCTCGGCCATGATCGTGCGATCGGCACGGCTGCGCACATAGGAGGCCGTCGACCAGTAGACATAGGCGAAGATCGCCGAGGCGATCAGGCCGAAGGTGCCGATGGCGATCAGCGCCAGGCGGAACGTCGATGATCTGAGGGTCTTAGCCAGGAGCACGGAGGCAGTACCCGATGCCGCGGATGGTATGGATCAGCGGATATGCTTGCTGGTCGTCGACCTTGCGGCGCACGCGGCCGACATAGACATCGATGATGTTCGTCGAGGGATCGAAATGCAGATCCCAGACGTGCTGCAGCAACATCGCGCGCGACACCACGCGGCCTTCGTTGCGCGCGAGATATTCGAGCAGCTGGAACTCCTTCGGCAGCAGCGGAATCTTCCGGCTGCCGCGGCTCGCCGTCCGCGCGATCAGATCGACCGCGAGATCGCCGACCCGCAAAATGGTCTCCTTGGCGACGGTCTCGCTGCGCCGGCCCAGCGCCTCCAGGCGCGCCAGCAACTCGACGAAGGAGAATGGCTTGACCAGATAGTCGTCACCGCCGGCGCGCAAGCCCCGCACCCGATCATCGACCTCGCCGAGTGCGCTGATGATCAGGAACGGCACCGCGATGCCGTCGTCGCGCATCTGGCGCATCACGGCGATGCCGTCGATATCAGGCAGCATGCGATCGATCGTGATCACGGCATAATCGCGCGCCGCGCCGTGGCTCAGCGCCTCGCGGCCGTTTGATGCCAGATCGACGTCATAGCCGCTGGTGGTGAGCTGTTCGACGAGTTGGCCGGCAGTTTCCGGATCATCCTCGACGACCAGAATGCGGCGGTGGGCTCCGGTTATCATCTTGAACTCTCCGAACACCCCGACGGCCGCCACCAGACTATCCCATTCCGGGGCTGGATGGAAACGCCTGGCGGCGACCGCGACAACGGTGCGGCGTTAATACCAACCATCCCCGCACGCGTTGATCCACTGCCATCCGTAGGGCGTCGCTGTCCGGCGCCAGCAACCGTCGTAATAGCCGTCGTAGTACGCGCCGCCGGAGGCAAAGAAGCGGTGGTGGCGGAAGAAGCCGTGATGGTGCAAGCCATGCGGGCCGTGGAATCCGGCGCCGGCAAAGCGCTGTCCGAAGGCCGGTGCGCCCGCGAAACGCGGACCACCGACATGCGCGGCACCGAAATGTCCGCCGCCACCGACGGCGGCAAAGGCCATCCCGCCGCCGCCACGCATCCCGCCACCAAAGCCACCAGCATGCATGCCGCCGCCAAAGCCGCCGCCATGTCCACCGCCGCCGCCACCATGCCCGCCACCACCGCCGCCTCTGGCGAAGGCCGCCGGTGAAAGCGCGACGCCGGCGCCGATCATCGCCGCCAAGAGACAGGTGAAGAATTTGTTTGTCATCGATTGATCCTCCGTCACTGAACCGCGGCTTTGCCGCAGCAGACGCGGATCAGCAGACGCAAGGCAGAGGCTGCGTTCAACTGACAAATGCGCCAGATTCTGACACCGGATTTAGATTGGGTGAAGGATCGTTGATCCTGATACGTTTTCCCGGATCGGCATCACGCGACATTGATGCTGCGGCGTCATTGCGAGGAGCGAAGCGACGAAGCAATCCATCGTTCCGCATATGCGGAAGCATGATTGGTTCGCGGAGCCTGTCATCGGGCGCGCATTCGCGCGACCCGGTGGCTCGCAATGACGTGAGGAGAGTCCGTAGGGTGGGCAAAGCGAAGTGTGCCCGCCATCGCGAGCAGGCGCGTGATGGTGGGCACGGCGCTCTGCGCCTTTGCCCACCCTACGATATCTACGACGCCTGCCTACGTCGGCTTGCCGCGGCCGTTCTTCTCGGCGGCGCGGCGGAGCGCTTCGGCGAGTGCGCCGCCGCTGGACTGCTCAGTCGGTTTACGCGGAGCGGATGACGACATCTTGGCCGAACCGCGCGAATTGTCGCGCGACGGTGGCGCCGCGTCCTTCTTCGCTCCGACCTCGTCGTCGAGGCGCAGCGTCAGCGCGATGCGTTTGCGCGCGACCTCGACGTCGAGCACCTTCACCTTGACGATGTCGCCCGGCTTCACCACCTCGCGCGGGTCCTTGATGAAGGTCTTCGACATCGCGGAGATGTGCACGAGACCATCCTGGTGCACGCCGATGTCGACGAAGGCGCCGAACGCGGCGACGTTGGTCACGGTGCCCTCGAGGATCATGCCCTTCTTCAGATCCTTGACCTCCTCGACGCCCTCCTTGAACACCGCGGCCCTGAACGCCGGGCGCGGGTCGCGACCTGGCTTTTCCAACTCGCGCAGGATGTCGGTGACGGTCGGCAGACCAAAGGTTTCGTCGACGAAGCTTTGCGGCTTGAGCTGGCGCACCACATCGGAATTGCCGATCAGCGCCTTGATGTCGCTCTTGGTCGCCTCGAGGATGCGGCGCACCACCGGATAGGCTTCCGGATGCACGCCTGAGGTATCGAGCGGGTCCTCGCCATTGGTGATGCGCAGGAAGCCGGCGCATTGCTCGAATGCCTTGGGACCTAACCGCGGCACCTCCTTCAGCGCCTTGCGCGACTTGAACGGCCCATTTGTGTCGCGATGCTGCACGATGCTTTGCGCGAGCCCCTGCCCGATGCCCGACACCCGCGCCAGCAGCGGCACCGAGGCGGTGTTGGCATCGACGCCGACCGCGTTGACGCAGTCCTCGACCACGGTATCGAGCGAACGCGCCAGCTTGGCCTCGCCAAGGTCGTGCTGGTACTGGCCGACGCCGATCGCCTTGGGATCGATCTTCACCAGCTCGGCCAGAGGATCCTGCAGGCGGCGCGCGATCGACACCGCACCGCGGATGGTGACGTCGAGTTCCGGCAACTCCTCCGACGCAAACGCCGAGGCCGAATAGACCGACGCGCCGGCCTCGGAGACCACGATCTTGGTCATCTTCAAATGGGGCAGCCGCTGCACCAGTTCGGTCGCGAGCTTGTCGGTCTCGCGCGAGGCGGTGCCATTGCCGATCGCGATCAGCTCGACCCGATGCTCGACCGCGAGCTTGCCGAGCATCGCCAGCGCTTCGTCCCAGCGCCGTTGCGGCTCGTGCGGAAACACCGCTGTGTGCGCCAGCACCTTGCCGGTCGCGTCGACCACGGCGACCTTGACGCCGGTACGGAAGCCGGGATCGAGCCCCATGGTGGCGCGCGCGCCGGCCGGTGCCGCCAGCAGCAGGTCGCGCAGGTTCGAGGCGAACACGCGCACCGCTTCGGTCTCGGCCGCGGTCCACAGCCGCATCCGCAGGTCGATGTTGAGATGGATCTGGATTTTGGTGCGCCAGGCCCAGCGCACCGTCTCCATCAGCCACTTGTCGCCCTTGCGTCCCTGGTCGGAGACCGCAAAGCGGTTCATGATCCGCAGTTCATAGGCGCCCGGCACACCGGCCACCGGCTCCTGCGCCTCCGGCTTGATCGTGAGGTCTAGAATCTCTTCCTTCTCGCCACGGAACAGCGCCAGGATGCGGTGTGAGGGAAGTTTCGGCAGCCCCTGGCTGAAATCGAAATAGTCCTTGAACTTCTCGCCCTCGGTCTTCTTGCCCTTGCGCACCGTGGAAATGATCACGCCGTTCGACCACATCTCCTCGCGCAGCGCGCCGATCAAATCGGCGTCCTCGGCGAAGCGCTCGACCAGGATCGCGCGCGCGCCATCGAGCGCGGCGGCTACATCGGCGACTTCTTTCTCGGCATTGACGAAGGGGGCGGCGACCAGCTTCGGATCGTTCGCGGGCTGGGTCAGCAGCATCTCTGCCAGCGGCTCGAGGCCAGCCTCCTTGGCGATTTCCGCCTTGGTGCGGCGCTTCGGCTTGTACGGCAGATAGATGTCTTCGAGGCGGCCCTTGCTGTCGGCGGCCATGATCTGGGCTTCGAGCACGGCGTCGAGCTTGCCCTGCTCGCGGATCGAATCGAGGATGGCGGTGCGGCGTAACTCGAGCTCACGCAAATAAGTCAGCCGCTCTTCCAGCGTACGCAGTTGCGCGTCATCGAGCGCGCCGGTCAATTCCTTGCGGTATCGCGCGATGAACGGGACGGTCGCGCCGCCGTCGAGCAGCGTCACCGTCGCCTCGACCTGCTCGTCGCGAACCCCCAGCTCCTGCGCAATCTTCTGATGGATCTTTGCCACGCTCGTCTCTTTCAACAGTCGCGCCGCCGGACCTTCGGCTGTGCGGAGGTCGCTTATGGACCATCCCGGAATGATTCATCAAGGCGCGCTGTGGATCAAATTTGGCGTCCCGCAGGCGCTATCTGCAGGACGGATGCCTTCCGCGACTTGACAAATAGATGCGCGCCGCGTTGCCGCCGTAAATTGCTTCCTTTTCGTCCTTTCCGAGGCCCGCCAGCAAGGTCTCGCTGGCCGCGAACCATTTGGCATAGCCGCCGGCGAGATTGACCACCGGCCAGTCGCTGCCCCACAGCATGCGCTGCGGCCCGAACTGCGCAATCACATGATCAACCGCGTCTCGCAAGTCGCCGACCTGCCAGTCGGGCGCGGCCTCTGTCACCAGGCCCGACAGTTTGCAGACGATGTTGGGCCGCGCGGCGAGGCTGGCGATATCCTTTTTCCATTCCGCGATCTCGCCGGTCGCGAGATGCGGCTTGCTGAAATGGTCGAGCACGAATTGCAGGCCGGGATTGCGGTCGACCACCTGGACAAGCCTCGGCAAATGTCGCGGCAGCGTCAGCGCGTCGAACACCAGGCGATGCTGCGCCATGGCATCACACTGCTCGGCTAGCGCCGGGCGCAGCAGCCAGTCGTCATCGGCGATATCCTGCACCATCGGCCGGAGGCCCACGACAAGCTCGCGCGCCGCGATCGCGTCGATCCGCGCCACGGCATCGGCGGCATCGAAATCGATCCAGCCGACCACACCGCAGACGATCTCGGCACGCTCGGCGATATCGAGCATGAACGCCGTCTCCGCTTCGGTCGCCGCCGCCTGCACCAGGATCGTCCCCTCGATTCCGGCGGCAGCGAGATGCGGCATCAGGTCGGCGAGGCCGAAGTCGCGGTAGAGCGGCACGAGATCCGGCGTCAGCCAACCATAGTCGCCGCGCGCCACCGTCCAGACGTGATGATGCGAATCGATCCGCATCACGCCGGCACCGGCGCATCCGCGTCGAGCAGCCGCTCAGCCTTGAGGTCGCGCCAGAGCGCTGACGGCACCGGCGACGACAGCGCAGTGACGTTGCGTTCGACCTCCTGCGGCGTCTGCGCACCCAGCACGAGGCTTCCGACCGCCGGATGGCCCAGCGCGAAATGCAGCGCGGCGGTCGGTAACGCCACGTCATGCGCACGGCAGACGCGCTCGATCTGCGCCACCTTCTGCATGATGTCAGGCGGCGCATCCTTGTAATTGTATTTGGCGCCAGCGACGGCGCCGGTCGCCAGGATGCCGGAATTGAACACGCCGCCCAGCATCATCCCGATGTTCTGTTGTTGCGCGAGCGGCAGGAACTCGGCCAGCGCTGGCTGCTCCAGCAGCGAATAGCGCCCGGCGAGCAGCATGGTGTCGAACGTTCCGGCCTTGGCGAAGCGCACGCACATCTCGGCCTCGTTGACACCGATCCCGATACCCTTGACGACGCGCTCGGAGCGGAGTTTGTCGAGCGCGACATAAGCTCCGTCCATCGCCTCGCGAAACCGCGCCTCGATCGCATCTGCGCCATGGGTCCAGATGTCGACGTCGTGGATCAGCAAGAGCTCGATCCGGTCGGTGCCCAGCCGCAGCAGCGACTGCTCCACCGAACGCATCGTGCCGTCATAGGAATAATCGACCACCGCGCGGTGCGGTGCCCCGCCGACGAAATTCGAGCCGGAGCCGCGTTCGTGGAACGGATCCATCCAGCGCCCGACCTTGGTGCAGACGACAATCTCGTCGCGCGGCAGGCGGCGAAGCGCGGTGCCGGAGCGGTGCTCGGCGAGGCCATGCCCATAGAGCGGCGACGAATCCAGCAGGTTGACGCCGAGCGCAAACGCCCGCTCCGCCGCAGATATCGCGGTGGCGTCGTCCAGCAACCCGAACAGGTCGCCGAGCGGCGCGGTTCCGAAGCCGAGGACGGAGACATCGAGCCCGGTTCGTCCCAGCCTGCGACGTGGCAGGGCCGGAGTTGCTCGATCGGAGGATTGCTGTTGATTCATCGCCTGGCGCCTCGTCCGCAATTCTTCTTGCTTGTGGAGAGACTAAAGCCTTTTCCATTCCGATGCCAAGGGCCGCCCAAGGGCCCCTGTCCGCGCGCCAAAAATGATATCGCGGGTCTCATGCGGTGACCGCGGCCGCCCCTGCATCCCGGGACTGGCTGCGCACGACGGGATCGTGCCAGATGGCAACTCAACATAATCGGCAACACAATCATTCAGGGAAGTGCGCATGTCGGAGAAGGTCGCGGTCATCGGAATGGGGCAGATGGGATCAGGGATGGCGGGACGCCTCAGGGAGTCCGGCCTCGACGTCACTGGCTTCGATGTCAGCGTCGAGCAGCGTGCCCGCCTGACCAAGGACGGCTTTCAGATGACGTCGAGCATCGCGGAGGCCCTCGCCGGGCGGACGCTGGTGTTGACCAGCCTGCCTGATCCAAAGGCGGTGAACGAAGCCTGGCTCGGCGCCGACGGCATTGTGGCACACGCGGCCCCGGGCACTTTGTGCATCGAACTGAGCACCATCGACCCCCAGACGATGCGGCAGGTCGGCGCTGCCGCTGCCGCGCGCGGCATTGCCGTGGTCGATTGCCCGGTTAGCGGCAGCCCCAACGAAGCCCGCGCCGGCAGACTGGTCCTGATCGTCGGCGGCGAGCAGACCGACGTGGCGCGCGCCGAACCTGTGCTCAAGCTGCTCGGCGCCGACTGGAAATACACCGGCCCGGTCGGCACGGCGAAGGTCGTCAAGATCGTCAACAACATGATGTCGATGGGCAACGTGCTGGTCGCCGCCGAAGCATTTGCGCTCGGCGTGGCCGCAGGCGTCGAGCCGGACAAACTGTACGACGTATTGTCGGTTAGCGGCGGACGTTCCCATCATTTCACCAAGCGCTTTCCGAACGCGCTCAAGGGTGACTTCGCGCCGGGATTCAAGATGGAGCTCGGCGAGAAGGATCTGGCGCTCGGGATCGAGCTCGGGCGCGTGACCCACATGCCGACACCCTCGGCGTCGACGACCCGCGAACTCTATGCGCTCGCACTGGCCGAAGGATTTCGCGGCCAGGACATCGTCGCCCTGCTCGCGATGTACCAGAACTGGGCCAAGCCGGCCTGATCGCAAGAGTACCAGCCGACGTCTCTGATCTATCCGGCTGCCGGCGCCTCGAGATGGGCGAGCAACTTTCGCGTTGCCTGCACCAGCTGCTGCCGCTCCCGCGGGTTCAAAACGGCGAGCAGCTCTCGTTCGCGTCCGAGGTGCTCGCCGACAACCGCATCGACCAGTTGCAGCCCGCTCGCCGTGAGCTCGATCCGCAAGCCGCGACGGTCCTCGGGATCGGGCAACCTCCGCAACAGGCCGCGTGACTCAAGGACGTCCAGGCGGGTCGTCATGGTGCCGGTTGCGACCAGCAGCGACGACGCGATCTGCGTGGGGGAGAGCAAATGCGGCGGTCCGGCCCGTCGCAGCGTGAACAGCACATCGGCTTCGCCGACGCTCAGCTGATGTTCGGCCGCGTGAGCGGCAAGGCGTTCCCCGATCAGCCGCGCCACGTGCAGCAAGCGCGCCACCACCGCCATGGCTTCGACATCCTCCAGGTCCGGCCGGACGACACGCCATTGCGACACCAACTGATCCAAATGGTCTTGGTGTTTGTCGGTCATCGCGGCACCGGCACGAACTCCCACGAAGTGAATGGCGCCACACAAATACCGCAATAAACCCGTTCAATGAATTACTTTTTACAAAGCTACTTTTTCACAAGTTACTCTTAGAAGAGCTAAAAGAATGACGATATCTCAATCACTTAAACTCACCCCGCATGAGTCGGTTACGGTCCGCGAGCACAATCCCGGCCAGCTCGTGGTCGAAGCGGTATACACTCGGGGTGGACGATCGCCGCCGGTGCATCTGCATCCCGAGCAGGACGAGCGCTTCGAGATCATGGCGGGACGGCTTCGCGTCGACGTCGACGGACAGGAACGCGAGCTCGGTCCCGGGGCCATATTCGTGATCCCACGCGGCACGCCCCACAAAATGTGGAACGTGGGCGACGAGCCCGTGCGCGCCATTTGGACGACAATTCCTGCCGGGCGAACCCACGAGTGGTTCACTGCGCTCGACCGGCTGCAGCGCGAGGGACGCGTCAATCGCGATGGAATGCCGCCGTTGCTCGTGATGGGCATCTATTTGACGACCTACCGAGATGTGTTCCGCCTCGCCGGCCCGCAATGGCTGCTCCGCCCCGTGCTGGCGACGTTGGCGATGATCGGCCGTTGGCGCGGCTACGAGGTGCCGTCGCCCGGCCGCGGCGTCGAGAGCTCCGCACAACCCGGTTCTTGATCTTCGTCACCGCACGTTCAAACAGAAGCCTTTCGCGACCAGGCTCCGACAAATGTCGGAAGGGCAAAGACGCCCTTTGATGCGACGACTTCCGCGCGCAGCCGCTCGGCAAAGCTGTCGATGGCAACGTCCTCTTCGGTTGCGACGCCAAGCTTGACGATGTGAGGCAAATTGCTGCGCAATCCACTCGCCATATAGTCGTAGCCGTCGAAGTCAGCGCCTCCACCCGCCGGGGCAAACAGGCTCATGCGTGGCTCGCGAAGACCGGCCGAGGCAAAAACGCCGTGCAGGGACAATCCCATTCGATTGTTCAGACCCGCCCGCTGAAACATCTCCTTCACGTAGCCCCACGCCTGCGACAGCAACGGGGACGGCGGAACGGCGATTGGACCGTCGCCCCAGTCGAGGTCCTGAAACGCCACGATACCACCCGGCTTGAGGTGGTCGAGCAATTGTCGAACCATGGCCGAGGGATCCGGCAGATAGATCAGAACGAGCCGGCCGACGATCGCATCGAAATCCCGATCCAGTTCCATCGCGTTGATGTCGCCGACGCGGAATGAAACCTGACTGAGGCCCAGCAAGCGAGCAGCACTCGTGGCCTCCGCGACGATGACGGGATTGCTGTCAACGCCAACGACCCGGCCGCGTTCGCCGACCAGGCCTGCCGCAATGAAGGACACGTTCCCTGCCCCGCTTCCGATGTCGAGGACCTTCATGCCATCAGAGAGTCCGGCGTCCTTGAGGAGTTGCGATGTGGAGGCATCGTAGAGCTGCGACTGCCGCTTGAGCCTGTCGGTCTCCGCGGTGGAGCGGCCCATCACGTAGTTCGGATCGTACCCGGACGTATCTTGCATAGATGCACTCTGCCTTCGTTTCACCCACCACATCAGCGCGTGATCTTCCTGAACTTGTCCGTGAGACCGTCGAGATAGCCGACCCAGGTTGCGTTGATCGGCTGCTCGTGGACCAGCGCATGAAACCGGATCATGATGCAGATCAGGAACAGCGGCTGGATGAAAGCTGAGCGCAACGTCATCGCCAGCAGCGCCGCGACCAGAATGGTGACCAGTACGCCGTAGTCCCGGATCGCTTCCGGCAACACCATCGTCAGAAAGCCGGCGGGGACCAGCAGCAGCAGGCACAGCAGGATGCTCAGGCTCCGCTCGACGACAACCATCCAGATCGATGTCGTCAGGATCGGCTTGGCGTTCTGGCAGTAATAGACCAGGCCGTCCTGAACATTTCGCCGGGGATCGTCGCCGCCACGCGCCAGGTCATAGGACAGCACCACCTTGTCCAGATAGCGCGTCGCCGCGGACAGAATGGTGTTGACCAGACCGACGATGGTGCTGACACCTGGGGTCGGCAGCCATTCGCCGAGCGTATCCAGTCCGTTGTGAAAGGCTCTTAGGACACTCCGAACAAGCACGCTGATTCCGAACAGCGCCGCAACCTCGCCGAACCTGGCCATGACAATCCGGCGGCCATAGGCGAACTGCCCCTCATTGCCGTCACCAATGCGGCCTCGCGTGATCAACTCCGTCAGCACGGCAACATGGCCGCAGGCAATCATGTGCAGCACATAGCGCAGGATGGCTCCCCAGATCCATCCGCCAGCGAGGAGAACGCCAAGCAACCAGCAGACGCCGAACATCGTGGCGACGTGCGCACCAAGCCAGACCGCGCCCCCGACGCCGATCCCGATCCAGACAACGCACGCGACCGCGAACGCCAGCAGGACGCCCCATCGCGCAAGCGCGTAGGGCAGCGTCTCGACCAGCAGCCTGAACGCGGTTGCCAGACCATGATCATGGACCAGCAACGGATATGAGTGGGCGGCTCCCTGGGATTGCCACCCGGCCGAACCCTCGCCGCTTCGGCCGCCGTCATTGGCCACACTCATCTGAGACATTGCTTTCTCTCTCGTTGCCTGACCGAGAACCTATTGCGGGATCAGCTCGACGCGCCGGTTCTTGGCGCGGCCCTCGTCGGTGACATTGCTGGCGATCGGCGCGAGCGGACCGGCGCCATGGCCCTTCAGCCGCGCTGCGTTGATCCCGTAGGTCGTGACGAGATCGGCCGCCACGGCGTCGGCCCGCGCCTGCGACAGCTGCATGTTGGAATCGAATCCGCCGACATTGTCGGTGTGGCCGACCAGATAGACCTTGCGCGCGGGATCCTGCTTCAGGAAGGAAGCGATCTCGTCGAGCGCGGGCCGCGAGTCCGGCTTCAGCTGCGACTTGTTGAAATCGAACAGGATGCCGGACAGGATCACCTGACCTGATGTATCCAGCCGCTTGGCGATTTCGGTGGCCGAGACCGGGACCATGCCGTTCTTCAGCTCACCGGTCTGAATTGCATCCAGCCGCACCACGACCTGGCCTTTCTCAACCGTGACCATCGGGTTGTAGCCGTCGTCGTACTCCACGATGTAAAGCGCGATGTAGGTCTTCGCTGCGCCGTCTTCCTTTACCGCGGCGAGATAACGCGACTGGTCCGGGCTGTAGCCCACGATCTGGCCGCCCGGCCCCATGCTCTCAAAGAAGCTGCCCTGCGACACGCCGAAGGCAGGGCCCTTCGCCTCATAGAGCACGCGATATCCGGCCGACGGCAGATAGTCCTTGTAGCTGCGGAACACCTCCGCCGAGGACGCGCCTTTCGGGACCGTGTACAGCAATTGCGTGAGCCGTCCCTCGAGATCTTGCTTCGCCTCGATCTCGGCCTCGTTGGTGTGGGAGTCGAAGCCGGTGATCTTGCCGGTCGGCAGCGTGTACTCGGCGAAATTCCTGGAATCGCACAGCGCGATCGCGGAATTCTGGAAGCGCATCATGCCATCGAAATCGCGGCAGCCGGCCTTGTCCGCCGCAGCAGCTCGTTGCGCGGTGAAAGCCAGCAGCGCTGCGGCGGCAAGCGATACGGCGGTGTGAACGAATTTGCGTCGATTCGGAATCATCGGGCTTTCCGGTTGGTTGCTGGTCATCATTGAAACGGTGGTCCGGTTGCCTCACGCGACGGGCACCACAGTGCCAACACCTCGGGGCTGGAAGAGGTCGTTGGCGCTGTGAGCCGGCGCGGCCGCGCCCGGGCAGCCGCTGTAACGATCCGGGAGGAGGACCGATGCAGCGGCATGCGATTACTGGCTTGCCGGCAGCTCCGCGTAGTTGCCGTCCTTGTCCCGCCGGTACACGACGTAGTCGATGAGGGTGATGTCGCCCTTCGGCGTGTAGGTGATGTTGCCGAGCACGGTGTCCCAGTTTCCGGCCTTGATCGTCGCTGCGACCTTCCTGGCGTCCGTGGTCTTGGCGCGGGCGACCGCCTCGCTCCAGATCTGGAACGCGGCATAGCTGTAGAGCGTGTAGCCGTCGGGATCGATGCCCTTGTCCTTGAACTTCTTGATGATCGCCGCCGCGGCCACCTTCTTGCGCGGATCAGGTGCAAAGGTGAACAGCGAACCCTCGGCGAGCGGACCTGATATCGCCGCGAATTGCTTGTCGACCAAGGCATCGCCGCCCATCAGCACGGCATTGACCCCCTGGTCGCGCATCTGCCGCAGGATCAATGCTGCTTCGGCGTAGTAGCCGCCGACATAGACCAGATCGATCTGTTCCTTCTTGAACCTGGACACCAGCGCGGTGAAGTCCTTGTCGCCCTTGTTGTAAGCTTCATAGAGCTTCTCCTTCACGCCTGCCGTGTTGATGGCGCTGCGGGTCTCGTCGGCGAGGCCTTTGCCGTAGGTCGTCTTGTCGTGGATCACAGCGACGTTCTTGGTCTTGTAGTTCTTGATGATGTAGGCGGCTGCGACCATGCCCTGCTGGTCATCCCGGCCGCAGACCCGGAACGTGTTCCACAACCGGCGTTCGGTGAATTGCGGGTTGGTCGAGCCCGGAGTGATCTGCAGCACATTGCCCTCGGCATAGGCGTCGGAGGCGGGAATCGACGCCGACGAACAAAAGTGTCCGGCAACGAAAGGAATCTTCATGCCTGCCATCTTTTGTGCGACCGACACCGCCTGCTTCGGATCGCACGCGTCGTCGCCAATTTCCAGTTTCAGCTTCTGGCCGAGCAAGCCACCCTTGGCGTTGATCTCGGCCACGGCCAATTCGGCACCATTCTTGAACTGCTGGCCGAAGCTCGCCTCCGAACCGGTCATCGGTCCGACCACGGCAACACTGATATCCTGGGCGAGAGCCGCGCCTGATAGCGCGAGGCTCATGCCAAACACGAGAAAGTATCGTTGCAGCGAAAACGTCATCCTGTTCTCCTTGAAGGGTCTCGACCGCCTCAATGCGTGGCGACCGGTGACTCGTTCCGAACGGCACGATCATCCGGCGGCCGCCTTTTAGGCGCGTCGCGGATGCGAGGCTCGGACTGAGGCGACAGTGAATTGGACAAATGCGACATATGCCGACGATTTGAGGCCGTGCAATCGCGCGTGGGCGATTATGGCCGCGTCAATGGCTGGGACTGTTCCGGCTTGACGTCGGCTCCGACCGGCGCCTCCGGCTCGACGGCGCCTTTCAGCTCGACCTCGTAATAGCCGCCGACCTTGATGGCTCCCCATTGCGTCGTAACAGCCAGATTGATCCTCTGCTGCGTCGGCAGATCCGCATCGGTGTGCCGGCGGCCGAAATCACCTTCGGACACAACCTCGATATGGGACAAGTGAACGCCATCCGCGTTCCAGAAGTCGAAGTTGATGTGTTGTCGCATCGGATTGCCGAACAGCCCCATCTCCTTGAAAGCGAGTTCGACATCGACATGGCCCGGCCCTGCCATGAACGTATAATACTGGCCGGGGACATCGTTGGTGATGTCAGCGCGATTGACGCCCAACCCGAGCACCGTCGGATGATGCGGATCGGTGGATTGTGCCGCCGACCGGGCGGCAAACCCGCCGACACACAGAACAAGCACCATCCCGCGCAAGACAATCGTCCAGGACCGCTTCAAAACCGCCTCCATGCGCTGGCGCTTGAGCTCCGCTCCGATGGAATCGGAGCGGAGCTCTAGATTCTCTTTTGACGCGTTTTCTTCACGCGAACCGGTATCCACTTCGCTCGAAAACGCTCTAATTCTGGTTCGGAACGAAGATGACGATCTTCAGATCTCCCGACGGCGTGAAGTTTGTGTGGCGGACCTCGAAGCGCGTTGGTCCGGTCTTCTTCACGCCTTCGGCGCAGAAACTGACAAGGTTCGTGGCCTCACCCTTGTCGACGGTCAGATGGAACTCGCCGATCGGCGCCGCCCAATTGGCACCGGTCGAGAGCACATAGGCGATCGACCGTTCGCTAAAGGGCGGATAGGGAAGCTGCCTCGTCGCACGCGCCCGCTCGATGGTGCGGATCAAATCGTCGTCGACGCAATATGCGGCGAGAAAGCCCCGCGCGTCCGGATAATCGCGCCATTTGTCGGCGCCAATGATGGTCTGGACCGAGCCGCCGACGCTCGGACGATAGGTCTGCTCGAACGTGATCTCCCGGCCGGCAGGAAAAGTCTGCGTCCAGGTGTAGGCCGAACGCAACGTCCAGGTCGGCACCAGATGGTCCTGCATCGGACCGCCGGTGCCGTAAGTCTCGATCGCGCCGACGCCGAGCTTGACCAGCTCTGGCCAGTTCGATTTCGGCACCCGGTCCAGCAACTCGCCCGCAGGCCCCCTGATCGGCATCAACGGAATTCCCAGCTTCCGCAACCGGGCCGACTGATCCACGCCGTTCGCCAGCGCGGTCTGTTCGAGGTGCGGCGAGACTGCCTTGCCGTCCACCACGACGTGGAAATCGAAGATGTTTTCAGGATCGTCGGTGGGGATCCCGATATCCTCGTCGCCTTCCTTGCCGACGATGTCGGGCATCGGGAATGCGATCATGATGGTCTTGTCGCCGGCCGACCTGTTGAAGAATTTGTAGACGATGCGGACCTGCTTCTCCGAAATGAAGAGATCCTCAGCACGCATCTCGATATCGGCGTCATGCTTGAAGCGAAGACCACCCGTCTCCAGCGCGGCCGACGTATCGTTGGCCTGCGCACACCAGGGCATCAACCCGGCGAGCAGCACCAGAACGGTTTGTTTGACCATCCGAGGCATCGTCAATTCTTCTCTTTGCTGCTGACAGGTCTTGCCGGTTCCCCGCCCGCGTCGATCAACGCTATGCACGCGAGAAGGCAGAGCCGTGATCCCGATCGGATGGCCGAAGCCAACATGAACGCAGTCCTTCCTGCAATCCCACTTGAATGAGTGCGCGGATAGTCGAACAGGTTCGCCGCTCGGTGATCACTATCTTGCAAAGATCACGTTCCACGCCGTGCGCGGCTCCGGACGCCGGATCTCGACGGTTCCAAATCCTGCTTGCCGCAGGGCATGCCCCACATCATCGACAGACCGGAAGGTGAAGATGTCTGTGGGAAATCCAAGGCGCGCCATGGCGTCACCAGGCAGGAAACCGAGCACGAGCACGCCGTCTGCCTTGAGCACGCGTCTGATCTCGCTTGCGCCTTCGCCCAGCGAGCGCCAGAAATAGACCGTGTTGATGCTGCAGACCTTGTCGAACTGATTGCCCTCGAGCGGCAGCGCTTCGATCTCTCCAACGCGAAAATCGGCCCGCCCGGCATCGATCGCTGTCTGGAATCGCTCCGTCGCCCACGCCACGACATCGCACGAGCGATCGATCCCCGTCAGATGAGCGGCTCGCGCGATCAAAGGCGCGAGCGTGACGCCGCCGCCGAACCCAATCTCGGCGACGCGGTCCGAGGACTGCACGTCGAGCAATTCCAGCGCAAAGCGATTGATCCGGCGGTTGTACCGGTTCATCAGGCCACCAACAAAACGGCCGAAGACGCCGCGTGGGTGAGCGAGATGGCGAGCGATCAAGCGAGGCGGTGCCATGAGTTGTCCTGGGATTTTGCGACGCGCAACCGATCGCACGTGTGACTCGGTGTCCAGCGGGATGCAGGGACGATCACCCGGGAGCCGCCTTCTAAGCGCTTCGGAGGTATGAGGCTCGGACAGATGCGACGGGGAATTGGACATATGCGACATGGGTCCACGATGTGAACCGACGTTGTCTGCGACGCGAACCGATCGAGCGTGTGACACGGCGCCCATGGCGCGGGTAAACCGATTATCGCTTTATCGCCGAGCCGTGTAAGCTTCGAATGATCAGCGCAAGTTCGCTCGCGCTGCGCGCTGCGGCACCATGCGGATTTCCGAGGGCGTCGCGCCGTAATGGCGACGGAACGTGCGGTTGAAATAGGACAGATCGCCGAAGCCGGATTCGAACGCAATGGTGCCGATGGTGCTGTCGATCCGGCGCGGATCGGTCAGCAGCCGATGCGCGCGCGCCAGGCGCTGGCCGAGCACGAATTCCGAGAACGTCGAGCCGGCGTGTTCGAACAGCCTCTGGACGTGGCGCGGCGTGAGCTTCAGGCGCGCCGCGACGGCCGGAAGTGTCAGCTCGAAGCCGAGATTCTTGCTGATGTCGGCCTTGACCGCGGCGAGCCGTGCGGCTCCCAGCCCGCGGTCCTCCGCAACGACGGTTCCGTCGCGGTTCGCGCCGATGATCAGCGCCGCGAGGTCGGTCAGATGAGTGGCGACGGCACTAGCCAGCTCCGGTGTCGCAAGCTGGTAGCCATCGTCCAGCTCCTTGATATAGAACGCAAGCAACCGCATGGCTTCTGTGTTCGCCGGCAACGGACGTATCAGCATGTCTTCGGGATCGCGAACCAGCGATGCGAGCGCCTTGCGAGGCAGCCGGAGGCCGACGAAGCGGCTTGGCGACGACGGAACGACCATGTTGGCGGCCTCCGCGCTCGACTGCAGCACGGCTTGACCCGGGCTGAGCTCGATGTCCTGGCCGCGCTGAGACGCGCGCGTGTTGCCGCTGGTGATGATCGTCAGAATCAGGTCGTCATTGCCGTCGAGCAGTTCGCGCGGCCTTGCGATCCGCAGGTTGCTGCATGCCCAGGAGCCGATACCCAGCCCAGGCAACTCGCGCATGTTCGCTTCGGCATGGAACGCGCCGTCGGTCAGCGGTTCCGGATCGAGCTTCACGACCATCCGCCCGATCTGTTCCCGTAAGATCGGCAAGCGGTCGCGGTCGCTCCAATCCGCGGTCGAGAACCGGAAATCAATGATGTCCGGCGACTGCACTGTCATCGGGTTATCCTCATGGTGGCGGGATTGCCGCTGGGGTACGGCTGATTTGTGGCGGTCAACCAACGCTTCGTTGCAAACACTTCATCGGATGTGTCGCGCCAGTTGATGCAATGTTCAGCGGGAACCCGGAACACGCCGACGGCAACTCCCGCCGCGACAATGGCAGCGTGACAAGTGACGTGAAGGTGTGCCAGCAGGACATGGCCGCCATGCTGCTGGAACTTTCCAGAAGCGATGGCGAGATTCGCGTCAGTCCGATTTCGCCGCGCTATATCGGATCGAAAGCGCGGATCGGCGGCAGATTGCCGTTGAAGCGCTCCACCTCGACCGTGGTGAGCTGACCGGTGCAGCCCTGCGCGAAGGATGAGGTACCGATGTCGCGCGTGAGCACGTTCGGATTGCCGTGCACGCAGAGCGGGTTCTCGTCTTCGGGATCCATCGGGTCGTACCAGGCGCCGGTCGGAAGCTGCACGATCCCCGGCGCGATGCCGTCGGTGACATGCACCGCGGCAAGGCAGGCGCCGCGCGCGTTGAACAGACGGATGATGTCGCCATCGGCGATACCGCGGACGACAGCGTCGCGCGGGTTCATGCGCGCGACCTCACGGCCGCGATGCTTGGCTTGGAGCGAATGTCCGCCGAAGTCGAGCTGGCTGTGGAGCCGCGTGGTCGGCTGGTTCGCGATCAGGAAGAACGGCGAGCCTGGCTCGGGGACATCGGTCTTCTCGAGCCAGACCGGATGTCCCGGACAATCCGCATCGCCATGATCGGCGATCTTCTTCGAGGCAATCTCGATGCGCCCGCTCGGCGTCGGCAGCGGCCGGGCGACCGGGTCCTCGCGAAAACGACGAAGCGAGCCGCCGTCGTCAAGGTGTTGCGGCACGATCAGGCTGCCGCTGTCCCAGAACTCCTCGAAGCTTGGCGCAGCCAGGCCCTGCGCGGCGAGCGAGGCGCGGGTCGGCTCGTAGAGACGCATCAGCCATTGCCGCGCCGTGCGGCCTTCGGTGAAGGCCTCGCGGGCGCCGAGACGCTCGGCGAGATCGGCGAAAATCTCATAGTCGTCGCGCGCGAGGCCGAACGGCTCGGCGATCCGGTGCATCGCGACCATCAGCGGATCGTTGGAGGAGTAGCCGATGTCCTCGCGCTCGAGCGTCATGGTCGCGGGCAGGACAATATCGGCATGGCGGGCCGTGGCGGTCCAGGCGAGCTCATGCACCACCAGCGTGTCGAGTTTGGCGAAGGCCTTGCGCAGGCGGTTGAGGTCCTGATGATGGTGGAACGGATTGCCGCCCGCCCAGTAGACGAGGCGGATGTCCGGATAGGTGCGCGTCTCGCCATTGTAGCGATAGGTCGTGCCGGGATTGAGCAGCATGTCGGCGATACGCGCCACTGGAATGAAGTCGGCGACGCCATTACGACCCTGCCCGAGCGTCGGCCCCGGCACCGCGTTGACGCGCCGGCCGTAATAGCCGATCGCGCCGAGCGAGTAGGCGTAACCGCCGCCGGGAAGGCCGATCTGGCCGAGCGCCGCCGCCAGCACCATGCCCATCCACACCGGCTGTTCGCCATGTTCGGCCCGCTGCAACGAATGGGAGACGGTGATGAGCGCCCGCCGCCCGGCAAGGCGACGCGCGAGTTTTCGGATGGTGTCGGCATCGACGCCACAGATCGATGCGGCCCATTCCGCATCCTTCACTCGGCCGTCCGCCTCGCCGCCGAGATAGCGCAGGAAGACCGGCCAGCCTTCGGTGTAGCGGTCGAGGAAGGCCTGATCGTGCAGGCCTTCGCTGACCAGCGAATGGACGATGCCGAGCATCAAGGCGGTGTCGGTGCCGGGCACGGCCGTCATCCATTCGGCGCCGGCCTCCGCGGGCAAATCGTCACGCAGCGGACTGACAAGGATGAACTCGCAGCCGCGCCGGTGCGCCGCTTCCATGGCGCCGCGCTCGACATGCTTGCTGATCGAACCACCGGCCACCATGGAGTTCTTCAGCGCCATGCCGCCGAACGCCAGCACGATCTCGCTCTCGGCCGCGATCTGCTCCCAGGTGACGTTGCGCTTGGTGATGTCCTCGTAACCCGTCAGGATCTGCGGCAGCAGCACCGATGACGCGCCTGAGGAATAGGAGTTGACCGAGCGCACATAGCCGCCCATCGCGAAGTTGAGGAAGCGATGAACCTGGCTCTGGGCGTGATGGAAGCGGCCCGCGCTGGACCAGCCATAGGAGCCGCCGAACACCGCACCGGGGCCGCGCGTGTCGCGGATCCGCGTCAGCTCGCCGGCGAGCAGATCCAGCGCCTGCTCCCAGCTGACGGAGACGAATTCGTCGCGGCCGCGGCGGTCGTCGGGTCCGGCACCGCGCTCGAGCCAGCCGCGGCGGATCGCCGGCCGGGCGATGCGCACCTGATGGCGCAACGCGGCGGGGAAGTTGCCGATGATGCCGCTCGGATCGGGATCCCCCGCATACGGCCTGACCTCGAGACCATCCTCGCGGAGACGCGCCGAGAACACCCCCCAATGCGACGTGTGCGGCTTGAAGCCGTCGGACAGGTCGAGGCCGGGATCGGGGGCGCCAATTGTCTCGGTCATCGAGTCTTCCTTCATCCGCAGGCCCGCGGCCGGGCCGCTGCTGTCGCAACACTTGGTCGCAACACTTGGGTCAGTCTTTGGGCCAGTATAATGATCCCATCGGCAATGTCGCCGGGTTCAGGGTTGCCGGAAACGCAGGACGCCACGCGCAAATATCGAAAACAACCCCATGCAAAGTAGCCGGCGGCTGCCGACGTTCGACAATGCAACTTGACACGTCGGGCAACTCAGCGATATTCTTCCAATATTCCGAAATCGTGCAAACGCCCCCTCACCCGCAATAGCGGGCTCGCTGGCTACGATTGCGGCCGCAAACCCTCCCCCACAATTGAAACTGCACCGGCTCGCCGCGGCGAACGATCGCCTGCGCGCTTGTCGCGCGCATGCCAGGGACTCTCAACATGAATGCCGCACCTGAAATCACCGTGCCAACGATGGTCACCGCAATCGACGATATCCAAGCCGCCACAGCCCCGCGAATAAAACTCTCGTCGCACGGTTTCCGCATCGACCATCCTGATCCGCAACTCGGCGAACAGCTGATGGCTGACGCACGGGGGGTCGCCGATCGCGACGCGATGGATGGCATCCTGCGGCAATTGGTGAAGGCCAGCGTGAGCGGCGGGAAACCCGACGAGGTCAACCTCGCCTTCATGATTTCGATGGTGAAGAGCCTTCGCCCACGGGATTCCGTCGAGGCCATGCTGGTGGCCCAGATGGTTTCGGTTCATGTGATGGCGATGCGATGCGCCCATCACCTCGCGCATGCGAACGACCTCGCCCAGCACGACAGCGCCGCGCGCGCCTTGGGCAGGCTCGCCCGCACCTTTCCCGCCCAGATCGAGGCGCTCAACAGCTACCGGAGCCAAGGCACACGACCTGGCGAACCCGCCGTCACCGTGCAGAACGTGAAGGTGGAGGACGGCAAGAGCAGCGCCGTTAATTTGATTCGCCATCATCTGAAAGCCGCTGTCGACAACGAAGAGCTTTCGATCATCAACTTCGCATGCTGGTGGTTTCGCGGCGAGGAAGCTCTTGCCTTGGCATTTTTCAGGGAACTATACGCTGGCCTCGGCCCTTCGCTTGGTGCAACGTTCAAGAAGAATCTTCCGAAGCTTGGTGCGCGCTTGCTGCGCGCGGGTTCAACGGTGGGCGCAGCTATCGACTTGGCCGGCGGAGCCGGAGCCGGCACCTTAGCGACCGGCGCGATGCAATGGGCTTCAGGACTTATCGAGGACAAAGATTCTGTAGACAAATTGCATGCTGAGTTGGCGAAGGCGCTCGCCGATCAAACGAAGCGCTTCCTTATCATAATCGATGATATCGACCGTCTCGCGCCCGAGGAAGCGTTGCTGATCTTCCGCCTGGTGAAGTCCGTCGGAAGGCTGCCGAATGTCATTTACCTGCTGGTTTATGACCGCGCGCTTGCGGAGAAGATCGTGGAAGAAAGGTATCCGAGTGAGGGACCACACTATCTCGAGAAAATCATTCAGGCAGGTTTCGACGTCCCCGAGCCGCGGCACGGTGATCTGCTTCAACGGTTGTTGGCGCAGATTGCGGAATTATGCGGGTCGCCATCCGATGAAGACGCCCTCCGCTACATGAACGTGTTTTACGACGTAGTGGCACCGGAAATTCGAAGTCCGCGCGACCTGAACCGCTTGATGAACGCATTGTCGGTGACGTGGCCGGCGGTCGGCGACGACATCGACGACGTCGACTCTGCGGACTTTCTTGGCATGGAGACACTCCGAATTTTGCAGCCGTCGATTTTTCGCGCGCTTCGCGCGAACAAAGAGGCGGTGTGTGGTGCCGAAGGGGCAGGTTCGTCAAAGCCCAAGGCCGAAGAGATCGATACCCTTTTCTTCGGACCTGAGAAAAGAACGGATTTGGCGCAGCGACGACGGTCGCTCATGCGTCTATTCCCTCGCCTCGAATCTGTCTGGAGCAATCTTTCGTACGGCCACGACTCAGCGGCCGAATAGGCTAAGGAGCGGCGCGTGTGTTCGAAAGCACATTTCGACGCCTATTTCCGATTATCCCTCGATGACAACGCTCTCCCGAGGAAAGAAATCGATCATCTGATCAAGAGCGCGGGCGACAGGGCCACCGTTCAGCGCGTTTTCCGCGACGCGTTGAAGGTCACGCGGTCTCAAGGTACGACCAAAGCCGCTCTGCTCTTGGATGAACTGAACCTACATGCCGCCGAAATTACCGACGAAAATGTAGAGCCGTTGCTGAAGGCCCTCTTTGAGATCGCGGACGAACTAGAAGTCGAGTCAGACGTCAGTCGTGGTTTCGGAATGGCGACGAACAGTCTACGACTGCACTGGTTGCTACGCCGACTGACGCTCGAACGTTTCGGCGTAGCGCAACGCTCAGTGCGGTTTATGGCCGCATGCAAAGACGCCTCGTTGGGCTGGCTAATTGACTTCAGCGAGTCCGCCTACCGGGATTATCATCCCCGAGAGGGCAAAAACCCGTCGCCAGCGGAGAAGTGCCTCGTCTTGTCTGCTGACGCGGATCAACTACGCAAAAGGGAGCTAAAAGCTGTTCAGCAGGCCGCAAAATCTGGGGCTCTTATCGATCATGGCCAACTAACATATCTCCTTTTCCGCTGGCGGGAGATTGCCGGGAAGGACGGTGCAGCAGTCAAGAAATGGATCAATATCCAGCTGAAGAAGGATGACGCGGTGGTGAAGCTCGCTAAAGCGTTCACCTCACACAATTGGAGCCAAGGTATGGGGTTTGGTGGTCTGGGCGATAGAGTTGCAAAGCGGAACATCCGGGCCAGCGTGGATTCCTTGGACCAAATCATGGACAGCGCCGGATTCAGACGAAGGGTCGAGAAACTGGCCGCGAAGGATACCTCGCTGAGATCTACCGATGCTGAAATCGTTCGAACATTCTTAAGCGCTTGGCGGAAATGAGACGACGCTCCCCACGCTTGACGACAGATCCCCACAAATTGAAGGAATTACGGTTCCAGTGCACTGAGTTGCGAACGAGAAGTTAAATGCACTGGACTGGACTGCACCGTAGTTGGGTTTACGCGAACAACGCCGTCTGAAGGTCGCCCGTTGACGGTATTCCATCTATGGAATATTTATTGACTTTATTCCTTCTATGGAATATATAGTTTATGGCATGGAACGTCGAATATACCGACGAATTCGAAGAAGAATTCTGGAACGGTCTTAGCGAGGCCGAACAGGAAGATATCACTGCGACAGTGTCTCTTCTCGAAGAACGCGGCCCGAACCTGCCGTTTCCCTATTCGTCCGGCATCGCAGGCTCAAAGCATGGTCACATGCGCGAATTGCGGGTGCAGAGCGGGGGAAGACCCATCCGGGTTTTCTATGCCTTCGATCCGCGCCGCTCGGCGATTTTGCTGATCGGCGGAGACAAGACGGGCAAGGACAGATTTTACGAAGAAATGGTGCCCGTTGCTGACAAGATTTACGACGTGCATCTCGAAGAGCTTAAGAAGGAAGGGTTGATCTGATGGCTGGACATCGTTCATTCAAGGGACTGACCAAGAGCTTTTCGCCGGAGCGCAAAGCACGCGTTGCTGCTCGCGTGGACGTTCTCAAGAAGGAAATGGCGCTGCACGAGCTACGGCAGGCGCGCGAACGCTCGCAGGAAGAGTTGGCGCGTGAACTAAAGGTAGGCCAGCCTGCCGTCGCGAAACTGGAACGTCGCGCGGATATGTATGTCAGCAATCTACGACGCTACATCGAAGCTCTCGGCGGTTCGCTGGAAATCACCGCGCGTTTCCCGGAAGGAAGCGTGAACATCGTTAATTTCGGTGAACTAGGTGAAAAGCGCGCGCAAGAGTCATAGTCGACAATGCGCCTTCGGCTGTTCGCCCGGACGTTGATCGGAGTCTCCCGGCATTATGAAGCGCGTGTTGCGCTGACGGCGTAGATGCGCGCAAGCGGGCGGTCATTCGAGCGCGATCCGCCCACCTGCTACGGTTTAGACAACAGTGTCGAATCCGGCAGCGGCGCGAATTGCATGTCTGCGAGCGCAGATCCGGCGTACGCGCTGGCGAGCAGGATCATGATCCGAACGATGGCAAACATGGTGCCCCCTGTTGTTCTGGCGTTTGTCTCCATATGCCGGAGATTCCTTGCCAGCCGATGAGGAAAGCTGGTTGCCGGCGTCTTGAGTGGATTGGTGAGCGAAGGGTTATCGGCCGCATTCACCAGGCGGGAACCGTACCGAACGATCGCTCGCTGCACTGAACGCGGTGTTCACCGTCGCGATGGCATCGTCGCCTCAATCAAGAAGGCGCAATCAGCGATGCCCATTTTTAGGACTTTTCTTGCCGCCGTGGCGGCATGCCTTGCTTTTCTTTATGTCTACGATGCCTGTTCGCGCATTGCAGGCCCCGCAGCGCTGGTCGTCGCGGAGATCATTGCGCACCGGTGGCCCGCCCCGGACGAATTCCGCTCAGCCGCGGACTTCAGTTCCGAGGCCTCCGTCAACGCGACGGCGGCAGCGCGCGTTAGGGAAACATTTGCGATGTTCATCCCCCGAGACGAAAGGCGCCCGAATGCAACGGTGCAGCCTATGAAGGCATCAGCCCGGCCGCAGGGATAGAGCCCGGCGGTATCGCCGCGATCCATGTGGGGTGACAGTGTACTTAACTCCCATTCTCGAATGGTTCGCGCGCGGCGTTGCCGCGCTAGGTGACGCGGTGCGGCTAGTCGGGGGATGACGATACGGGCGAGCCGGGATTTAGTACGATGCAAGTCATCGTATCAGGCATCAATTGAGTGCACCGTAAGTCCCACCCACTCCCCCTCATCGGCCGTGAACTCCAATCGGCACGTCGCCCATGACTGCCGCCAAAGCGAGGATCGCGGGCTGATCGTCGCTGGCTGCAAGTTGCTCCTGTATCTCGGCAGCATATGCAGCATCTGTGGTGAGGCACGCTTGCGCCGCTTTGCCTAACGCAGTTCCAACCGCTGCTTTCTGAGCAGCGTTAGCACTCGGCAACAGCCCGATGATAGCCTGGAGAGTTCCCGGATTGGATGCCGCCAGGTCTCTCAAGGCCGCTATCATTGCAGGCCCACCGTTTGGATTGTCCTTCAATATCGGGCGGGATCGGCCAAAAATTTATCGATAACAGGCTGAGCGATCTGCCGGCTTGGGCCAAGGCTAGCCGCGGAAGCAAAATCCCCCGTCATGCACGTCAGCGCAAATGCAAGAGCCATCGCGACGCCGAGCCGGGGTTGAAAACAGCGGCGCTCCATAGCAGCCTCCATGAGCCTCTGAAAACAATGTCAGGAACAAGCTGTACCAGCTACATACGTGCCAGGATTTGTCCGATCAACCTAAACTCCGGGATGAGTGTTGTCGATCAGTCACCTAATTCGAGCGCGGCCTTGAGCGGCTTTCCTGGTTCGCCCGCACTCAATTCGGAAGCGCGGCGTCTTGCCACTGGTATCCCATAAGGATACGAAAGCCTTGCAATACGTATCTCGGTAGGATACGTATTGCCCGTGATCAGGACCTTCAAGGGGAAATTTGCCGAGCCGATCCTTCAGGGCCGTATGGTCCCGAAGGGTTTCCCGGCAAATCTCGCCCGGGTAGCCCGCCGAAAACTGATCATGGTAGACTCTGCCGACCTTCTCGAGGCCCTGAACTCGCCTCCCGGCAACCGCCTTGAAGCTCTCAAGGGCGATTTGGCGGGTAAGCACTCGATCCGCATCAATGATCAATGGCGGATCGTGTTCCGGTGGACCGACGCGGGTCCAGAAGACGTGGAGATAGTGGACTATCACTAGCCCGGATCGGCCGAAGCTACAGAACAGGAGATCGCAAATGGCAAAGAAGCTTCCGCCGATCCATCCCGGCGAAATCCTGCGGGAGGAATTTCTCGTTCCGCTTAAGCTGACACCTTACGCAGTCGCGGCCGCGCTGAACGTACCGCGCACCCGGATCGAACGCATTGCCCGCGAAGAAAAGCCCATTACCGCCGACACCGCGCTAAGGCTCGGCAAGTTTTTCAAGACCGGCGCTGCGTTCTGGATGAACATGCAGGCGCGCTTCGATCTCGAAACGGCCGAAGACGTGCTCGCGCCGCAGATCAAGAAGATCGCGTCTTACGAGGCCGCGTGAGTGCTGCGCAAATCGCGCGGGCCGCGCGTCTTGTACCCGAGGTTACCAAGGTTACGCTGACAGTGTACTTAATTTCCATTCTCGAAATAGTCCGCGCGCGGCATTGGTGCGCTGGGTGACGCGGTGCGACTCGTCGAGCATGACGCCAACCGAAAGGCAGGGTGCACCCCCTCAGGCTCAGGACAATCCCGTTCTCAACCGGAGCCGGTCTTCAAGCCAGTCGAAGATCACTTCATTGGCCAATGTGGGGTTGTCGAGATGTCCTTGCATCGCCGCCGTTTCGGCACGCCGAAACAGGATCAAGCTGGCGTCATGATGAATGTTGCCCAGCTTGTTGCCAAATTCGGTCAGGGCGCCTGGAAGCAGCCAGCCGCCTTCACCCGCGGTGACAAGCAGCGGGCAATCGATACTCCGCGAGATCGAGTTGCACTCTTCCAGACACCCTGTCTGCTCGTGGCCGGCGGCATGCCGGAAAAAGAAACTTCGCTCGTGCGAATCCCAAATTCCGGCGTCACAGACCGCCGCGGCAAATCGGGCGTCGCTTGCGGCCGCCCGGGCAACCAGGGAGGAGCTCCAGGCGTCCGCCACGATGGCGATCCGGGTGTTATCGACCCCGGGCTTCTCCGACAGAAAGTCCAGGACGCGGCTCATGGCGGTTTCGAATCTTTGGCCGAGTCGTTCCGGTGGCAAGGCCACCTGAGTGCCCAGCAGATCCACCGCGAGAAGCGAGAGCCCGCGCTCGTTCGCGTGACCGGCGTACTTCGCGATCAACTCTTCCTTGTAGGACCCGGGCTCGCCGATGCAGACGATGACCGGCCCGTTGTCGCGGAAGGCTGACGGCAGAAAGTAGGCCTGAAGGCATACGTCTTCGGTCCAGGGAATCGAAAGCACCTCGCCGGCGGGAACCCGGCTCTTCAGCAAGTTGGTTGCACATCGCCGCATGCCGTCGACGGCGCATGTCAGCAGATCATCAAGAGACTCGAGAGGCCTTGCGGCAGCGTGAAAGTAGGTCATGGCCCGGAGCCAGTTCCGGCGAGCCGTGATCAGGTTACCGTTCTGGAACGAAAGTTCGGCTCTCGCCTCGTTCAGCTCAGCGGTTTTGATCCACTCCTCCGACCACGAGCTCACCGAAGCAAGGTTGATCCTGCTCAACGTCAGCCAGCATTCGGAAACCGTCGCGCCTCCCTCCTGCGCGGCAGCCAGAAGCCGGATGAACTCCGCGGACAGATCCTCGCGATCCGGCCAGCAAGGCCAGCCCTTGTCATCGAACTCGACGCTACTTGACGAGGCGCCTCGCGCCCCACAGCGACCATGCATATTTCGTCAACTCGTTCGCTTCTCGGAAGAGAAGCTGGTCATGTTATCTTATGGCTAGCCAACGATTTCGCGTGAGCCGGGCCCAGGTCTTTGCCTGCCTGTAGTAGCGATAGCTGCAGCTTGGGGCGGCGACGAGGCCCGGCCATGGCGGGGCAGAGATGCGTTGCGCTCATGCATGTGCGGGTGTGTGGATTGTTGCTGACGCAACCGCCTTCCGTGCGGAAGCTCGACAGCATTCAGGAAAACGCGTTTCTAGATTTTGCTAACCTGGAGTTGGCGCCAGCTTGCTCACAGAATCGCGAGACCGAAGACGTCGGCGGTCACTCGACTGTGACTCAGCGAGAGGGTCAGCGTCGGCAATGTCCCGGCACGGCACGAGGCAACACGCGATGCCACGCAGCCTTCGATGCAATCGCTTTCGGCAGGCTACCTACCGCGTGTGCTGGATCAGGCGCGCTCAACCGGGGATTTGAATCCTCTCGAACATGAAGGATCGTTAATGGTTGCCGCCGACCTCGAGAGCCGGCGCAGCAAGCGGATGGACCCGGGAAGCTCCGGCGTTGCGCAATCTGTTGGCCGCGGTCGCCGGCTCTTCCAACCGCCCGCCGCACCTGGTTCCTGTTCGAAGCAAGCCGCCAGGAAGGCAGCAACGCGGCGTAGATCTCACCCTCTCCCCTTGTGGGAGAGGGTGGATTCGATGCGGTAGCATCGAAGCCGGGTGAGGGGTTCTCTCCGCGGAGACAGACCCCTCATCCGTCGCGGATTGCATCCGCGCCACCTTCTCCCACAAGGGGAGAAGGGAAGAGTTACCGCCTCCACAGCCGCACCAGCGGCCCATCCTTGCTGCGCTATTTGAAGGGGACGATGGCGCTGTCCTTGACCAGGTAGCTTTGCAGCGCCAGCGCGCGATCGCTGGACCTGATGAATCGCTCGACGAGATCGAGAAAGATCGAGAATTCCGAATCGCTCATGCAATCCAGCCAGACGTCGTTGACCCTTGATTGCATGGGCGCGAGTGAGTCCAAGAGCGCGCCGCCGCATGGTGTGACGGTCAGCCTGGTACGGCGCCGATCACCCAGATCCCCTGCTTTCTCGACCAGTCCAAGTTCGGTCAAATGTTGGATCGCCTTGGCGACACCCGCGCTGGTCAAACGGAGATGCTCTGCGATGGTTACGGGGAAGACATCACCTCTGCTCTCGAGATGACGGATCGTGGTCAAAATCATGTACTGCATGCCGGCGATGCCGACACGTTCTGCATAACCCTGGATCAGGTCATGGTGGCGCGATGACAAGGAATGCAAGCAGCCCGTCAGGCGCTGCAGCTCCGGGCCGGCTGCTTTCGCAACGCGATCGCCGCGAGGAGCGGTGCGCAACGCCGGCGAGATATTGGCCGTCGCGGGTTTACGGCTGCGGCGTGATTTTGCAGTTGCCTTCGGCATACCGAGCGACGCTTCCTGATCGGGGCCAGTCGCATTTACATGATATAGTCACATAACAAAAATAAATTTCTGTCCATGGTCGATCTGGGCTGCCTTGCGGCGTCGCCATCACCATCCGCGACCGAACCCAATGAAAAACCTCCGGCAGGGCATTGCCGGAGGTTTTGGAGGTTAGTTCATCAAGACGTTTGAGGTCTCCTCACTAGTGTCGGCGGCAAAGCCAACGGCCGTTTATACATTATCCAATTACATTAGTTAATCACATAATAGAGACTTGTTTCAACAAAAACCCCGACGGTTTTCCCGCCGGGGCTCTGTTAGATCGTGATCAGATCAACCGGTATTACCAGTTGCGCTGGGCGCGGAGCAGCAGGCTGACGCCATCCTGGTCCTTCAGCTGGTACACTGCAGCCGGCTTGCCGATCGAGGCGCTGCCGGGATAGGTGATCGTGCCGGCGTACTTCTGATCCAGATGCTGCCAAGTCAGGTCTGCCGTGAAGGTCAGGTTCTTGACCGGGGTCCACTGGGTCTGCGTACCGAGCTGCGCGATGTTGTAGTCGGGGTTGCAGGAGGTCAGGCCAGCGGTGCCGAAGACGGCGCCGAACGAACCACCCACACCGGTGCCGGTCGGGCCGCAGATGTAGGACTTGGACGTGCTGTTATACATGATGCCGGCGTAGGCACCGTAGATGCTGGTGTTCCAATAGGGGTTCCAGTTGTGGACGTATGCACCACGCATACCCCAGGTCGAGACCAGCTGCTGCGAGCCACCGCTCACGAACACGCTGTCCGGAGCAACGCCGAGGCCAATGCTCTGGTAAGCGCCAGCCACGCTGGTGCCACCGAACATCTGGGTTGAACCAGCGAACGACAGGTCGTTGATGTTGTACCTGGTTGCACCGTTGGTATAGACGCCCTGAACGTTGATGGTGTCGCCGGGTCCGGTCGGGATGTTCTTGATCGACAAGGCCAGTGCACCGGCCCAGCCCCACTTGTCATCCGGATGACCGGTGACTTCGGTGGCGCCGTAGTAGGCCGCGTGGTTGTCATGCGCCACGAACGACGCCTGGAACAGACCCCAGGCCTGGTCGACGCGGAGCGCTGCGATCAGGTCCGGAGCAATCGTGCCGGCATAGTCGCTCGCACCATAAGCGCCGAGCGTACCGGTACCGAGCACACCGAGATTCTGCACGCCAGCCTGGCTGTACGCCGCCTGATCCTGCGCCGACAGAGACAGCGACACGCCGTTGCCGAACTGCGCGGTGTAGGTGAACTGGTTCACACCGGTGACGAAGCCGGCGCCGCCGACGAGACCGTCGAAGTTGTTGCCCGGATAATTGGTCCACGGGGCCGAGAACTGCGAGACCGCCTTACCCATGGTGAAACCGGCGAACTGGATGAAGGCGAGGTAGACGCCGAGCCCACCGCCGGCGACACCGCCGCCCGTGGCGTTGCCCGGAGCAGCGGTCGTGCCGATCGGCGCGTAAACGGTCGAGCCTGCAGCGGCGCCCGCTCCGTAGGTGTCCGACGTCCAGCTGAAGGTCGCATCGAAGTAGGTGCGGACCACGCCGTATTCGGTCGCGGTGCGCGTATCGATGTCGAAGTCTTCACGAGAGCGCCAGGTGTAGCCGTTGGTGAAACGGTTCTGGGCGCCGCCGGCGCCAGCGAACGGACCAGAGAAGTCCGAGTTGGTGTTCGCTAGAACGTCCGCACGCAGGTAGCCGCTCAGCTTGATGCAGGTGTCGGTGCCCGGGATGAAGTAGAAGCCGGGACCATACAGCGAGCAAACCTTCACGTACTCAACCGCCTTGGCCTTGACGGGAAGGTCGGCCGCCTGAGCTCCGCTGATCGCAACGAGAGCCGCCGCCGAGCCGAATAAAAGGCCCTTTACCATCTTCATGTTATCCTCCAAGTGATGCCTTGCGCTGTTGGCAAAGCGACAAAAGAACCCCCTCCCGAAAGCCGCTGCCCCGCAGCGATTTTCAAGATTCTAGTGGTCAACTCGGCCACTGCAGGCGTGAGACGGTGGGTGCCCCCCTCCGCCACCGCACGACTATGCATTAGCCTTTCACATGTTCAACTTATATTAGTTAGTCATTCTATGGTTTAGGCCGCCATGTGTCATTCATGCAACGCCTGGGTGTGAACATTTTCGCCAACCCAGCTTCAAAACGAATTGGATATCTGTGAAGATGACTTTTTCGTAAGGAAGGCCATGACCGAGCGCAAATCGACCGACAAACTGCAGGACGCGGCCGAGCGATTGGCCTGGGAGATCGTGTCGACCAGCACCCGCCTCGACGAATTGCGCGGCATCTGGGCCAAGATGATCGGAATCACCGGTCCTCAATGGATGATCATGATGGTCCTGGCGAACGTCGAGGATCGCGCCGTCGGCCTGCCCGTTGGCGCTGTGTCGAGGGCACTGCGCGTCGACCAGTCGTTCGTGGTGACGCAGTCCAAATTGCTCGAAAAGAAGAACCTTCTGCGCCGAAAAAGCTCGACCGAGGATGCCCGCGTCGTCAACCTGTCGCTGACCGACCACGCCCACAAGCAAATGGCCAATCTGTCATCGCAGCGTAAGGAATTGAACGAGTTCGTCTATGCGGATCTCGATCTCAAGGAGCTGCTCCAATTGACCGGCAAGATGAACACCATCAAGACCCGCCTGGAAAAAGCAATATTGAGGATCTCGGTCGACCTTTAAGGACGGCTATCCCACCTCACGCCTTCACGCTCGCATCGATCAGCAGCTTCGCGACCGCGAACGCCGATTGCGCCGGCCCCTCTTCCGACTGCTGGCCGGTGACGTAGATGCCTTCGATCAGCAGCAGCAGGGCATCGCCGAGCACGGCGGGGTGACGCGCGCCCATGCTGGCTGCGAGTTCGCGCAGGCGCTTGCGGAAGACTTTCTTGTTCGCTTCGGCGACCTGCCGCGCGGGATTGTCCCGCGCCGGATATTCCACGGTGGCGTTGGTGAGACCGCAGCCGCGATAGCCTTCGCAGACGGCCCGGGTGGACAGCTGACGAATATAGGCAAGCACGTGCTCGCGCGCATCGGAATAGGATTTTCCGCCGGGCTTCTCAAAATTCTCCCAGAAGTTCAATTCGTAGTCGCGCATATAGGCGGCCGCGAGATCGTCCTTGGACGCGAAGCTGCGATAGAGACTCGGCTTGGTGACGCCGGCCCGGTCGACCACCTCGTCGACGCCGACAGCGCGGATGCCCTCGCGATAGAACAGTTCGCTGGCGGAGGCGCGGATCCGGTCGGCGGCTCGAGCCGGACGTCCCACAGACGGTTCGACGGTTTTCTTCATGATGCTCTTTCGAATCCTCCCGCGGCACGCTTGACAATGTTACTTACCGGTACGTATACACTCTGCATCGCAATACGTACCGGTAAGTAACATGCCAAATTCCCCACTTCAACCCACCACCGTACAACCTGCCCCCGTGTCGAGACGCCCGTTCGGCCAGAAATACGCCTTCGTCGTCGTCGCCGTGATCTTCCTGGCGCTGCTCTCTTCGGCGGGCCTGCGCGCCACGCCGGGCGTGCTGATGCTGCCGCTGCAACAGGCCTTCGGCTGGAACGTCGGCGTGATCTCGTCTTCGGCTGCGATCGGCATCTTCCTCTATGGCCTCGCGGGCCCGTTCGCCGCGGCCGTGATGCAGCGCTTCGGCATCCGCCGCACGGTGCTGGGCGCGCTCGCGCTAATGTCGGCGTCAACAGGCGCCAGCTATTTCATGACCGCGCCGTGGCAATTGTTCCTGACATGGGGACTGCTCTCCGGCATCGGCTCGGGCGCGGTCGCCAATGTGCTCGGCGCCACCATCGTCAACCGCTGGTTCACCACCAATCGCGGGCTCGTCATGGGGCTGCTGACGGCAAGCACCGCGACCGGCACGCTGATCTTCATGCCGGGCCTCGCGGCGCTGGTGCAATGGGGCGGCTGGAAGCCGGTGGTGCTGACGGTGGCCGCGTGCTGCGCGGCGCTGATTCCGCTGGTGTATGTTCTGGTGCCCGAGCGGCCCGCCTCGGTCGGCCTGCGCTCGTTCGGCAGCCCGCACGACGATCATCCCGCGCCGAGGGCTGAGGGCAATCCGTTCACATCAGCGTTCTCAAACCTCGCGCGCGCCGCGAAGACGCGGACGTTCTGGTTCCTGTTCGCCACCTTCTTCATCTGCGGCTTCACCACCAACGGTCTCGTCGGCACCCATCTGATCGCGTTCTGCAGCGACCATGGCATCGTCGAGGTGCAGGCGGCGAGCCTGCTCGCGTTGATGGGGTTCTTCGACCTGTTCGGCACCACGTTCTCGGGCTGGCTCACCGACCGTTTCGATCCGCGCAAATTGCTGTTCCTGTATTACGGACTGCGGGGCCTGTCGCTGATCTACCTGCCCTACTCGGATTTCTCGCTGGTCAGCCTGTCGGTGTTCGCGGTGTTCTATGGTCTCGACTGGATCGCGACCGTGCCGCCGACCGTGCGCATCGCCAACGAAGCGTTCGGCGACAAGAACGCGCCGCTGGTGTTCGGCTGGGTGGTCGCCGGCCATCAGCTCGGCGCCGCCTGCGCCGCGTTGTTCGCCGGCTTCATGCGCTCCGCCCAGGGCGACTATCTGCAGGCCTTCATGATCGCAGGCCTGACCGGCATCCTCGCCGCCGTCCTGTCGCTGATGATCGGCCGGCGGCCAACGCAACCGGTGCTCGCCGCGGCGTGAGGAGGCGGCGATCTCGATCCGTGCTATTTAATTCCAATCATGCAGCAGCCGGACAGCGAAACCTCATCGCCTGGTGTGTCGAGCGCGCCGGCCTCGACGTTGACGCCCGATTCCGGGCCGGGCGTGGCCTACGGCATAGCTTTCGTGACGCACTTGAGGGACCATGGCGTGAGCGGAGCCGCCATCCTGCGTCCCCTGATCGACGACTTGAATGCGCGCGCCGCAATGTCGCCTTTCGACAAGGCAACGGCCGCGCGCGCAGCCTGCAACGCGCAGGACACGGCGAATTGGGGCGCGGGGCCGGTGGTTGCCATGCCGAACGGCGATCTGATCGTCACGTCCAAAATGGTCGCCAGAGAGGGGCCGGTCCTGATCGTCAAGCCGGACGGCGCCGTCCTGCGCGGCACGGCCAACATCGATATGCTCGACGAGACGACGTATGTCGTGTCGAACGTGATTGAGGGGAAATGGCCCGCCAGGGCAATTTGGATCGAGAGCCCGTCGGCATGACATGCGGGCGCGATCAGGACTTGGCCGCAACGTGCCACACCCTGGGGAAGCCCAGTCAAGTGCTGCGATCAACAGATTGACCTTGACTGGACCTCGAATTCGTCTGGAAATGCGTGGCTGGCCGAAGGCCTCAAATCACCTTGCTCCATTCTCGCCCAGCGATCTGGAAAGATGGCAACCCACACATTCGCATGCATCGATGGGCATACTTGCGGCAATCCCGTCCGGCTCGTCTCCGGAGGTGGGCCGCGCCTGGAAGGCGCGAACATGCTGGAGAAGCGCGCTCACTTTCAGCGGGACTACGATTGGATTCGCACCGGCCTGATGTACGAGCCGCGCGGTCACGACATGATGTCGGGCTCGATCCTCTATCCACCGACGCGGCCCGATTGCGACGTCGCAGTGTTGTTCATCGAGACATCTGGCTGTCTGCCGATGTGTGGGCATGGCACCATCGGCACCATCACCATGGGCATTGAGAACGGCCTCATCACGCCACGCGAATCCGGAAAGCTGTCGATCGACGCTCCGGCCGGCAAAATCGACATCACCTATCGGCAGGAAGGCCGATTCGTCGAGGAAGTGCGGCTGACAAATATTCCGAGCTTTCTCTACGCGGAGGGACTGACAGCGCAGGTTGACGGTCTCGGTGAGATCGTCGTCGACGTCGCCTATGGCGGCAATTTCTACGCCATCGTCGAGCCGCAGAGGAATTTCCGGGATATCGCCGACCATACGGCGAGCGAACTGGTGGGGTGGTCGCCGCGCCTTCGCGCAGCGCTCAACGCGAAGTACGCGTTTGTTCATCCCGAGCACCCGGAGATCAACGGTCTCAGCCACATCCAGTGGACCGGCAAGCCGACGACACCGGAGGCGCATGCCCGCAACGCCGTATTCTATGGCGATAAAGCCATCGACCGCTCGCCGTGCGGCACCGGAACCTCCGCGCGCATGGCGCAACTTGCGGCAAGGGGCAGGCTCAAGGTCGGAGACGACTTCGTGCACGAATCGATCATCGGTTCGCTGTTCAAGGGACGGGTCGAGGCTGCCGCCAAAATCGCCGGCCGAGATGCCATCGTCCCTTCGATCGCCGGCTGGGCGCGTATGACCGGCTACAACACGATCTTCATCGACGACCGCGATCCTTATGCCCACGGCTTTTCCGTGAGGTAACCACTCCAGGGCGAGCCACGTCTTTACCTCGCGCAACGGTCATCAAATCCGGGACTGTCATGACCCGTCCGAGGCGGTCGACGCGACATGACATTTAACAACTGGAACAGCGCACGCTCCGCCTGATATTTGGCGGCCGGTCGGTCACGCTGGCGACCCCGCGCCATCAATTTGCCCGCGTCGTCCCGGACCTCCCAATCCCAGCCTCTCCGCGCACGGTCGATCAACTTTACCTCGAGCATTGCGCGGTCCCCATGGTTGCGGGCGAAACCGAGATCCTCAATGTGAGAGGAAAGGTGGACGCGGCAACCGCCTCGAGAGCCGACTGCTCCTCGGCAAGACGCCTTTCGACGAACTGCCGCTCCAGATCCGTGAGACTGGTCTTCAGCAGATTGCGATAACGAGCGATGTTGTTGCGGTGCGCACGCATGAGTGAAAAACTTTCGTCGATCATGTGACTGCCTCCTAGGCCGCCGCGCGTGCTGTGGAACGAAGACGGCAAGGTTTCCCGCCGGGTGGATTGCGAGGGCTGCCGTCGAGTTCGCGCAATGCTTCAAGGATTTCGTCGATGGTGACGGGAGCCCTCAGCCCGGGAGGCGCTCGCAGCGCGGGACACGATGCGATTGCCGAGGCATCGGAAGCCCAAGACGCGAGAATGGCGCGCTTCTCGGCGACCGATAGGTGGGGATGCGCTACGACATCGTTCGGATGATCGAAGGTCGTTGCAGGGTGGAGCAGCGCATCGAAGTCGAAAACGTTGTCGAACGCGGTCGTCGGCCGCATGGTTGCCTCCATTTCACGACGAGGGTGAGAGGCCGCACATCGGCGATGTGCGGCCTTGATGTTCGCTAAAGCGCGATAAGATCTGGTTGAACCATCATCGCGCTTCAGCTCCTTGTTTGAGCATGATCTTTTCGGAAAACCGCTTCACACTTTTCCGGATTATGCTCCAGCATCAGGCCGCTTTGGCTTCGATCTGATGAACGTTGGCCGTCGATCCGCCGTTGATGGCGATGCGCCGCGGCTTCATGGCTTCCGGGATTTCCCGCAGCAGCTCGATCCGCAACAGCCCGTTGTCGAAGGATGCGCCTTTCACCTGCACGTAGTCCGCGAGGCTGAATTGACGCTTGAACTGCCGGGTCGAAATTCCCCGATAAAGGAATTCTCGATCCGCTTTCTCCGCCTTGTTGCCTTCGATCGTCACGACGTTCTGTTCCGCCGTGATCGAGATCTCGTCAGGGGCGAAGCCTGCGACGGCCAGCGTGATCTGGTACCGGCCGTCCGCCAGCCGTTCAATGTTGTAGGGGGGATAGTGGTCTTCGCCGGCCCGTTGGGCGGTCTCGACCAGATCGAAAAGGCGGTCGAAGCCGATGGTCGACCGGAACAGGGGCGATAAGTCTAGAGTGCGCATAGCCAAATCCTCCAAAGAGCAAGATGGGTACGAGCGGGCACCGGACACCATATCCGGGCGCCCGCCTCATTCGTTCGGGCCCTTCAGCAGCGGCGCCCGAAGCCGTCATATGACGACGGCGAGAAAATAAAAAAGCCGAAAAAAAGTTTCAAGGGGGGTGCTGAATTTTTTGATTGGTCGTTTGCTGGCTGGTTAATCTTCGGTGGGAGCGGCTGGGCGTGTCGCCAACCAGGCGTCAGGTGCATACCGGTTGGATCAGGAGGTCATCATGCCAAAATCGTTGTCAGTCCCCGCGCCTGCGGATGCCGCCGAGAGACGCAGCCAGCGCGCGGTCGTGGTTTATCCGGTCGAGACCCTGCCATCCGCGGATTTCGATGTGTTGAATGCCGCGAGGCAAACCTTGAGAAAGGTGAGTGAGGTCATCGTTCCGCCCAGGGACGCACGCAGCTTCACTGTTCCCCGGGGGCACTTCTTTCGAATTGTCAGCATGGAGGGCTCCCAGGTCGGCGATCTCAATCTCTGGAACGCAGACAACCTGTCCGAGCGTTTCTTCAGCGGCAAGACCCGCGCGCTTCACGCAACCCATGTCAGCGTCGGCGATCGGCTGTGGAGCACCCTGCCCCATCTGAGGCCGATGGCCACCATCACCTACGATAGCTTGAGCTGGTACGGCTGGGATGATGACGGAGCTGCCGTGCACGACGTCATTGGAACGCGTTGCGATCCCTACACGAACCGGCTCCTGAAAGGCGACGACTATCACCATTGCTGCCATTCGAACCTGATACGCGCGCTCTCGGCGGCCAAGGGCATATCGATGCAAGAGGCTGAGCATCATGTGCACGACGTGCTGAATGTCTTCATGTGCACCGGGTTTACGCGGGATACCCACCAGTATTTCATGAAGGCCAGCCCTGTGCGGCCAGGCGACTACATCGAGTTCTTCGCCGAGATTGATCTTTTGGGGGCCTTGTCGGCGTGTCCCGGTGGCGATTGCAGCGCGAGCCATTCGAGCGATGCCGCGGCCTGCTATCCACTGAGGGTCGAGGTATGGCAGGCTGATCCGGATAGCCTCGTCAAATGGGTGTATCCAAGCCCAAGTGCTTATCCCGGGACCCACCGATCGTAAGGCCAGCGATCATCTGTTGCACCGTGAAATGGGATGGTCCAGCGTCGCCACAGCGTATTGCAAAATGCGCTACAGTATTCTATATTGCTGCCGTGGAGGTCCATCATGCCGCGAGCGGTTGAACGCAAGGAGCATCCGCTTTCGATGCGGCTGCCGGAAACTGACATTGCCATCATCGATCGGGCAGCGGCGCTGCGTGGCCGCTCGCGCACGGACTTCGTGCGTGACGCGGCAGTGCGTGCGGCAGAGGACGTGCTGATGGAGACGGCGCCCATTCGAATGAGTCCCGCCGGATTCAAAGCCTTCATGGCGGCACTGTCCGGACCCGCTAGCCCTGTACCGGAAATGGTCGAGCTCTTCCAACGTGCGGCACCGTGGGAGACCAAAGCGTTTTCGAGCGAAGTGGATATCGGTTCGCGTGGAGAAAACGCTTCAAAGAAGAAAAGCGGCTCCAACAAGAGGGGCTGAGACTTGGTCATCTCCGGCCCCGAACCACTGACGCCGGCTCATATTCTGGAAGATTTCTCCTGTGGCAAGCCGTCGCTCGATCGATGGCTCAAGACGCGCGCGCTCTCCAACCAGGAAAAGGGCTTTACGGCCGTCCTCGTCGTCCATGAAGCCAGGCGCGTGGTCGGTTATTATGGCCTTGCGCCGACGGCAATCGTGCCGTCACGCCTGCCGCGCTCCATCCGGACCGGTCAACCGCCCGACCCCGTCCCTTGCCTGCTGCTGGGACAGCTTGCGACCGATCAGAACTGGATCGGCAAGGGAATTGGCTCCGGCCTGCTCAAGCATGCGCTGCAGCGGTGTGTCACGGCCGCGAGCCTCATCGGAGGCCGCGCTTTGATCGTCAACGCGGTTGACATTGAAGCCGCCGCGTTCTGGGCGCGACGCGGCTTCATTCCGTCAAAAGACGATCCACTGATTTTGTTCAGGTCGATCGCAGATATTGCGGCATCGCTTCGCTGAGCTATTCTTCGGGATAGCCGGCATTCCCAAGCCGTCGTCAGGCATGGTCTTTCACCCCGAGAAAAATCAACGCGGATCATTTGCTACCGTCGCAGCGTCGGCAAGCAGGAGCACAGGAATTGGACCTAGATCGAGCGGCCACGATTGCTGGACTAAAGATCAAGGTAGTTCGCGATGCTGTTCGCGAGATGGCTCGCCACGACACGAACGACAGTGGGTGGACGGCAACCTCTTTGGCCGATCACATGAAGATTTCGCCAACTCACGCGGAGTGGTTAAGCGAATTACTGGTCGAACAGAAGATTCTCGAGAGAAAACCACCACCATCCTGGGACAAGGACCCAGCCCCCCGAAATCCGTTATGCGCTTGGCGAATATGGCACAAGGTTCACACTCGCCCGAATGCTCAAGCGCATCGACCGCGCAAAAGTCGACAACATTATCGCCGAGCTTTTGAAGCGGGTCGCCGAGATCAATGCTGATTCAAAACTTTGCTACTTTGTAAATGAAATTCGATTGTTCGGCTGCGCAATAGTCAGCGACGCAGAGAGTTTCGGCGATGTCGATATCGCATATGACATCGGCCACAGAAGACGACCGCCCGAATACAAAAAATGGCACGATTGGGCGCGCGAGCGATGGAAGCTCGCCGGTCGCTCCAATCTGAACTTCATGCAGCAGCTTTGCTACGCAGAGCACGAAGTTTTGCGATTGCTCAAGGGACGCAATCAGTATCTGTCCATCCACAACTTTAATGATCTAGTCGGCATTGGTGCCGACAACATCCGGTTATTCATCCTCCCCGAAGGTCAAATTCAAGCCGAGGACAGCGTCTCGGGCGAGGAGTTGCATCGGGTACGAATGGCGAGCGCGAAGGAACGTGCCGAAAAGAAGGAGCAGACGACCGCCAAAGGAGCGGCGTCCACAATTAAAGCAGAACATTCCCCTGAGCAGATCAAGCGACGGATGATCACCGCCGTGCGATCACTCGCGTTTGATCTCCTTCGGGCTATCGATGAACCGTCACCACCGGAAGCGCTTGAGCAAAGTATCATCGTGGCCCACCAGCGAATTAAGGATTATCGCGAGATGAACCTGCCGGACAGGATACCGAACGTTCTCTGCGATGTGCTATCGAATGACGTCATTGAACAAAACTCCAGACCGGACACGTTCGTATTCTCCGAGGATCGCGAACGTATGGCGCAGGATGGAACCGACAAAGCGGATGCGGCTCACACGCAAATCACGCATGCCGTCCTCAAGAAACTCAAGAGCCGTGTCCTCGGCCACCCGAACTATCGATGGGACGACATTTACGTCGAGATCGAGCAAGCATTTCGGTTAAGGCGCGAAGCCGACTTCGAAGAGTATGAATATCGGCGCACACATCCCCGGACAGAGTTCTACGGCGCTGACTTTCTTTCCGACACCGCAGTTTCCACACTCCGTAGCATCGGAAAAGGCAATACTGAGCGACTCCACAAGCAGGCGTTGGGTATCTTGAGCAAATACGACTTCATAAGACCGTTCCGCAAAAAATGGCGCTTAACCCCAAAGGGCGAGCGAGCGATCAAATATCACGCTGAGAAAGATGCCTTCCATGCGAAGAGAAAGGGCAACGGAACGGGCGGAACGGCTGAGCCGTGACGGAGCCCGCATCGTACAAAGTCGTGGAATATCGCACTCTGGCGCTCCCTAGGGGAATCGAACCCCTGTTTCGGCCTTGAGAGGGCCAAATAATGGATCCGCCTCCATCCGTCACCGTTCGCTGGCATCCAATGATTTCAATAGGTTGACTGTTTAGAATCCGGTATTGTTCGCAGACGTACACCATCATATATTCAACAGATATTCGACGTATAACAGTGCGACAAACGCTATGTCCAAGACACTCACCGAGGCTCAGGTCACGACGGCTAAAGCGCGCTCCAGGCTCGAGCTTGGCTTGCATTGGCGTCGCCTCGATGCGGAAGCGCATCTTGGCTATCGCAAAGGAAAACAGGGCGGCGTTTGGTTTGTCCGCTGGCGTAATCACCACGAAGGCGGCAACTATAAGCAGGTGCCAGTCGGCGTCGCCAACGACGTCAATGACAAGCCCGCCGACGGGATTCTGACGTTCGGGCAGGCCGTGAGAACGGCACGGGAGGCCGTAGCTCGAGCCAGAACAGAAGCCGCGTCGCAGGCGGCGGGCCCGGCTCCTACCGTGCGATCGGCCGTTGAAGCCTACGTCAAGGAACGCGACGCTCGAGAAAGACGCCGAACAGGTCGCGACGTCCGATCCGACGCCGGTACCAAGCTGCGGCGCTACGTTCTTGGTCAAGAAAAGCGCGGCAATCAGGAAGCTGCGGAAGCTGCTCCTCTCGCATCGGTGCATCTGCATTTCATGAAAGAAGACGACTTGATAACGTGGCGCGAGGGTTTGCCGGAGGATTTAAAGGTCACGACCAAGCAGCGGTTCGTGAATGACCTCAAGGCCGCACTAAATGCCGCCTGGCCGCGGCTTTCTGCAGATCGGAAGAAACTAAACCCGACGTTCCTCGCCATTGTGAAGGCCGGCTTCAAAGCCGAGCGGATCGATGATGATGATGATGTGTCGGTTGCTCGGGATAACCAGATTCTCACGGATGAGGACGTTGGCACCATCCTTCAAGCTGCGTATGAAGTCGATCAGGAGCAAGGATTTGACGGCGATCTATTTCGGATCGTCGTATGTCTGGCCGCGACCGGCGCGCGGTATGCCCAGGTCAGGCGAATGCGCGTGGGCGACGTACAGGTTTCTGCACGGCGTTTGATGGTGCCGGGCTCCTACAAGGGGCGCGGCGGCAATAGCGGCTCGGACCCGGTCCCAGTGGGCAACGATGTGATTGAGGTGCTTTTGCCCGCAATCGCCGGGCGGCCGAGCGATGCACCTCTTTTCGAGCGATGGATCCATGAACAGGAGCCGGGGGGTATCGCGTGGAGGAAGTCTGAACGCGGTCCGTGGAAAAGAGCCGAACTTGCACGTCCCTGGAAGGCCATTCGCGAGCGCGCCGGTATGCCGGAGGTGATTCCCTATGCTTTGCGGCACTCAAGCATCGTGCGCGGACTCCGAAAGGGCTTGCCCATCCAACAGGTCGCCAAACTGCACAACACCTCAGTCAAGATGATCGAACGGCACTACGCGAAATACATTGCGACCGCCTTGGAAGACCTCGCAAGGGCGGCAGTCGTGTCCCTGGTGCCGCGCAGTGATGGAAACGTGGTGCCGATGGGAAAACGCGCGTAAGTGGTCATCCTGCGGTCTTGACCGAATTCATTCGTCTGATGGCGCCGGTAGGCGTGTGACTAGCGACGTCAATGCGAACATCTGAGCGCCGGCGCGTACGGCAGCGCGCGGCAACGGCTGTTCGAAGACATTCGGACACCATTGGCGGCAAAAGAATTTTCGCCACCACGCGGGCCGCGGCGAATTGTCGAAGCAGGGCTGTTCAAGTATCTGGGGAGCTGCTCGCAAGAGCTGCCGTGCCGATTCGAGATTGCAGATGAGTCCGACGTGGCGCTCCCTAGCGGAAGGGTGAAAAACCTTGGATATCAATAGGTTTGCCCATTGTTCAGCGGCCAAATAACGCACTGAAACTCAATCGGCATTTTCGCGATTGGCAAACGTCGCGGTAACGATCTCTTGGTTCAAACCTCGGAGAGCAGCAGTATTATCGCTGTTATCGGTTATCGGTCGCCAGATCGCGAGCTTTGAATGCTTGCACTGAAGAACGGCTTAGGAGAGTTGGAACATCGCTTTTCGGGACTGAATACTTAGCGCTGATTGGCGCGCTCGAAGCCGAAGCCGCTTTTGACACGCGGTGATATCCCGCTCTAACGATAGCCATTCGAAAACCGTTGCCGCGGCGCTGTCGCCGGCATTCGCTCCGGTTATTCGATGCCCCGCGACTTGAATGACAGAACCTATACCGTTGTATGGTTCGCCCTATCCCTCGACCCCAATCGACCGCAAGTACGCCTCAACGTAGCGTCGTCGATGCCGTGTGTAAGCGGCGGTCACAGGAGACAAACATGAGCCCAGATTACACCTCACGCCCCGGCAATTCGAGACCCGACGAATTGGTTCCATCGCGCTACGCGGTTCGGGTCGGCGAGATTGACGTGCTGGTGGTCAGCGATGGCGTGCTACCGCTCCCAACCGCAATGTTGGCACACAACGCCAACCCGGCCGTCCGAGCGGCCTGGCTGAACGACATGTTCCTGCCGCCGGACGCTTTCGATTGGGCTCTGAACGTGGTCGTGGTGCGTAGCGGCGGTCAGACCATACTCGTCGACGCTGGGCTAGGGCTCGACCCGGACTTGCACTTGCCGCGGGCCGGGCAGTTGATCAAGCGACTGGAGGCCGCTGGCATCGATCTTGCGTCCGTGACCGACGTGGTGCTGACCCACATGCACATGGACCACGTTGGCGGGCTGCTCGTCGACGGCGTGAAGGACCGGCTGCGTCCGGACCTGCGGATCCACGTGGCAGCCGCCGAGGTCAAGTTCTGGGAGGCGCCCGATTTCTCCCACGTCTCGATGCCGCCGGGGTTCCCGGACGCGCTTCGGTCGACTGCCAAGCGGTTCATGAAAGAGTACCGCAGCCAGTTGCGGCCGTTCGAGGACGAGCACGAGGTGGCGCCGGGGGTGATCGTCCATCGCACCGGCGGCCACACACCCGGGCACAGCGTGGTCCGCGTGGCGTCCGGCGGCGACCGGCTGACCTTCGCCGGCGACGCCGTGTTCTCGGTCGGGTTCGAGCACCCCGAGTGGTACAACGGCTTCGAACACGACCCCGAGGAGGCGGCCCGCGTTCGGGTCCGTCTGTTGCGGGAACTGGCGGCGACCGGCGGGCTGCTGGTGGCCACTCATCTGCCGTTCCCATCCGTCGGCCATGTGGCGGTCGACGGCGACGCGTTTCGTTGGGTACCGGCCATCTGGGACTACTGACCGCTTGTTAGGCCCGAACCAGGGCGTGTCCTCATTGCATTTATGAGTGCACGCCCTAGATCGAGAACCGCCATCGGACGGTCGAACAGGAAGGCTACTCTGGCTCGACCGCTCTCCCCTCGCGATGTCGCGATCTGAACGAGCGCTCCCCTTAGGAGCGAGCACGAGCGTTGCTAGGACGTCGTTGACCTCGACATTTGCGTACTGGCATGCGAACCCGCCGTCGATGGTGAATACTCGGAGTGATTGTACGATCTGCGTTGATTTCCCATACGCTGAGGAATGCCGCATGCGGGAGCCTGTGGTCATCGAGTAGCCAGTGCCAAGAAGGCATGCAACGGCCAGGCCGCGCAGTGATCGATCACCTTCTGTCCCGACTTGCGGCACCGATGTCGGCGCAGACCGCGACCTCTTCAGTAGTGTCCTGCCGCCGTCCGGCGTGAGGATTTCTACAAAGACATAGACAATTAAATCGTTGTCGAATTCGCACTGTCCGAGCTGCGAGATGGTGCCGTGCAACCGATACAGAGCCTGTTTGAAAACTAACCTATGTGATCGCGCATTTTCGCGTATCGGGCTAGCCCAATCTTGATGGTGACCAGCACCGGCGCCGCGAATACAAAAAGCAGGGCGACCGCATTGAACGCCGTGTCGAAGGCGATCACGGTGGATTGACCAGTGACGACCCTTCCCAGCAGGCTGGTGGCAGCGCGGCTGGCGGCCACGGCGTCCATTCCTCGTGCAGCGAGCATGGCTGTCGTCGCCGTCAGCTGCTCGGTGACTGCAGGAACACCCGCGGTGACGTTGGCGCTGAGCACCGCAACGTTGCGAACCACGTTGTGGTCGATCAGGGTCTGAAGTCCGGCGACCCCGATGAGACCACCGAGCTGGCGACCGGCATCGAAGAGACCTATGCCGGCCGCGCGGTTGCGGTTGTTAAGGTTGCTGAAAGCGATCAGCGTGATCGACAGAAACAGGAACCCAAGGCCCAGCCCGCGCAACAGAATGGCTGCCATCATGTCGTCCGCGCCGCTTTCGCCGGTCGAGCCGGACAGCATCCACATCGCAACCATGATCATCAGGATTCCAAAGGGCACTGTGGCGACCGGAGGAACGCCCCGCACCTGCATGAGGAAGGCGGCGATCAGGAGCGCGCCCATGAAAAGCGCACCACTTGGCAACAAAAGCTGGCCGGCGTCGGTGGGCGTGAACGCGAGAACGGACACGGCAAAAGACGGGATCAGGAACGCGCTCCCGAACAATGCCGCGCCGGCGACAAAACTAACGATGAAGGCGAAGCAAAAATCCTCCGATCGGAACAACGTGAAATCGAGCAGGCCTCGGCCTTTAGCCATCACTTGCTGGCCGAGAAAAGCCAACAGGGTGACCGCACCGATCACCGTCAGCCACAGGATGCGCGGTTCCTCGAACCAGACCCATCGGCTGCCCTGGCTGAAGACATAAGTGAAGCAGAACAGTGTGACGGAGATCAGCGACAAGCCAGTCCAGTCAAAGGGACGGCGCACGGTGGTGACGTGCCTCGGGCCGTCCGCGATCAACAGGAGTCCGGCAGCCCCCATGGCCACCGGAACGATACTGAAGAAAATCCATGCCCAGGACTGGCTGTCGACCAACCACCCTTGGAGAGCCGGGGCGATCGTCGCCGGAGCGACGACCGACCCCATCGCAAATAGGGCTTGAAGGATCGGCTGGCGGGATCGCGGATAGGCGAGAAAAATGATCGCCTGACCCCCGACAAGCAAGCTGCCGCCGCATAAGCCCTGTATCATGCGGAGCACGACCAGCAGGTCCAGCCGGGCTGTGAGCGCGGCAGTGCCGCATGCCATGCCCATGACCAGCGTTGAACCGACGATCAGGCTTCTCGGATTGACACGGTTCATCATCCACGGCGCTGCTATGAACCCGATCAGCTTCAGAGCGGTGTATCCGATGTCCAGCCAGGCGGACTCGTCAGGAGTTGCATGGGCGTCGCCGCTAATATAGCCGCGCCCGAGCGACAGGACCGTGCCGGCGATCGCCTCCGTCAATGTGGCAAGCACAATGCCTACGACCAGAATGGGCCCGGTCGCAGGTCTGTCGCGACGCGGCGTGGCGGCGACGGCCGTGGTCATGAGCCACTTCTCAAGTCGATCTCGACACGCGCGGACAGACCGGGCACGAGGCGGCCAGGCAATGGATGGCCAACGAACCGGATCTTCACCGGTACCCGTTGAACGACGCGAATGAAATTTCCTGTCGCGTTGTCTACCGGCAGCAGGCTGAATGCAGAGCCACTGCCGGGCGAAAAACTGTCTACTACTACTGAGTCAGAAAGCCACAGTCCCAAGTATTTTCGAATCAATTATGGAGGTGAATCCGACTTCAGCATAGGGGATTTGGATGGGTCTAGCTGGCGCGCAAGACATTGAGTTGCATTTTACCCGCTATGTCGATGAGCTTGTGAGCGTGATCGGGCACGCGGATCGGGCTGGCCCGTTTCACGACTATTGCACCGGGCTGATGATGCCTGGAGAGCGCAAGAGCGTGGAGCCGATGGCCGCGATCACGGCGCCCGGGCGAACCTCTGCACAGCATCAGTCGTTGCTGCATTTTGTCGGTCAAGCAGCCTGGTCGGACGATGATGTGTTGACCAAGGTGCGCCAGATGGTGCTGCCGCGGATTACGCGCGACGGGTCGATCGATGCCTGGATCATCGACGACACCGGCATTCCCAAGAAGGGGCAACACTCGGTTGGTGTTTCACACCAGTACTGCGGGCAGCTTGGCAAGCAGGCGAACTGCCAGGTGGCAGTGACGCTGTCGCTTGCCAATCGCCATGCGAGCCTGCCGGTGGCGTATCGGCTGTATCTACCGAAGGCCTGGGCCGAGGACGATGGTCGCCGCGCCAAGGCGGGGGTGCCCGAGGAGATCACGTTCAAGACCAAGCAGCAGATTGCGCTCGAACAGATGCGCTGGGCGTGCGAGGTCGGCCTTCCCGGCAGCATGGCGCTGCTGGATGCCGGCTATGGCCACGATTCCAAGCTGCGCGCGGGCATCACGGAGCTTGGAAAGCGCTATGTGGCCGGCATTCAGCCGCAGATACTGGTGTGGAAGCCGGGCAAGCGGCGGGGCCCGGCACCGAAGAAAGGGCGCCGTGACGCGCCCGATACGATCCCGGTCAAGGACCTCGCGCTCGGACTGCGGGCAGGAGCCTGGCACATCATCCGATGGCGCGAGGGCAGCAATGAATGGTTGTCCTCACGGTTTGCGCGTGTGCGTGTTCACGTTGCATCGGACCATGAACGGGCCGGCAAACCGACCAAAGAATGGCTGCTGATCGAGTGGCCCGAGGGCGAGAAGGAGCCGACCAAATACTGGCTCTCGACCTTGCCGGGCAACGTCGCATTCCGCGATCTGGTCGATGCCGCCAAGCTGCGCTGGCGCATCGAGCGTGATTATCAGGAACTCAAGCAGGAGGTCGGGCTCGGGCATTATGAGGGGCGCGGATGGCGTGGCTTCCATCATCACGCCACGATGTGCATCGCGGCCTACGGATTCCTGGTCTCCGAGAGGGAGACGATTCCCCCCTCAGGATCTCGTCCCGCCGCGCGGCTCCCGCAACCTGACGTTCGCGGCCGTTACCGACCCCGGGGATCCCCCATTGCGGCCTGAACGCCACGTCCCAAACTCGATCGCCACCGTGCACCGGCGCATCATCGATGCTCTCGTCAGACGATTGCCACGATGTCCGTGCTGCCGCGCCTCAACCGGGCGACGCCTGCGGTTGAACTTGTGACGCAGTAGTACTACTACACCTTCCAACATTTCGTTCGGGTAGCCATCGATCGCGATGCGGGCGCGCTGACCGGGCCGGATATGTTCGATCTGGGTTTCTTTGAAATTCGCCACGATCCACACGTCCCTGACCGGAACGATGTCAAGCAAGGACGCACCCGGCGCGACAAGCCGGCCGATGCGGACCTGACGGTTGCCGATAACGCCGTCGACGGGCGCATGGACTACGGTGTTGTCTAGATCGATTTGAGCGAGATCCCGCGCGGCCTGTGCCTGTGCCACGGCAGCAATGGCAGCTTCGCGCTGGGTGGCAAGTACAGCAATGCGTTGCTGTTGAGCCTCCACCATTGCCGACGCGGCCGATACGGCGGCCTCGGCTCTCGATAGCGCCGTGTCACTTTCATCGACCTGGGCCTGGCTGACGGCGTTGGTGCGGATAAGTTCGCGGCGGCGATCGGAGGATTTGGTCGCCAGATTCCTATCGGCAACGGTCGAACGTCGCTGGGCTTCGGCCTGTCGAACCAGGACATGCTGAAGCTGGGTGTCTGCATCGACATTGGTGAGGCGAGCCAGGGCAGCCTCGACATTGGCCATTGCTTGCGTAAGCCGTGCTCTGTAGTCCCGATCGTCGATCCGGAACAGGACGTCACCAACTCGGACGGCTTGGTTGTCCTCGACCTCGATGGTCGTGACGTAGCCCGCAACCTTTGGCGCGAGTGAGGTTACGTCTCCGCGAACATAAGCGTTGTCGGTCGACGACTCGCCGATCGACCGAGCCCAAGTCCATCCGGCAACCACGACCACCACCGCGCCGAGGCACAGTAGAAAACCGAGCATCTTTTGCTTTTTCGGTGCGATGATGCTCATCGTTCTACATCACTGCGCGGTCCAGCCGCGTTCAACAGAAATTGGCCATAACATCAACAGCAACTAAGCCAGTCCTGAGCCCAACTAAGCCAGTCCTAAGCCGCCATCGATTGCGACCACCTGGCCTGTCATCCACTCCGAACCAGGGCCGACAAGCCTCACGATCCATTCTGCTACATCGTCCGGGACGCCTCGCCGCCCGAGCGGTATGCGCGCGCGCTCCTGTTCCTTGATTGCCGCTGCCTGTTCCAGGGAAAGTCCCATCATGCCCGTCAGCGCGCCGGACTCGATGGGGCCCGCCGCGACGGCATTCACCCTTACGCCGAGTGGCGCAAGCTCCAACGCCCAGCAGCGGGTCAGGTGCTCCAATGCGGCCTTGCTGGCTGCGTAATGGGCCAACCCAGCCACCGCTTTGTGGCCGAAGGTGCTTGAGACGTTGACGATTGTTCCCCTGTTTGCCCGCAGGTAGGGAAGAGCAGCAGCAGCGAGCAAACTTGGGCCGAGCACGTTGACGGAGAAGATGTCCATGATGCGATCGCCTGTCGTATCTTCCAGCGGAAGGATTGCGCCTGCGCCCGCGTTGTTGACCAAAGCATCCACTCTGCCCCAGATATCGACTGCCTTGGCGATTGTGCGCCTGGCATCTTCGGCGGAGGCGACATCCGCAACGAGGCCCTCGATGTTCGCATGCTCAGCCATCGTTTCTTCGATGGGGCCGGGACGGCGGCCGGTCACGAGCACCTTGTCGCCTTGCCTTGCGAAGCGCCGCGCCGCCGCCCGTCCGATGCCGGAGCTGCCGCCCGTGACGATCACGACCTTTTCATGCAACATGTTCGATCACCTTCTGCGGCCATTGAGGAAGCACGTATGCGGATGATCCACGCTTCGGTTTACGGTCGTGCTGAGATTTCCCCGCATTGAGATTGACTTTCGCTGAGATGACGGTGCTCCGTCTGTCGCGCGCACGGTCTCATGTTTCATCGTGGTGAGTTCCAAATTAATCAATGGTAGGCGAGCCGCGCCCCTGGGCGAGACGCGCGGCCCATTTCACGTGAGATGCCTACACCTCGGTTACATGCTCCGGATTAGCTGACGCGAGCGCAGCGGCACGGTTGGCCTGCGGCGGATAGATCCAGACCGTGTTGATCTCCTGCTTGGTCTTCTTTGCCACGGCACCGACCATCTCGATTTTTCGGTCCCAGCCTCGCGTGAAGAGCGCACCGGCCTCACCGAGATCGAGACAGGTGACGTATGCCTTTTGGTGATATGGCTTGGTCGGGACTCCCAACAGGTCGGCGGCGGCATTGTTGCCGGCAAAGGCGCCCATCCGCGTGGCGTGCTGGCACGACATCAGCGCGTAGTTGCCAACATCGTCGCATGCGGCCTTGGCGGCGTCGCCGGTCGCAAACACGCCAGCTACCGACGGCACGCGCAAATCCCGGTCGACGAGCAGCCGGCCGAAATTGTCGCGCTCGGACGGAATCTGCACCGTCAGCGGGGCGGCTCGAATGCCGGCCGCCCAGATCACGGTCTCGGCTTCGATGCGCTCGCCGTCGGAAAGCGTCACGCCCGATTTATCGAGCGCCGCGACGCCGGCACCGAACCGGGTCTCCACACCGAGCTTGCGCAGTGCCTCCTCAATGATGGGACGCGGGCCCGCGCCCATGTCAGGAGCGATCGCCTCACCTCGATCGACAATGATGATCCGCGGATTTGTATCCTTGCCGAGGATCGCACGAAGCCGTGCCGGCATCTCGGTCGCTGCTTCGATGCCGGTGAAACCACCGCCCGCAACGACGACCGTGTCACGCCCGTTTTGTGCCGGCCGATCCGCTAAACTATGCAAATGCCGGTCGAGGGCGATCGCATCGGCGAGTTGGTCAACGCTGAAGCCGTGCTCGGCAAGCCCGGGAATATTCGGACGGAACAGCCGGCTGCCGGTCGCCACGACCAACCGGTCGTAGGAGATCGACTTCCGCGTGCCCATGGTAGAGGCAACTTCCACCAAGCGGGCTTCGGTGTCGACCGTCTCGGCGCTGCCCTGCACGTAGACAACATCGATAGCGTTGAAGACATCCAGGAGGGGCGCCGTCAGAGTTTCGGGTTTCGGTTCGTAAAGCCGTGGGCGGACCACCAGGGTCGGCTCCGGTGCGATCAGCGCGATCTCGAGCTTTTCGGGCGAAACGCCCTGGATGTCGCGCAGGCGGGCGGCCGAAAGTGCGGCGTACATGCCGGCAAAGCCGGCACCGATGATGACAAGTCGCATGTAATCTACTCCAGTAGTTTGAGTTTCCGGTGCAAGGACGTGAGGTGAAGACGCAAGGCTGCTACGAGCGAGAGGAGTTCGGGTCATCGACGTAGAAACCGGCTTACTCGTTGACCCGTACGTTGCTGATGCCATGGGCACCCCAAGAGCGAGCTACAAGGGTCAGGAGAGATCATCGTTCGCGACCTTTACTCCAGTCCGGCGAGCCTCGCCGATCACCGGCATTCTCATGCCATCGCCTTTCTTCGATCGAGTGCAGACAACACGCGCGCACTCCCAACTCCGCGCGCTTTTGCTCTGTCGACGGAAGTAAAATGAAAATATCGAGGGGCGACACTGTGCGAGGGTCTATCTCGCTGGTCCAAGCGGATAGGTTGACTTATCTACCACCTTAGTTCGACGCGCTTGAGCGTAGCTACGCGAACCTGCGGCCAAGGATGTCTCGACGGCTTTGAAGTCATTCCGAAGACACTAACGAGTGCCCGGTAGGTTCGCCGAATGGTCCACTAAAGTGTGCTCTTCTTGGGCCTACCTTTGCCGCTAAAAGATAGCTTTCTTGACTTCTGAAAGTTTCACAAACGGGGCAAGTCATATGAGCGCTATTCAGAGACCGCCAATAGGGCTTCTCGAAAGATATACTGGTGCAGATTTCCTTCCACTCTATACAGCACGAGTAACATTAATCGGAGGCGAAGCGCGTCACGGACGTGCTTCCGGTATCGCCAAGTCCGATGATGGTGCACTGAGCGTAGATCTCCGCCTTCCTAATGAGCTCGGCGGTCCCGGCGGTGGAACAAATCCAGAGCAGCTCTTTGCTGCCGGATTTGCTGCTTGTTTTCATGGCGCGCTCAATTTGATTGCATCAAAGGGCAAGCTTCCGATACGCGACTCTTCTATTCGAGTCAGCGTTACGTTCGGTCGGGATCCAGCGGATGGCTTGTTTCTGCTCAAAGTTGATACGGAGGTTACTCTTCCCGGGCTTGACCGTACGATCGCTCAGGAGTTGATCAAGGAAACAGAGCGGGTGTGCCCTTATTCGAAGGTGCTCCGCCAAGGTTGCGAGAGTACCATCTGGTTGACGTAGAGAGGCGCGTGCTCTCGGGCAACTCTGGCTTCGCCTCTCTGAGTGTCCACCTAAGAAGGCCGTACCTAAGAACGCTCGAGGCGGATAATCAAGGCTGGCGCGAGGGTACGAGCCAGCCTTTGGGCTGGTTCAAGCGACCTGTTGTACCGGGCGATCGTTGGCTTCGACAGGATGGATTCCCCGCAAACCTATTTGTACGCGGTTCCAAAGATTGATTGCGCCGATCATCAACGTTAGGTAGCCTATCTCTTCCTCGTTGAATTGTGCTTCGACTGGCTCGTAGTCAGTATCGGGAGCGCCTGTCTGAGCGATTTGCGTAAGAGCCTCCGTCCATGCGAGCGCGGCTCGCTCACGTTCCGAAAACAGAGGGGACTCTCGCCAAGCACTCAACATGTGAATTCGCATGTTTGTCTCACCTGCCTTGATAGCTTCCTTCACGTGCATATGGATGCAATAGGCGCAGCCATTGATCTGTGACGCTCGAAGCTTGACCAGCTTGAGCAGGCTCGATTCGATGCTTCCGGCGGCGAGCGCTTCTTCGACTCCCAGCATAGCTTTCACGACATCGGGGGCCGCTTTGAAGATGTTCAATCGAGATTTCATTGGTCGTCCTTGATTGCGAGGTTCTTATTCATAGTCACCGCTATCTATGGTCATTGCGCCCGGCAATTAGCGTTCGTAGGTGGTGAGTTCTGTATCGTTCGTGTCCACCACGAATATGGCTAGGAGCCTAGCAGGGTTCGTGTTGCTTGCATTGCGACTGACCCCGTGATGATCACCTGGGTTTTCGATCCAGAACTCTCCCGCCTTGTAGGTTCGCGGCGGCTGTCCGTTGACACCGATCACTACTTCTCCCTCCAAAACGTAGGCCAGAATAAATGCGGACTTAGCATGAGTGTGAGGCGGCGAAGAAATGCCAGGCTCATACTTGACGAGGACTGTCTTAAGTGACTTCCCTGGTAGATTCGGTATCATGCCGGCGAAATCCAGCGTCACGGATGCTCCGGCGTTCTTGGCCGGATGAGATTCCTGAGCCATAGCGGCGTTGACAACGAGCACTAGGCTTACCGCAAGCCAGGTGAGGTGTTTTCGCATTTGGTCTCCCTTTCGTCGTCGTTTTGGAATTGCCCTCTCTACGATCGGGCCAGAGGTCACTTGTGTCCCAAAGATAGCCCGACCTTTATCCGTCCGGGTTACAGCTGATAGGGCCAAATGGGTTCGAAATGATTGTACCAAGGCGGGTCGAGAAGGTGGCGGGAAGTCTGTATCGGATCTCGACCTTGCTGCGCGGTCAAAATTGGCTCATTCGGTCCAGTTCGCGAAACGCTGCGAGCCGATAGCTAGGTCTATGTGCGCTCGCCTATGGCTTCGATGATCCGACGAGCAGGCGCATTGGATAACGCAGAGGCCGACGCATGCCCAGAGCACCCACGCCCATCCACTCGTCAAGTCGCGTACGAGACCCGCGAATGGAGGGTCGATTGCTGCCAGTAGACTTCCGGCGCATTGCGCCATTCCTGAAAGGCTGGCAGCTTGTCTGACGTCGGAAGAGCGTAAGCTTATGAACGCGAGACCGGCGTCCTCGACGTGGTGGATCGCAGATCCTTAGTAGACAATTCCCTACACCTACCGCTCAGTCAGTGCAGTCTCAAGAAGGGGCTTCAAAGCGGTCCAGGCTTGCTTCGCTGCTGTTTCACGGAGGTTCGTCACCCCCAGGATGAGGCCTTGCTTCGCTGTAGTTGGGTTGGCGTACCAGGGGGAAAGTGGCATGGGGGACAAGTTACGTGCGACAGCTCTCCGGGCAATGTCCACGTCGCTTGTTCCTTGAGGGCAGGGTATTAAGACAGCGAGACCCGCCATAACTGGCTCTGCGGCCTCCCCCCTCATTGCCGTCAGAAGCGCGTCTCGTCGTGCAGCGTAGAGACGCTTCATGTGCCTAAGATGGCGCAGATAATTGCCTTCTGCAATGAACCGTGTCACTGCCAATTGCGTCGCGGTGGCCAGAGACGGTGAGAGATAGGCCGCTGCTTCACCGAACTTTGACGTTATTTCTGCTGGAACGACCACGAAGCCAAGGCTCAGAGAGGGCTTCAGTGTCTTACTGAAGCTTCCTATGTGAATGACTTTGCCGTGAGTATCTTCGGATGCGAGCGCAGGAGCTGCTCGACCTGCCAACTGGAGCTCGCTGAGATAATCGTCTTCAATGATCCATCGGTCTCCTTTAGCAGCCCAGCTGAGTAGTTGATTTCGCCTCTCTTTAGACATAGCGACCCCAGTCGGCGCGTGCTGCCCGGGCGTCACAACGGCCAGATAGGCGTCGGGATAGAGCGTCGCGGCACTTACGTCCATCCCGTGCGAGTCGACGGGTATCGGTGCAGCTTTCATCCCAGCCAACTCCAAACCCCAGCGCGTCATCGGAAAGCCGGGGTCTTCTATGAGGGCGGTTCGTCCAAAAGCCCCCAGTACGTGCAAAGTCAATGCGAGTCCGGCCCGGAAGCCGCTGGTAACGATAATTTGGTCCGGGTCGCAGTGAATGCCACGAGCTATCGCAATATAGCTGGCGATTTGACTCCTGAACTCATTGTTCCCGCGTGGGTCAGGATAACTGGTCGAAGCACTGGCTTCCGCTCGAACCGCCCGCGCATGTACGCGTGCCCAGAGCTTGGCGGGGAAAGCATCTTGTGCTGGCACCCCGGTTTGAAACGGGAGAACCGGAAGACCGAAACCACGCACGATCGTCTCGAGCGGGCGGGCTATCTTGAGGTCAGGAACTTCTACCGTTTGAACGGGCTTTTCCGAAACGTAGGTGCCTGCAGCGCCCGCGGTTACGATCAGGTGTTCGTCGAGGAGTCCTTCGTAGGCAACCCGGACTGTGCCGCGGGCGACTCCGAGCTGAGCAGCTAAGTCCCTCCACGAGGGTAGTCGCGAGCCTGGTCGAAGGCTGCCACCCATGATTGCCGTACGGAGATTATGGTGGATCTGCTCTGCGAGTGATAGCGGTCCTGACTTGTCTATCTGGATATCAAAAGCCGAAGCTTCGAATGGCGCATTCATGATGCTTCACCTTGGTCCAATGTGCGATCACTGGATTAACATCCTCCTGTCCAAATTCACAGAAGATGCTCAAGGTCCAGGGGTGTCTCAGGGGAGACAATCTTAGCAGTCGCGCCCAGATCTGGCGGAACGCGCGACCGAACCGGGGATGCACATCCGCCCAGATGCCTAGGCACCCCGATCCAAATTGGCGGAGTGATCCCCAAGCCCTGTTCTGTACCTGAAATTCGCTGACACAGTCGGGCGAATTTCTGGAGAATGCTGCAGGCGTTGGTTTCGGGTTTGGCTCGCAGAGCTTAGGCCAGCTCCTAAAAAGATCCCGCTGCGTCGGAAGCAGCGGGACAAGTTTGGGAGAGCTTGCTTGCTGGCGAGAAGGCCTTGCTCCTAATATCAGTCCGCCTCACTCCGTCGGAGCGACGCTTTCTCGCTTACCACGCTGTCCTTTCGCTTACTGCCTTCCGAGCCGCTCGATGCGTTTACCAGGCGGGTGACCAGGCCAATTGATTACGCCATTCCGCATCGCAGGCGAGTGAAACAGTCGCTCGGCATATTCAGGCACTTTCGAGCAGTCTTTCCACATCCAATCGTACCCAAGATAAAGAAGACGGAAGAGACTCACACCCCAAAAGATATCCGGCAGAGTAAACCCATCGGGAAGGATCCACTCGCCTTTGCCTTCCGCCAACCTTTGGTCCAATTGCACAATGCTATTCTGCGTTGCAGCGATGATGCCCCGCATGTTCGCTGGCGCCGATATGAACCCACGCCCTGCCTCTTCCTTGATGATCTTGTGCTCATACGCGTCCCGAAGCGCGGAATCGGTTGGGAGGCCTGCCAACCGACTACGCACCAATTCGATCTTCTTGTTGTGCGCGCCAAGCATTCCTGCACGAATTTCTTCAGGCCTATCATCCCCGTCGGGATTGGCTCCGTAGAACAACCCAGCATGTGGTATCGCGTCGACAATCGCCACTTCTCGCCAGACCCTATTCTGCCAATGCAGGGGGACCAAACGGCCCTCACTCAATCTATCGAGGTACGCCGCAATCAGCCGCGAATCCGCAACGACCTCCCCCTTCTCATGATCGACCAACGTGGGCACCGCGAGAGCATCGAAGCCTTCATTCTCGACACTTGAGCCTCCAGAGTAGCCATTCACGAATGGGCGGCTACGTGCTATGGCCGACGCCATGCGAAGCTCCACGTACTCCGCCGAATAATTTTCGCTGAACGGCGGCATGATGATCAGCTCGCTGCTCGCGAATGGAACTCCTATCTGAAATAGAGCCGCGCGAATTTTTTGAGAACAGATCGACATCGTGAAGTGAAATAGCTCAAGCCGTGGCGCGGATGACCGACCGTCTCTCGGCTTCGGCGTAACATTACCACCTGAAACGATGCACCTGCGTTCCGCATCTCCAACCGCGGAATTCCTGGCCCGATCCGCCAGCGTACTAACAGACGCCGCTGATTTAGTTGTCATTGTTCTCCCCGATGCTTGAGTCCTAAATCCAGACTGCTGCTCATCGTTTCTCTGGATCCGATATATTTCTTCGCCATCAAATTAGGGCCAGCAGGGCCCCATTTGAAGCTATGCTTTTCCGAACCAAGCGTTCAACGCATCGGACGATACCTTCGAAGAGCAGACTGCCACGTAGCCCTGACGCCTCTCGGCAATAACTTCAACGTCGTCCTAATCTATAGACGATGTGTCCGACATGGCCCGACTTCCCGGCCTGCTCGTGCTGCATTTACTTCTAGACAGTAATCAACCTCCGTATTTTCGGTTGCTTCGCGGCGGTTGACTCTCAACAACTCTGGAGCCAAAACATGACTCTCCTCTTAGTGATCGAAGCTAGTCCGCGCCACGAACATTCGGCTTCCCGTATATTAACCGCTCAATTCGTGGAGAAATGGGCCCGCTCACACCCGAATGGGTCAGTTGTGGTGCGCGACCTTGTGCAATCGAACCTACAGTTCGTTGATCTACCGTGGATCGGAGCCGCATTTACTCCGCCCGAACAGCATTCGCCGGAGCATGCATCGGCCTTGAAGACATCAACCACCCTCATCGAAGAACTCAAGGCGGCCGACCATATTGTAATCGGCACGCCGATGTACAATTTTTCGATTCCGGCACTCCTCAAAGCATACATCGATCAGATCGTCCGCGTCGGCGTTACGGTTTCGACCGCTTATGAAGGAATGCTGAAGAACAAAAAAGCGACAGTAATCCTAACGACTGGCGGTGATTTCTCGCCTGGAGCACCGTTCGCTTCGGCGAACGTGGCGAGCTCGTATCTTAAACAGATCCTGGGCTTCATTGGCATCTCAGATGTTGATATCGTCCTTGCCGTAAAGACCCTCACTATTGACCAGGGCGAGACAACGCTTGCAAATTTTGCTAGCCAATTCGATGCCGAACTCTCGGCAGCAGCCGCTTAGCTGCGAGGGGCAGTTTAGAATCACTACTGCCCCGCGTTGTTGATATCATCGTGTTCGGATGCTGGCGTCCACTCGTCGCCGGCATCCAGTCTTTCGAGTGACATCTGCAGTTCTGTTTGACAGTTTGTGCTCTGCGACTAGGATGGATTTGGAGAGGGCAGCTTCCCACCCTTCATCGTCGTGCTGCAACCAAAGTAACTGCTCGAGATCGCCTTCCAGCTTGCGTCCGCTGGATAGTTTGCAACTTAGGGATCTGCAGTCGACGGAGCACGACACCCAGCGATTGGTTTCTCCTAGGACCGCAAGGCCGCTGCACGTTTCTGTAGCGTTCCGCCGTGCGCTCCGCGAGAGGTTCGGCAGCATCTTCTGGCAACTGGCTTCATAGGCTTGGCAATCGGCGGATCGGGGAATGAAGGAACGGTGAAGACTTCGCCCTGGTCGAGGCCGATAAGCGCCGCCACCCACCATGTCCTCCGTACCCATCACCATCTCGCGCGGGACATCCGTTAACGGCGTTAACGGCATGCCGGCGAACTCCCAGAAGTCGGTGGCCGTGGCACCCGGCAACACCGGCTGCACTCTCGCGTTCTTCTCTCCAAATCGTGCTGAAGCGAGCGCGTCAGCGCGAAAGGTTTGCTGCCGCCATAGAAAGCATTGAGAAGCCCCCGGGGCGACACTAACAATAGACGCCATATAGAGGATTGTGCCGCTGCGCGTGACGAAGCCCGGCGCGGCGGCATAGGTTACAGGCGCCTAATCTTTCGCCTTACCCACGGGGCAGCCCGCCGGAGGATCGCCGATGAACGTCCTCGCAGAGAACAATTCTGGGAACGGGATTTCTTCGAGAGTTGGAGTCAGCCACGCAATTCCTGAGACGCCGAAGTACGCATTGCGGGATCCCAAGGTACGTCGAGTCAGCATCAGGTGGCGATATTTCCACGTTGTAAATTCCTCCGCAATATCGGCAAGTGTCTCACCCAAGTTCTTGATCTCGGGTCGCTCGTCGTACGCAAGTTTCCAGGCACGTTCGACCTCGGGGCTTGGCGTGTAAAGCTGCGAAAAATCGCGCTCAAACTGAGCCTTTGGAATTGGGAGCTTCTCTCGATGGAGGTATGCTAGCACATCGTCGTAGAGGCTCGGTTCGCTAAGGGCCTCATTTAGCTGTCGCCACCTGTCCGGCTGTGGCTTGAAATGCTCCAAGTGTTCTTTCTGTTTGATGCCAAACAGATAAACCATGTGCCTATAAGTCCAGCCTTGGAGAGCGGTATCGCGTCCAAATGCTGCTCCCGCTGCACCAAGCATCGGAAGCAGATCAGAAGGGGTCATCCATGATAGCGAGCGCCACGTTGCGTTGAGTGGCTCATGCGCATCGACCACCCGGCGCAATGCTTGGTGGGCCTTGGCAAGATTGTTCTGCCTCAGGCTCCGTTGGGCTACCTGAAGTTCTCGTACAATAAGTGCCCAATAGAGCTCCATCACTTGGCAGTTGATGATGAAGGAGTATTCTCCGGGATGGTCGCTCACTGTTCGCTGAAGTGTGTGCAGTATCTCTGTCTGCAACCACATACTGTACGGCGTTTGTTCGGCTCGGTCCTTCTCAGTGAGTTGGATGTTCATGGCTTCGTTCCTCTTGTAAGGGTGTCTTCCTAGTGCGGGGTTCATCAAACGCGCATGTGTTGACCGGATGGCCTTGATGCGCGACATGGCGCGACGCAAGAACCTCCGACCATTGGGTGAACGTCACCGACGCACAGTCGAAGATGCTCAAGTCCTCACGCCAATGTTCGCGGTGTTTCGTACCCTTTGGAAAGACCTTCGAGGGTGAACGCATCGTCTAGGATATTGAACGACAGAGATGTTCGCTTAATCCAGTCGTCTGAAGCAATGTCAGCAATTATCGGCGAGCGCGGAATACCCACGATTTTACTGTACCTGTGGGTATCCTCAGAATTAGGCCGGCCTCGGTGCCGACCCCTCGGCATAGTATACCGTTTCGATGATCTCGCGGTGCGCCCGTGGCAACCGATCAACACTTGTCCGGGCAAGAAACGGATCTTCTTGCAATCGATCTCGACGTCCGGCGCATTTACCTCGTTCTCGAGATCAAGTGCCCTCCGGACAATCGATCCTCTCGTGCGTCCGCTGACGCAGGGTCCCCGAGGCGACGCCACCGCAAGTACGCCAGGATCGCTCGCGCGATTAGGGCTCGGAGTCGCTGCCGATCGAGATCCTGGAGCGCAGATCAGCCTACACCAAAGGATAGTTACCAATTGAGCGGACAATAGGCCAGATGGCCATCCGGCGGTCACACTAAGCGAAAGCCATCCACTTGCCCAAGGCGCCCATAGTCGCGATCGTAGATGACGACGAAGCAGTGCGAGACGCTCTTTCGGATCTCCTACTGGTGCTCGATCTGCCGTGCCGCACGTTCGATCGTGCGGAGGCGTTCATGGCCGAATACGCTCCGGGCAAATTTGACTGCTTGATTACCGATGTAAGCATGCCCGGCCGCAGCGGGCTTGAACTCCAGCAGCGGCTGCATGAACTCGGCTCTTCTATGCCAGTAATCGTCATTACGGCCGACACGAATCCGACAACACGCTTACGCGCCACGAGAGGCGGCGCCCATGCTTTTCTCACAAAGCCAATAAGTGGTGATGAACTCTTTCGTCACCTGCAGTCTGCACTCAACTCTGGGAGTTGCCGAGCCGACACAATGGAAACGCGACGCCCGAATGACTAAAATGATCCCAACGACCACGCCAAGCGGACGCGACATTCCATTCGCCCCCGAATCTCGGCCGGAGCTGGCGGACCATGCTTCGGAGAGCATTATCGTCACCGACATGGGGGGAACCATACTTTATTGGAATGCGGCATCGGAAGTCCTTTATGGTTGGCCGGCAATGGCGGTGGTGGGCCACGCTATCGAACGGCTAGCGTCTGTCGGCATTGGTCACGCCGAACGCCTCCCCTCACTTATGCGCGAAGGGCGCTGGACGGGGATCATTCGTCGCCGCCATCCATCCGGCAGGCAGATCGACGCCAGCGTTCGGCAGATTGTGCGGCATGACGTAGCAGGAACCCCTCTCGATGTGGTGGAATTCGGACGCAACGCCGGAGCGATCTCCGATGCTGCGACCTTGCATTTAGAGGCTGACCCCGAACGCCTTCTAGCGGCATGTTGGGAGCTCGATATTGCGCCTGTTCGCTCTCTCATCGATGAACTCGATGACCTCAAACGCCGCGGCATAATGGTCGACCTCGATCAGCATCCGGAAACAATCGACGAACTGCTGGCAGGGATCCGTATCGTAGCTGTTAACGATCGCGCTGTGCGGATGTTTGGGGCGCTCGCTGGTCCCGACCAGATGATGGGCAAGCCCATTTCATCATTCTGGCCTACCGAAAGCCGCTCAGTGTTGGCCGCAGTGATCGCGGACGCGACAGGAGACCATTCTCGTCATTTCTGCAGCAGCCGCACGCTGATTTCCAATGGAGCAATACGAGATCCCATCATCAGGGCTTGGCCCTCAGACGTGTCGAGACCATTAGAAACTGTCTTTGTTACAGTAAGCGGCTCGTCAGTCGATGACCGCATAGCTTTGGAGCCGCAGGGGAGCCAGAAATGCTACCGCAAACTGATTCAGTATCTTCCCCTTGCCCTTTGGCAAGTCGATTCGCGTGGAACCGGCGAACTGTTCGAGCAGCTAAAGGCAAATGGTGTAATCAATATTACGGGCTACCTTGACGAAAATCCGGACCTCGTCGAACTCGCAAAAGACATTGTACGCGTCACGGAAGTAAATCAAAACGCGACTTCTCTATTTCGTGCCGAGAACGCGGCAGACCTCATACAGCCAGTTCGATACCTCTTTGCGGCCGCGCCTGATCTCGCCAAGCGAGTTATGATTGCCCACTTCGAAGGCAGACGGAATCTAATCGAGCAGACGACGATTCTTGCTCTAGATGGAACCATTATAGACGTTTTGTTCACTGTCACCTATCCAGTACCGCCTGAACAACAGGATACAACTTTCATAACGATACAGGATATTAGCGAGCGATTGAATGCGGAGCAGCAGCTTCGCAAATTGCAGGCTGATTTTTCCCATGCGGGCCGTATCGCGACCCTGGGTGAGCTTGCGACCTCAATCGCACATGAGATCAATCAACCGCTTTCAGCAATCGTAACAAACGGCGAAACGAGCTTGAGGTGGCTGGCACACGCGATTCCAAATGTCGAAAAGGTCACGCAGCTTACGTCGAGGATCGTGTCGAATGCGCGTCGAGCAAGCGAGATTATTCATCGCATACGAGGAATGGCAGCTAGGCGCGAGCCCGAGAAGCATCTAGTCGATCTGAACGAAATCGTTGAAGAGGCGTTGCTATTCATCCATGATGACGTCGATTCCAAGTCAATCTCTCTCGTTACTCAATTTGGTTCTCAACTGCCGCAAGTTTTCGGTGACCGAGTTCAGCTCCAGCAGGTCATTATCAATCTACTTGTCAACAGCGTCCAGGCAATTTCACAGAGTTCAACGCCGACGCGTCGGATCGACGTTCGTACATATATTGACAACGACGGTTCGGTTGCCCTTTCCGTGCTTGATAGTGGTCCGGGAATCGTAGACACGAACATGGAACGCATCTTTGAGAGCTTCTTCAGTACTAAGGAACAAGGGATCGGCATTGGCCTCGCCATTTGCCAGTCTATCATTAGTGCACACGGTGGACGCATCTTGGGTTTAAATATTCCGAATAGCGGCGCGCATTTTCAGTTCAATCTTCCGATCCCAGCATCTGTCGGCAGTTATTTAGGTGTTGGCGACGTAGATCGATAAACATCTGCCTTTTCGCCGGACAACAATAGCCGATAACTATCAAACCGATGGTCATTAGATTTCACCAGCTCCCCAACGTTTCGCCTTCACGACGCCAAGCGTTACCAGCAATCGTAATGTTCATGGGGTCGCTTCCGCCTTTGCGGCGACCGGTCGAGCGCGTGGCGTATGTCCCCCAGTCGTCACTGCGAGTTCAGTGTCGGGTCCTCGTGAGACCCAGATCTAGCAGAAAACTCCCGCTGCCTTCGAATGCAGCGGGACAGTCGTATGTCGGCACGACCAAGTTTGAGATAACAACTCTACCTGGGTAGAACTCTTGGCCCGACCCGCAGCTCCCAAGAAAAGGACTGCAGCTACTTGTTAAACCGAGGCGAAGTAGCGGACGCCGGCGCGTCAGGTGCCCAAATACGAAAACTCAAATTTGCGAACACGCTGAAGCCCTTCGAAATCACTGCTGAGTCTATGCCCGCAATTGGCGTACCACCGGACGCTCGCGCCGACACTTCGTCGAACGCCCAGATGTTCAAGGCAGCTGGGCCGAAGTTGTAGCCTACCAATCCCCCCACAGCCCAGACGTTGTAACGGTTGACATTGACCGCCCCCCCGTAGAAAGCGCTCGAGCTATCACTCCCGACCTGGCCGACATAGTATGCGACTGGTCCGACCGTCCAATTTCCGATTGTCTTGGCGGCTGTAAACTCCGCATGCAATACGTCGCCGCTTCGATAGCCGGTTATCGTGTTCTTCGTGTTGAACTCTTCGAAGACGTTTGCAGTCAGATTCCAACCGTCCTTCAGATACGAGACGATCAGCTCTGGTTGGAAGGTCCACCAAGGGCTTCCCACATTTCCAAGTCCGTTAAAACCGGTTTTCGTTCCGTCCGGCACATACATTCCTAGCCCCGTCTTGACGAAAAAGCCGCTATCTCCAAGCTTCCAACTCAACTCGGCCGGAACAACGTACGTGTTGTGAATACCAGACATCTGCATGTCGACCGGGCTACCCACGCTTGTCATGATAAACGGCTGCACCAAGACGGCTGAATAGGTCGCCCCTAGAAAGTTCCACCCTGGGACGAACAGCAAGCCATTCGCCTCGACCGCCGCTTGGACGCCTGTCTTTGCACCGGAGGGATTCAGCAGTGCTTGCCCCGGTCCGGAAAGATTGGCTTGGTATGTGAACACTTGATTGAAGCTGTAGACGCCGGGTGGCGGATCCCCGGCAGTACCTCCGATAGTCAGGCCAGGCTTCTGCGCCGCTCCCGGATATCCAAATTCAAATGCGTTTGCGATTTGCGTGCTCGCGGCAATAATCAATGTCGCAAGGCTCAAGTGTAAAGGTACTCTCAAAGTCATCTGCCCCTCCAGCTACACGTGGCGGCGCCAACGCCATCACGATGTTATTCGCAAGCGATCGAGATGCCGCATGCGGGAGCATAAAAAGTCAAACTCCGGCGGAGGACAATGTACAAGTGGAATCCATGTCACGTATTTCGCGGATGGTGACGTCGCAGATACAGGGATATCACGCAAGGTACCCCAGCGATTACTCTCAACACATAAGCTACGGTGTCAGTGCTCTGAGTGATCAAAACGAGAGTCTCTGTATTCATTTCAGTCGAAGGCAAACGCCGGGCTTAGGCTCTCCGATGAACTCAACGCCAGCGCCCTCTAGCGCTCGTCGAATCTTTTCTACAGTCCCAAACTGAGCATTGATATCATCAGTCATCCGCTCTATTCGGCGGATAGTCGCGATACCGACGCCTGCGGCAACAGCCAGCTGAAATTGCTCCCACCCAACAAGACAACGCGCGGCTTTGATTTGGCGTGCCCAAACGAGCATTAGCTCACTCCGTACATGCTATCGTTTACGTTCGCAAAACGCACTGCGGAGACGCCGCGTCATTCAACGGAGCCCTCGTTCTCATTCGTGAACCTGGCTCTAAGAGTACAGCAGACACACCCGCGGATCTGGTTCACGGTGGCTCGATCAGTCGAATTCAACGCGCTGCTCGACTGCAGTCGAGTTCGAACCCATGCTTCTGAAGCTGCACCGCGAAATTGATGACATCATGATCGCGACCGCTGCGACCAACAATCTGCAGCCCCGCGGGTGGGGCACCTTTCGTTCGCGGCATTGGTAGCGTCATGGCAGGGTACCCGACAAGGTTGAACGGCACGGTGTAGGCCATTAACGCCTTGCGGATGTCACCGACCCACGATCCAATCCTAACATTGTCCGCTCCGACTAGCGGCGCAGGACACGGGCACGTGGGCAACACGAGGAATTCGATTTGCTCGAATAGGGCTGCTATCTTTAACGTGAATTTGCGCCTTGCTTCTTGGGCGTTGGCAAAATCGTCGATGCTGATTTTTCGCGAGCGCTCAAGTCTGGCAACGGTCCCCATTCCATAGCGATCATTGATTAGCTCTAGTGAACTCCGCGAGAAGTGCACCATTCCTGCTTCTGCCAACACCAGGGTGGCGAAGATAGAGTAGGCCTCGTCGAGGCGAGTATTGATCTCAACAACGTGATGACCTCGACGCAATCTTTCAGTGATTGTTGAAAAATCATTCGCGATGTCGGCATCCACCGGAACATCGCTAGGCATAGCAAGTACGCCAATCGTCCGTCTAACTCTGGAGCCGCCGCTGACGTCATCCAGCGAATCATTCATGGCTAGCGCGCGAGCTAGGATAATGAGATCTTCGGCATTTCGGCAAATTAAACCAACATGGTCGAGCGTGGGAGCGAGCGGAAACACTCCTTCGGTCGGCAGAACACCATACGTTGGCTTGAGGCCGACCACACCACAAAGTGCGGCCGGAATTCGAACCGAGCCTCCAGTATCTGTCCCAATAGCAGCTGGAGCCACACCATAGGCAACTGCAGCGGCCGATCCTCCGCTCGATCCTCCCGGTATTCGGCTTCGATCGGTCGGATTGAGCGTATCACCGAACATCTCGCTGGAGGTCGTGACGCCCCAGGCAAATTCGTGAGTGGTGGTCTTGCCGACGATGATAGCGCCGGCATTCCGTAATCGGCGCACCACTCTCGCGTCGGTCCTGGGGACGTTACCGATGTGAGCAGCAGACCCGTAGCGGGTCTCGAGGCCGGCGGTGTCAATTATATCCTTTACGACTATCGGGATTCCCTCAAGATCTCTCGCCAATCCCTTTGCGTACCTCGAGTCGCTCTCTGCTGCGAAGGTTGCGGCATTTTCATCTATTGCTGCAAACGCATTTAGCTCCGTCGCGCAACGTTTGGCCTTCTCGAGAGAGGCCTCCACCAATTGACGAGAGGTTGTTATACCGGCTTCGAGCTGGGCTCGCATCTCGGTGATGGATGGAGATATCATCCTTGTTCACCATAAGCTTTTTAGCAGAGCATCGAGCTTTCGATCCGCGTCTTCCCCGAGGTCGGCGACTTCCTTCTTGTAATTCGCGCGCAAAAGGTCCGAGATCTCTGGAAGCGCCGAGAGACCCATTTCGAATGATCTCAGCCTATCCGGTAGTCCTAAGTGCGACACGAGCCCTTCTATTTTCGCTGCAAGCGTCGCTCCCGGATTGGATTCGCCTGGTGAGTTGAACATGCGAAGCTTATCGCCGTAACGCCCCTCGCAAGAGCGGATGACCGGCGCAAGCGTTATGCATGACGTAACGCTATGTGGAAATCCAAACGTCCCGCCCAGAATGTGACCGATCCGATGGCTGAGCCCATAGATTACGGATGCCGGGTAGAAGTAGCATTGCCACGCTGCCAACTGGAGCTGGAGCAGATCATCTAGACTGACTGCCCCTTCCTCGACGGCTTCTTTCGTCTCTAGCTTGCTCGGCCAGCGGCCCAGCACATCGAAAAATTTGCTTGCCCCGGCCGCGGCCATAATGGCATGCGGATGGTCAATGTCCACCTGACGCATGCCTTCGATGGCGTGATCAAGCCCCTTGATAGCGGACGATAGCAGCAATGCGCGCGGTGTATTGGTAAGAAGACTCGGATCCATCAATACAATCTTCGGAACGGTAGCGCGCTCGGCGTAGCTCCTTTTGAATGGCCGCAAGCCCGATGTTTCGGTAACTCCGAAATAGTGTGAGAACTCGGAGCCGGAAAGAGTAGTCGGCAGAGCAACGATCGGAAGATAGCGTCCTTGGCGAAGTCGGTGGAAATGTGAGACCGCCTTGGCGGCGTCCAGGACGGAACCGCCGCCATAAGCGATGATCGAGCGCGCACCTGTTAGAATGCACCGACCGAGCGCGCTCTCGATGGCGGTGTCGGGAGCGTGTGGCGGGAAGTCCGAAATGACTCCCGAGACATCGTTGAGGTGCGGTAGAATGTCACGGTTAGTTGAGAGCAGAAGCGGCTCAACCGTGAAAATCATCGGTCGCTCGAAACCATCCTCGCGTAGCTCCCGAAGGGTTGGTTCCACGATTCCGTGCCCCCACCGCAGCGTGTCCTGCGGCAAGCACCGCAGGACACCACCGTTGCTCGCGGGTTGTGGCTTCAACACGAGGCGGGCTCCGTCAGTTCGGGGGGATTGGCGTCGGAGCTGGACGTAGTGCGATGTGTCGCTCTATCTCGATGCGCCGGTCTTCGAAATCGGGCGGTAAGCAAAGCTTGGTCCCGAGCTCCTCGAGGGGTTCGTCGATAGTGAGTTGGGTGGGTGTAGAAAGGGCACATATGTGCCCATCCGGGTCCCGGAAGTAGAAGAGCTTGCTGTAGAGAGAATCATAAACGTCCGAAACCTTCACTTCGGCTCGTTTCAAGCGCTCGTGCTCGTGAGCAAGGGCCGCATCGTTCTCCACTTCGAGAGCAAAATGGTGTGAGAGTCCGGTACCCAAACGTCCTGTAGAGTACCCGGGCAACCCAAAGAAGGTCAGCACCGAACCCGGTGACAGGTCATCGTCGCAAGCATAATAGTAGTGCGTACCTCCCCGCTCATCCAGATAGTCCGTCTTTTTGATCAGGCGCAGTCCGACGGTGTCGACGAAGAATTTCTCAGTCCGCTCGGCGTTCGACGAGATCGAGGTGATATGATGAAAGCCGCGCAGCGCAAAGTCGTCCGTGACAGTCGGAACAGGACGGGGCCAAGTTTCGGAGGCCGTCTGCACCTCGTCACGACCGCCGATTAAATTTTCCTTCGGCTGGGCACGGAATCCAGACCCAAGAACCGCCTCATCGTGTCCAAATCCAGGCTCGGTGGTAGCAATCTCGATGATCGCTCCATCGGGATCACGAAGGTAGACCGCGTGGAAGTAGTGGCGATTATACGGCCCGGTGACGTGCACACCCATGTCGGTCAGCCTTCGCTTCCACTTCAAAAGGCCGTTTCTAGTTGGAACGTGAAGCGCAAGATGATGGTTTGTCCCGGCCCCCCAACGCCCCTTCGGGTCTCCAACACGCGGCGAGGCGACCCCGGCAGCAGTCGCTTTTTGATCTACGAAACCAACATCTGGCATCATGTAGAAGATGGGATTCCACTCGATGTAGCTGATCGTGTGTCCACGCTTGCGCTCGCCTTTGAATGCTTGGAATCCGAAAGTTACGATCGGTAGTCGCGGGTCCAAATGATGAACGGTCCGCTTAACGACAGGCAGACCAAGAAGTACAGAATAAAAGTGTTCAACTCTTCCAAGATTTGCGGCCACAAATACTTGGTTGTTGACTCCGCTAACGATCATTTTATTCATTTTCTTGCCTTCGCGATTGCGAGCCGCTGAAGCCGCTCTACCTTTCGCGAGGATGGCAGCGTCATAGAGGGACAGGAAGATACCTGCCCAAAGACGTAGCGTTCAATTTATTGGACAGGAACGAAGGCGGTTTAGCTGGGCCGCTTGTTCGATGGCGTTGAATGGGGGTCTTCTACCGGCGCCGGCTCGAACGCAGTCACGCGAGGTATCTCCCGCGCAAGAAAGTCGACCAGGGACCTCACCGCAGGAAGTAGGCCGCGCTTATACGGTATGAGAGCCGAGAGGCGCGCGTCTGCTGCGATCCAGCGTGGAAGAATTTGCTTCAACTTTCCCGCAGCAATGTCATCTCGACAAATATACCCTGGCAATGCGACGATGCCTAAATTGGCACAAGCGGATTCCTTCAGTGCAACCAGATTATTGCTCTGAAAGCGTGGCGTTGTCTGCACGATACACCTACGCTCGTTCGGTCCCGTCAATACCAAATTGGACGAGCCGCTCCTTGCTATAGAGATGGTGTCGTGTTGGGCGATCTCCTCGGGTGTCGCGGGAGCACCTCTGGTGTCCAAGTATCCGGGACCTGCGAACAAGTACCAGGGCGCGCGTGCGATGGCCCGTTGAACAAGCGACGAATTCTGCAAAGGCGCAGTATGGCCGCGTAACGCCAGATCAAAGCCGTCGGCGACGATATCGACCAAGGTATCGGTAGTAATCGCTACAATCTGAACCTTCGGATGCTTTTGTAAGAATACCGGTATCAAGTCCTTTAATGCGAACTGGGCAATTTCGACAGCCGTCGTCATCCTGATGACGCCACTGGGCTCCGTCGCGCGCTGGCGCACCGCCTCCTCCGCAACTTCCGCCGTCTGCAACAGCGTCTGCGCGTAGTGGTAGAACTGCGTTCCTACTTCAGTCATACCAAAGCGGCGCGACGTTCTATTGAGCAAAGTCACGCCCAGACTGCCCTCAAGCTCTCTTATCCGATGGCTCAAGGTGGACTTCGGAAGGCCTAATGATCTGCTCGCAGAGGTGAAGCCCCCTCTGTCAACCACCTGCACAAAATAGAAGACATCCTTGAGATCGAGCATGAATGTACGATGGCCAATTCTGACTAAGAACCGAAGGTTGCTATAGCGTCGAGCCATCCCCTAAAGATGCAGGTTGGTAAGATATTCTAGACGCTTGCAGTTTTTATCTCAACAGGCGCGGTTTTCCGGCTTGTCTGACGGCAGCGATGGCTCGTAATTTGCTTCGCACCGGAAGACCACAGGAGGGCGCTATGCTTCGTCTTTACGACAGCCTGCTTTCTGGAAATTCTTGGAAAGTTCGAATCCTACTTTCGCAGCTGAACCTCGAATACGAGCGGGTTACGCTGGACCTGGTCCGAGGTGACACTCATGAACCAGATTTTCGCAGAATCAGTCGGTTCTCAAGAATCCCAGCGCTGATGTTGGAGGACGGTCGCACCATCGTGGAATCAGGCGCAATATTAATGCGTTTAGCTGAAGGAACGCCCCTTCTCCCTGACGACAGCTACGCGCGCACCGAGGTCCTCAGCTGGCTCTTCTTTGAACAGGCGGATCTTCAGAAAGCCATTGCGATCCCACGCGTCTACAATCTTCGGGGCCAAGCGTTAGAGATGGCGGACGAAATCGTCTACCGGCACAAGGACGGATACCACGCTCTCAATCACCTGGAGAATTGGATTGGATCTCGAGACTGGCTAGTGGGAGATGGCTACACAATCGCCGATACCGCGGTCTTTGCATATGTGTCTTTGGCTGCGGAGGGCGGATACGAGATGGATCGATATCCAGGCATCGTCGGATGGTTGAACCGTGTCCGAGCAACTAGCGGCTGGGTACCGCTTATCGAAAAGCAGTCTCGCTCGACATAAGCCGTACCCAGCCCGATGATTAGACGTCAATGAACTTTGCGAATGTCTCCGGCTCGACCTTATCGAGCGTCATGTTGTTCTCAGGCAGGCTATTGTCAGCATAGCCCATACACATTCCGGCTACCACCAAGTCACTTTCGGGAATTCCCAACTCTTTGCGCAGCACCGGATATTGCAGTGACCAAATCTGTTGAGGGCATGTATCGAGCCCTCGCCCCTTGGCGGCTAACATAATCGTTTGAAGGAAGATGCCGTAGCAAAGAAAACTCGCCGGGACCAGCCGCCGATCCATCGTGAAAATAAGACCGACAGGAGCGTCGAAGAACATGAATTGTCGCGCAACGTCACGACGACGGCCGACCTTGTCGCTTCTTTCTACACCCTGCGCGTCGCCTAACTGGCCGCGAAATTTAGTGAAGGTTGTCAAGTATGGCTCATGAAGAGGCTCCGGGAAAAACGGATATTCCGGCGCCATGGTTTCGTGATCGCGGTTGAAGGCCTGGACGGCAGCGGCAACTACCCGTTCGCGACCCTTGCCGGTTAGTACGTGGCATCGCCAGGGTTGAGTATTGCTCGAGCTAGGGGCGAACTTAGAGATTGAGAGGATATCTTTGACAAGACCGATGGGGACAGGTTTGTTCGTGAAGCCACGTTTAGTCCGACGACCTTTGATAAGCTCGTCGATGTAGAGTGGACTCTCTTCGCCTTCTGCAACTTGCCGCTGCGCTTCTCGTGTCATTACATCCCCCGGGGTTAAGAACCATGATCAAATGGACCGCATAACCCATCTTCAGGGTTCGAAGGCTGGCTAGGGAAGTGGCTCATCTTCGAACGAAACGTTCGTCAGATTTGAACGATGTGAGCGTTCGTCCGAGGCATAGTCGGTATTTGTCAAAGAAAGCAAAGGGTTGAGATGGAACGTACCAACTGTCTCAGTGAGGACGAACGATACCCCATATTGCGATAGTCCAAAACTGACGCGCCGCACGTCAAAGCGCGACTTGGCCGGCGTATTTCGTCTCTGCCGGCAAAACGGGTGATTTCCTAACGTTGCTTGGTCGTTGAACCGACGGGCGAGAGCATAGTTTGCCATCAAGACAGGTGAACGAATGATCGGGTAATTTTCCGACCAATTGAGCCCTTAAGCGGCCTTCTCTACCTTCGATGCACAATTCCGTTGTCCCTTCACAAGGAAGAGCCGCCGACTCAAATACTGCTTCCGAGATTATAGCCAAGCATTCAAACGCCTTGGTCATACTTTGTAGTCGTGCCGCGACATTTATGACATCACCGAGAGCTGTGAATTTTGAGTCGATTTCGTCTCCCATTGCTCCGACGATTGCCAAGCCCGCGTGCACGCCGACGCCATACCGGATTGGCTCGACAAAATCGGCCGCGAGCCACCGATTTAGACTCTCGACTTGTTCTCTAATCGCATCGATCGCCCGCAACGCGTTTCTGGACGCGCCTTCCCGGTCCTGATTCAGGCCAAATAGAGCCATCAGGCCATCTCCTAGAAGCTGATTGACATCACCGCCAGAGGCCCGAACGGCCTGACCAACCGCGCTGAGAAATCGATTGATGACGAAGACAGTGTCGAAGGGCAACCGAGATTCGGCGAGCCGCGTGGATCCGCGCATATCAACAAACATTGCGACCACGAAACGCTCTTCACCGAACTGCTCACGATCACGCATCGCTCCTTGACGAAGCTTAGAAGGCGAACAGAGCGGAGCAACCGTGATTTCGCACTCAGGGCGAAACTGGCAGGCTAATCGAATTCCGGCGTGAGCGCCGATCCGTCCTAAGACCGCGAGCTCGGATGGCTCTGGTGCCGGTGCACTGCAGCCTCCTAAACCATCGATGACCCTAACTCTACATGTCGAACATCGACCTCGACCGCCACAAACGCTCTCATGCGGGATATTGTGCAGCCTGCTTGCCTCCAAGACGCTAGTCCCTTTTCGAATCTTGATGATACGCCCGTTTGGGTAGTTTAGGCGGATGGTTCCTGTCTTCATGTTTGCAAGCGAACGAATCCCTCGGAACACGAACACCGAGCCGAGCATTGCGCCGTAGGTGAGTAGCAGGGAATCCCGAATGGCAAGAAGGCGCTCTATTTGATACGCCCAACCGACCCTATCAGGGCCCAGGTTGATTTCACGCCAGAGAGCGTTCTGAGACAAAGCGTTCACCGCCCGCCCGCCTTCCACATAGCCTATCAGCGCCAAGGTCGGCAGCAGAACCGCGACGGAGAGCAACCAAGGCTCGACTCTACTGAACCACGGCTTCATTCGAAGCCAATAATACATTCCAAAACAACCGTGCGCCCACGTGACACCAAGTGCCGTAAGCTGGATTGCTCCAGCAGCCGGATCTTGGGTCCATAAATAGTAGAGTAGCTGGGTATACCCCTTTTCCAATCCCTCGACACTCGTCGCCATACGGCTAGCGACGACGTGGCTCATAAGTAACGCGGGGATTGCGATTCCGAGTATAAGCTGGGTCAACTCTCCTCGCGAACCATGAAATGATTTGCGGTCGTAGAGAGCATAAAGTCCGAGCAGAAGGTGACAAAGAAGCGAGCCATAAAGAACGGATAGACCGACCGGATTACGCCATATGAGCGACACTGCGGCTAAACCCAGCTCCATTGCCTCGAGCGAGATAATTCCAAGAGCATGGTTCACCAAGTGCGTGGACACGTACGCGAACAGTATTAGCCCTGTGTAGAGACGGATTTGTCTGAGAGTCATTGCCTGTCTTGATGTCCCCGGAGTTCGTTTGATTCAAATTGATTGACCCAGTGCAACTCGGTGCAAGAGCTACTCGCAACCGGCCCGAGCTTGTCCGCATTTGTGCGTTGAAGTTTTTCTCGCCAGACACGGCAAGAGTCGAACGCATGAGAAGTCCTCCGATCAGTTCAACTCATCACGACCAGCTAGACACTTGAGGGATTCCTCTCCTGCTCAACGGAAAGTCGCCTATATATCGGTGAGACCCAGACGGCAGCCATACGATGGGGGGTGAGAGAGTAGGAAACATCAGAAGCAGCGTGGTAAGTGAGATCGTTTTCAAGTTTATCAGAGGTCGGCGCATAGTCATGTTCCCCGCTAATCTGTCTAAGTCCGCGTGGCCAATGACGTCCGGCACGCATTTGCAAAATCGCCGGCTCTTTCGCTTCTCCGGCGGCATGGCAACTGGCTTAAGCTAGAAGAGGGATGACAGATGGTCGACCGACCAATGGAGCAGTCCGATTATACGGAGGCATAGGATTTAGATTCGCTTGTCTATTTCGATCTCTGGACGGCGCTCACATTTATCCCTTGTGGATACGACCCGTGCTGGGCGCGTTCTCCGCGTCGCAGGTTAGGCTTATGGAGGTGCGCACAGACTGCTCGGCCATCGTCGCGGCTTTTGCGATGCAAGCCGTTGTCGCCGGCGCCATCGCGTCAAAGCAAATGTCAGGCGGTCAAACAACGTGGGTGTTAGTAGCCAAGACGCGTTGTTCCAGTTGATCGCGCTTAACGCTACACCAAAGTGAAGGGTATATTTTTGTGCTTGTACGCGGCGCCAGGTTTACCGCTACTGGAATCCGCTGTCCGTTCAGCAGCAGCTGCTGTTGTAAATGTGAGCGTTCGCGCAAGGGATTTGCTTGGCGAACACGTGTCGTCGCCGCTTCCTTTTTCCGAAGCTGGGCGTCAATGCGCTAGTTGGAAGCACAACGGTGGAACCCGCTTCGCGACGCGCCTGACCGGAGCAAGAGACCACGGCAACCACCCAGGCAATGCCGCCTCAAGCCTACCAGCCAAAATCTAAGTTTCTGCCGTACGCATTTCTGACGGTAAAGTTTCCCACACTCTAACCAAGTGAGCCACCGAGGAGGTGCCCATCTTTTTCATAGCGTTGGAGCGATGCAGCTTCACCGTGATTTCGCTGATGCCAAGTTCGTACGCGATTTGCTTGTTCAATTTCCCATTCACAACCAGATTCAACACTTGTTTCTCTCGGCTGGTCAACGCCTTCAGGAGGGAGATGCCTTTTTGAACCTTGGCATTTTCTGCTCGTCGAACTATATCGCCGTCGATTGCAGCCGCCACCGCATCCAGCAAGGTTTGGTCCCTGACTGGCTTTATTAAAAAATCGGTAGCGCCGGCCTTCATCGCCTGAACGGTCATGGGGACATCCCCAAAAGCAGTCAGGAACACGATCGGGATAGCACAACCATCGGCACGGAGTTGGTTCTGCAAGTCCAGTCCGCTGGAACCTGGGAGTCTCACATCGAGAACCAGGCAGGCAGGCCTGTCGGGAGGCATTTGTTCAAGGACCTCTCGCGTCGAGGCGAAAGCCTGCGCCTCAAATCCTACCGACAGAAAGAGTTCGCTTAAAGCTTCGCGGACTTCCTGGTCATCGTCGACCACGAGAACAAGCGGGCTTTGTTCCTTGGGGTTCGCGTCAACGCCCGTATCGACGTTCGTCATTCCGGCATTGCGCAGGGGCATACGTTACACATAACTTCAAGACTGCGCCTCCACACAGGTCCAAGACCGAACTAGATCAATGTACCAAACGCATCATGCCGGCTAATTGATGGGCGCACCGATGCAACTCACAAGTTCGGCTATCGGTTCGCTATCGGCAAAGGGCTTATTGAGGAAGGGCGCTATTTCAGTATCTGCCGATTTCACTCACAGTGATCGACGGAAGCGCGATCTTAGGCATCTTTAAGCAGATGATGTCGCCGATCTCGCCTCGCACTTCGATTCCTATTCTGAAGTATTTAATCAAGCTATTGATTTAATTACGATTTCTGGCGCACCAATCAACGCGCCGTCGAACAATTCGATGCTCGCAACATTGAAGATGTGCTTCGCGCCGTCCGCCATTTCTGGAGCTATGCGCCCGACACATTTCGTCGGGCGCTAGCCACCAATACAACGGCCGCGTTCAATTGATCGAAGAAACGCGCATGAGCCCCCCTAGTCGACCGAACGATTGACGTCCTCCTGCTACTTGGGTCCTCGCAAATTCAATAGCCCCCTACTGCATATTAGACGAACTGAACGGCGACGCCGCCGAGGGGGCCGAAATCTGCATGGAAGGAGTCGCTCTTTTCTGCGAACGCAACTCGCGTAAACGAACCCGTGAGGACGATGTGACCGGGCTCCATTGTTATGCCTTGTGCCCCGAGCTTGTTAGCCAACCATGCCACGCCAAGAGCGGGATGCCCGAGAACGCCGGCGGCCAGTCCCGTCTCTTCAATCTCGGCATTACGGTATAAAATGCATCCGGCCCAGCGAAGGTCGATATCGTTCGGGCGTACCGGTCGTCCGCCTAGCACAACGCTCGCGGCGGCGCCGTTGTCGGAGATCGTATCGAATATACGCCGTGGGTCCTGAACGCGGGCGTCCACGATTTCAATAGCCGGGACGACGTATTCGGTGGCGCGGAGGGCATCGACCACTCCCACGCCAGGCCCCTTAAGCGGCGCGCCCAGCACAAATGCCAATTCTACTTCGACGCGTGGAACGCAATAGGCGGCGCGCTTCGCCTTGCCGCCATCCGAGATCATCATATGATCGTGCAGGTAGCCGTAATCGGGCTCATCGATTTGAGACGACCGTTGCATCGCCTTCGATGTTAGTCCTACCTTATAGCCGACAAGCTTTGCCCCGCCATCGAGCTTGCGTCGGTTAACCTCCGCCGAAATCGCATACGCATCCTCAAACGAGATGTTGGGAAAGGTCGTCGAGAGCTGGGTCGTCTGCTTTCGTGCTTGTTCGGCGGCAATCAGAATATCCGCCGCCTTCTTATGGTCGGTGATGCTCAACATTTGCGGTTCTTCCTCAGCATTGCGCTGCGCAGTATTTCAAATCGTGTGCATGTCTTCGGGATTCCGTTGCGTGTGTCGCCTCTAGGCTTCCGCGACGCAATCGATCTCCAAAAGGAACTCCTTCCGCGGCAGGCGCGCTTCGATCGTCGTCCGGGCCGGCCACTGCGACGGTTCAGAGCCGAAAAACTCCTTGTAAATCTCATTCATCTCGTCGAAATCGGCGCGGCGATCCAGATAGATGTTGACCTTGGCGATCTTGTCGACCGAGCTCCCGGCATATTCGAGCGCTGCCTTGACGCTCTTCAGTGCATTTCGCATCTGCGCGGCGAAATCGCCCGAAGGGATTTTTGTATTCTCGTCATATCCTGGAAAGCCGGAAACAAAGATCAGGTTGCCAATCCGAACGGCATTGGAATGCGGCGACTTCGATCGTGGAAGCGCCGGATTGTTAAAAATAGTGCGGGCCATGAGGCGTATCCTTCGTTTATGTGTTATCTCTTTCGGAGTTGCGCGACGAGTTGCAATGAGATCGTGTTATTCATTTCTCGACGACCCGTCCGGTCTCACGCTTATTATTTGGTTCCGCTCTCGTCCGCACCGACGCGCCATATGGTCGGTATTTTCCGGTTCTGATTCTCAGACCATTTCTTCCATGCAGCCTGCACTTTCGCGAGGTCCTCCTCGATGTTCACGACTAGAAACTCGCCGCGAAATTCAAGATTTCCGGCTTCGTCGTACCATTCCAACGCATCTACCTCACCGGGCTGCCGATAACGTTCAATCACCAGGCCAATGCAGCCTTCGGGCCGCTGCGGCGAATGACGAACATGCGAAGGAAGAAGGTACATCTCGCCTTCCTTGACGATCACTTGGCTGCGCTTTCGAGTTACAGGGTCGATGAGATTGAGGGTCGCATCGCCACGCAGCTGAATGAATAGCTCCTCGCCCGGATCGTCATGGTAGTCCGGTCGGTAGTTTGGACCGCCGACCATCATCACCAGGAGATTCTGCCAATCGCCTTTCCAAAATTGGCGATTGCCGATCGGCGGCCTAAGGGTAGCCTTGTTCGACTCGATCCAGTCGTCAAGGTTAATGGGACCATTCTTGAGCGGGCTCTGCATGTTGGTCTTCCTGATAGCTAGACGAGGTCATCCACAGCGAGTAACCCTTGATGTGGAGCAAGACACGCTTGCGAGAGCCAAAGGGTCTTGTTGAGAACCCGTCGGTGCGACCGGAAGCGCGTGATATTGACGGTTGAAGTAGACAAGCGAATCTCGCAAAGCGTCGAGGCGAACCGAAGCGACCCTTCCAAACAGTATTGTGTGCGTGCCGCATTCCTGGATGTCGGATATTGTGCAATCAAGAGCTCCTACCGCATCCCGCAAGGCGGGTGCTCCGGTAACCAAGGTGTCCCATCTGTCTTGGGCGAACCGATCTGCCATACTGATGCCGGTCTGACCGGCGAACACAGCTGACAGGTCTTCCTGGCCGGCTCCGAGGACGTTCACGCAGAAGACGCCGTTGCTCTTGAAGACCGCATTCATTAGGCTGGTGCGGTTGAGACAGGCGAGGATGGTCGCTGGATCATCGGTCACGGAACAAACTGCGGTGCAAGTAAAACCGCATCGTCCCGCCGCGCCCTCGGTAGTGACGACCGATACTGCCGCACCAAACTGCGCCATGATATTTCGAAACGCTACGCGATCGATTTGCATGACCCTCTCCTGTTTAGCTGACCAAGGATCGAGACGTCGTCGTTGCTGTGATACGCAGGATCCAGCCAGCCATTTTCGTCATAATCGGCCATGCAGGACGCAGCCAACGCTTCCATTGAGCCCAATGCACCTGATCCCTTCGCCTGCATGAGGGCCTGCATACGGATCGCCTCGTGATTACCTGCGTAGTTGCGTTCATAGAGTTCATGACGACTCCCGAATTCGGAGCCGATCGCGTCCCAGAGCGCCTTCATAATCTTGATGCGTTCCTTGTAGTCGATGCCATTTGAGCCGCGCGCGTACAAAGCCAGATATTTGTCGAGTTCCGGACTTCTGAAATCGAGTGAACTGGATGGCAGGTAGATCAAACCAGAGGCGACAATCTGTTGGATGATCGACCGAACCGCCGGATAGGCTTCCGTCGCGAATATCCGATAAGCCGTACACGCCGTGATATTGGGGAGAAAGGCATCACCAACCCATTTGTCGGGAGTGCCGGCCATAGCGTCAGTCAACGCCCAGAACAGATTCCGCCAGCCGACGATCTCCCCGAGCTGCACCTGGACGCCGCGAAATTCGTCAGTTCCGCACGCCCGCAGAGCTTTGGAAACAAGGCCGACCAAAAACTCGAGCTTAACGGCGAGACGCGTGCAGCCCTGGAAAGTGTATCCATTCAAAAAGCCGGATTGAGGGTAAAATTTCTTGAGCATCCCGATGTCGCGATGTACGAAAACGTTTTCCCAAGGAATGAATGCGTTATCAAAGATGAAAATTGCGTCATTCTCGTCGAAACGACTGGTCAGTGGGTAGTCGAAAGGCGATCCTGTTGCTGCAGCGGTCAACTCATAAGATGGTCGGCAAATCAACTTGATGCCGGGTGTGTTCATCTGCACCATGAACATCACTGCGAGACTATCGTCGGTGATCTCGGCGGCCATATTCTGGCCAAGGAAGTTGTAATGCGTCAGCGCCGATGAAGTTGCCACGACTTTTGCGCCTGAAACATAGATTCCGGCATCGGTCTCCTTTTGGATGCTGACGTAAACGTCCTTCACATCATCGGCCGACTTGTTCCGATCGATCGGCGGATTGGCCAGCGTGTGATTGATGAATGGAACGGCTTCCTGTGCTCGGGCATACCAAGCACGTGCATTCGGCGCGAACTTACCATAAAACTCGGCATTGGCGCCGAGGGTGTTTGTAAAGCTCGCCTTGTAGTCCGGGCTTCGTCCCATCCATCCATATGTAAGACGCGACCAGGCCGCCATTGCGTCCCGTTGAGCGAGAAGATCTTCGCGCGACCTAGCATACTTGAAAAATCGATGCGTATATCCCCCAGACCCCGTATCTGTCTCTGTCGTGAGAACGCTCTTCAATTTCTCGTCATGGAGGGCATCATAGAGCTTAGCAATGGAGACGGCCGAATTGCGAAAAGCGGGATGAACGGTCACGTCCTTGACGCGCTCTCCATAGATCCACACTTCGCGACCATCGCGCAATGACTCGAGATATTCGGCGCCAGTGAACGGCCGTTTCAATCCCTTAATTGTATCTTCAGGTCTAGCACTCATCGATGTTCCCTTCCAAAGGCTATTGAAGCGCCTGCCTCTAACATTTGCTGACCAGCTCCTCGAAGCAACAACCACTTCGCCGAAAACGCTTATACCCGTTCATGCCGCAATCTGCGGCTTTGACCCCTGTCAAGATTCGGCAAATAGACCTCGAGGCGGCGCGGCTTTTGACCGGTACCGATTGAACTAAGATCAATGGCAGTCGTTCTGGATTCGATCCAATCCTTCCTTCGCAACTGCAGTGCAAAACGCCCGTGCGGGAGGATTTTTGCGATACGTCAATGCTGGCTTGCGCGTGATCGAGGTAATCACTGACCCGTAAGATGCGCTTTGACTATCAATTACGTTTGAACATAGGTGCGATACCTAGATCCGTAACGCAGTGCTGTGAATCATTGCGAGTTAGCGCAGCTAAGGACCGGCCTGATCGCATAATCCTGAATGGGATTCGACGCGACATAGCCGGCGTAGCCATTTTCTGAAAATGAGTAGCAGTCGAATACCAAGCGGCACACTGGTGAACGATTTTCCGTCGGAATGCCGGGTCGCATTCGAATAGTTTGATGGAGTGCTCGAACCGAGAAACCTTCGGTTTGCCATTTTTGGAAATTGGCTATCTGGTTGAGTCGCAGGTAGTCCCGACCCCACCTACACTTTCGCCTCCCCGACCAGTTGGGCCGAGGATCGCGCGTTGGTCAAAGCTAATTGAGAGAGACTCCTATGGTAACCCTCTATGACTACGGAAACTCCGTTTGCTGTCAGAAAGTACGAATAACGCTTCGAGCGAAGGGGCTCGACTGGAACGCCATCAGGGTCGAACTTTTTACGAGCGAGCAATACGATCCTGAGTATCTGAAGCTCAACCCAAAAGGCGTCGTCCCAACCTTGGTTTATAACGGCACACCGGTGATCGAGTCGACGCTGATCTGCGAGTTCTTGGACGACACATTTCCTGATCCTCCGCTCATGCCAAAGGATCCAGGCGAACGCGCCCGTATGCGCGTTTGGAGTAAATACGTCGATGAGGGGCTATTCGAGGGAGCGACCGAGATAAGCTTTTCGGCAATGTTCCGCGAGAAGATGAAAAACATGTCGCCTGCACTTCGTGAACGCCGGTTTGAGAATATTGGTGATCCGCGCCGACGTGACCGATATCACTCTACTTACGAGGCCGGCGTTCATTCGCCATTCGTCCTTTACGCGATCTACGCCTATGAGCGCGCCTTCAGGCATATGGAAGCGACGTTGAGCGAACGCGGTCCGTGGCTTCTCGGCGAGGCTCTAACACTTGCCGACATCAACATAATGCCCTTCGTAGCGCGCCTCTCCTATCTGGGCTTGCTGGAAGCGTGGACGGCCGACCGTCCTCGCATCAATGATTGGTGGGCAAGAACTCAAGAATGGCCGAGTTTCAAACGTGGGCTCTCCGATCTTGTGACGGAAGCAGAGTTCGCCGATATGCGGACGCATGGCCCAACGATCCGTGAAGACATCGATAGACTTCTGGTCGGGCTACGTAAGGGCTGATTTCTGCTTGCGAGCCTCCACTGCCGACGCGGGCGGCGAAGAAGTCAGGGATATCCGCGGCCGGCACCAGACAGGTTTTCGTCTGAAGAAGGTCCCGCGGCGACAAGCCAACTGCAGAAAGCGCCGCTTGCAGGAAACACCTGCTCCGCCTGCCGGCCGCAGCGTCGCCGCCAACAAGGCTCCCGTCCCGATCGACCCCGACTTGGCCAGCGATCGCGACCAGGCCCGCTGGGCGATTCATGGTCCCGCTCCGTGTTGTGCCGACTTGTGGTCAGATGCGAGACCGGTGCCCGCAAGGATCGCGACGCCACCAGCTATTCAAAATCGGCCCCTTGCATCGAAGGCGCTGGTAACGGTGCCGAGGCGTCGTGGAGCTTTCGCGATTACACTCGGCAGGCTCTTGAAGCGAGCGATAGCACGCGCGGCAACAACACCATGGAAAACGCGAGTCGAACCTCCATTGACCAACGTCGGCGGCCAATTCATCCGTGATCTAAACTATCGATATGCCGTGCGCCGACTTCCGTTGCGGCATGTCAGCCAGAATGCATTCGTAGCGAAGCGTCTACCCCACTGCGTTCCTTGGCGGACTGCTACGCTGGAGAACGCTTTCTTCGCGGTGTTGCGTTGCGCATTTTGGCCGCATCATCGGCAGCCTAAGACGCGTGATTCTCTAATCGTCACTCGCGGGCCCATTCAAACGAGCTCGGAACAGCTCGCCTCCGACATAAAGCCGGACGTCGTCCCTGAATTCTAGAGCGCGACATATCGCTGCACGCGATTGGCATCGCGCTCGAGATCGAGTGTGGTACCGGACCAAACCGTCCGGCCCTTCTCGATCACGTAGTGATGATCGGCAAGGCGTTTAAGAACATGCAGGTTTTTGTCGATCACAAGGATCGACTGCGCGCGTGACTTCAGCAGCGAGATACATGTCCAGATTTCGCCCCGGATCACTGGAGCGAGGCCTTCGGTCGCTTCGTCGAGGATGAGCAATAACGGGTTCGTCATCAGCGCTCGGCCAATTGCCAGCATCTGCTGCTCGCCGCCCGACAAGGTGCAGCCCATTTGCTTCCGACGCTCCTTCAGACGCGGAAATAGAGTGAAGACTTCCACCAGTGTCCAGGGAGTTGCTCGCCGAAGCCGGTTGGCCGCCGTAGCGACAAGGTTTTCCTCGACAGTCAGGCGCGAAAAAATCTGGCGGCCTTCGGGCACGAGGCCAATCCCGAGCCGCGCGACCGCCTCCGGTTTCCAACCCGCCACGGACTTTTTGTTGAATTCGATATCGCCGGCTCGAGGAGTGAGCAACCCCATGATCGAACGGATCGTGGTGGTTTTTCCCATGCCATTGCGCCCCAGTAGTGTTACGACTTCGCCCTCGCCCACCGCGAGGCGAATATCGAACAGGATCTGACTACACCCGTAACTGGTTTGAAGTCCTTCGACCCGCAGCACTACACGTTTCCTTCGCCAAGATAAGCAATTCGCACTGACTCGTTATTACAGACATCTGCACTGGTGCCCGTCATAATGCACTGGCCATTCACCAGCACCGATATCCGGTCAGCTAATGCAAACACAGCGTTCATATCGTGCTCGACCAGCAGAACCGTCGTCTCGTTCTTGAGCTTTCGCAAAAGGCCGATGGTCGCGGCGCATTCGGTAGTGCCCAGCCCCGCCATCGGCTCATCGAGCAGAAGAAGGCGCGGCTTCGTCGCCAGCGCTATTGCAAGTTCGAGCTGTCTCTGCTCGCCGTGCGATAGTTCCTTGACAGGAACATTCGCCCGGCACTCAAGCCCAACGTCTACCAAACCCTGCAGTGCAGGTTCACGCAGCGAACAGTCGCGACGCGCATTGCCCCAGAAATGATAGCTGTGACCCAAACGCGCCTGAACGGCGAGCGCGACGTTGTCGAGCGCGGAATAGTCAAACAGCAATTGAGTTATCTGGAACGAACGCGCCAGTCCGCGGTGCACGCGCGCAGATGTCGATAGCGTAGTAATATCTTCACCCACGAAATGAATAGTGCCCGAATTGGGCAAAAGCTCTCCGAACAGTTGCGAGATCAATGTTGTCTTGCCTGCCCCGTTGGGGCCAATAACGGCATGCAGTTCGCCGGTGCGGACTTCCAGTGACAGGCTATTCGTCGCGATAAGGCCGCCAAACCGCTTCACTAGTCGATCAACACGCAGGAGTGTGTCAGGCATCCGGCGCACTCCGGCCTTGAAGCAACGACAGAACGCCGCCCCTTGTGAACAGCGCGACCAGCACAAGTATCGGACCCAAGATGACCTGCCAGTGCTCGGTCCATCCCGTCAGGACCGTTTCAAGGCCGACAAGAATAACGGCTCCCAGCGCCGGCCCGAGCAGAGTTGCGCCACCGCCCAGGATTACCATGATCATGAGTTCTCCTGAGCGTGACCAGTGCAGCATGTCCGGGCTTACGAATTTGGAAAAATTCGCCATTAACGCGCCGGCAAGCCCTGCTCCGATGCCAGCAATGACAAATGCCACCAGCTTGTATCGGTAGGTCGCAATGCCAATGGCTGCGAGACGCCGCTCGTTCTGGCGGATGCCGCCGAGAACCAATCCAAACCGCGAGCACACCAGCCTCCAAAACACTCCAAAATACAATGCGGCAATTGCCAAACACACGAAATAGTATGTGGCGTCGTCGGCCATGTTCAGGTTGAAGAGGAGATTTCGCCGCCGGATGATCAATCCATCGTCGCCGCCGTAAATCTTCAGCGAAATGAACAGAAAGAAGATCATCTGCGCGAAGGCCAGTGTAATCATGATGAACTGCAGGCCCGTCGTGCGCAACGATAAAGCGCCTAGCACGAATGCAGCCAATCCGCTGACGATCATTGCGGCAAAAAGCGTGATCAGGAATTGATTGGTGCCGGGAAGAAGACCGAAAAACATATCCTTGGCGGCGAAGTGAAAGTACAGAATGCCAACTACGTAGCCACCGATGCCGAAGTAAGCAGCGTGGCCGAAGCTGACGAGGCCACCATAACCGAGGAGTAGGTTCAGGCTCGCCGCCGCGATGGCATAGATCACCATACGTGTCGCTAACGTGATTAAAGCCGGATCTCCGATAGCATTCGCTGCCAAGGGCAGTAGCAGGAGGCCGCCGGCGAGGATGACGAAACCAACAATACGTGGAAGAGACCTTCTCGAACCCGGTCCAGCCGCAGCGCCCTCAGTTTTGGCCATTGAAAAGCCCCTGCGGCTTGATCAGCAGCACCAGGGCCATGAGCAGATAAATCCCCATAGAGGATAACCCTGTCGCCAGCGCGTCGGCCTGCGATGTCGTCATGAAGCTGCGCAGCAACGACGGCAAAAAGCTGCGCAGCAGCGTATCAGTAATGCCGACGATCATTGCGCCAAAGAACGCACCACGGATAGAGCCGACACCGCCGATCACAACCACGACAAAAGTCAGAATCAGAATTTGCTCGCCCATGCCGACCTGAACGGCAAGCAGCGGACCGGCCATCAAACCGGCAAGACCCGCGAGCAAGGCGCCGAGACCGAAGACCAGCGTATACAACAAGCTAATATCGACGCCGAGTGCGCGGACCATGTCGCGATGAGTTGCGCCCGCACGCACCAGCATGCCGACCCGCGTCTTATTCACGAACAGGTAAAGCCCAAGCGCGACCAACAGCCCGACCACGATGACCGCCAGCCGGTAAATCGGATAAGGCACACCCAGAATGATCTCGATCGTACCGGACAGGGGCTTTGGCACATCAATGAACAGAGGCTGACGTCCAAACAGGATCGTCGCGCCTTCGTTGATGAACAGGATTAACCCAAAGGTTGCGAGCACCTGCTGAACATGGTCGCGCGCATAGAGTTTTCGAATGACAATGAGCTCGATCAGCAGCCCTGCGACGGCAGAAACCGTCAGACCGGCCAAAATCGCCTGAATGAACGATCCAGTACGCTGGGTGGCAAGCGCCGCGCCATAAGCGCCAATCATGTAAATTGAGCCGTGCGCCAGATTGATGATGCCCATGATGCCGAAGATCAGCGTCAGCCCGGCCGCCAGCAGGAAAAGTGCAATACCAAACTGAACGCCATTAAGAATCTGCTCCAGTGCTAACGTCATTGGTTCATTGTTCCGGGACCTTCGCTGCTAGTGCGGCAAGCCGGTGCCGGGACGGGGTGCCACGCTTCCCCACCGCTCAAAGCATGCAGTCTTTCGAATATGCGTCGCCGTGGTTCGACATGATCTTGCCGAGTGTTTTGATGATCGGCTTGCCGGTCGTGTCTCTCTCTACACGACCAGCGTACCAGTCTTGGATAGGATGCTGGTTGCTGCCGAATTTGAATGCGCCGCGCACCGACTCGAAATCGGCCTTCAACATGGCGGCACGGAACAAATCGGTATTGCTGATGTCGCCATTCACACCTTTGAGTGCGGCCCCGATGGCGAGCGCAGTATCATATCCCTGACTTGCGAAATACGTTGGGACCCGATCTGGACCGTATTTCTTTGCCCAAGCTTCCGTGAACTTTTTGTTGGCAGGATTATCAAAATCGGAATTCCAATGAAACGAGAGATTTATTCCGAGCGCCGATTCACCGAGTGCCTTGAGAGAAACGGCATCAACACCTGGCTCTGATAAAACCATTGGGATCTTATTGAGCAAACCGGCCTGCTGGTATTGGCGGATAAAAGCTATGCCAAGCCCGCCTGGCTCAAATTGAAAAACGACGTCCGGCTTAGCGTCACGAATCTGGGCCATTTCAGGCGCAAAGTCGGTCTGATCCAGGCGCGTGTAAAGCTCGCCGACGATTTCACCATCGAAGAACCGCTTGAATCCTGTAAGCGCGTCTTTGCCCGCTTGGTAGTTCGGAGCAAGAATAAAGGCCTTCTTGTAGCCGAGATTGGTGGCATTCTGGCCGGCGCTCTCGTGCAACGCGTCGTTCTGCCAAGGCACGACAAAATAGTTCTTGTTGCAATCCTTACCGGCGAAATTCGATGGTGCTGCATTCGGGCTGACATAAATTCCACCGGCATCGAGAATGTCCGGTACTGTTGCGCCCGCAATATTTGAGAAGATAATGCCGGTGAAGAGCTTGATCTTTTCCGACTTAAGAAACTTGTCGGCAATCTGCTTGCCGGCGCCAGGCTTGAAGCCGTCATCCTCGACCACGACCTGAACGGGAACGCCACCGAGCTTGCCGCTTTCCATTTCAACGGCGAGGTTAAAGCCGTCTCGCGCGTCTGCGCCTAAGTAGCCTGCCGGACCCGACAGAGTGGTGATAAAGCCAATTTTTGTCGACTCCTCCGCTCTACTCGCCAACACCATTGCTGCCCAGAAAAACGCAGCGAGAGACGTTCTCACCGTCATCATACGAACCCCTACGGTTGTGCATCTATCCAAAGCCGACACGATGAATAGTATCGGAATTGCCGAAATGTCATTCGCGAACCAGCCAGCAAATTTCCCACGCCGTGAATGATGCAATACTAGCCCTTCCGAAACCCCGTTAGCGCCAGAGATCAACGCGACGGACTTTGATCCAAGAGTGAGCTACACCGCAGAAACGCGATCGTAACCGCAAACGACTGAGTAAGATCCGAACCAGGCGAAAGCCCATAACAGCGGTTTGCAATGCATTAATCACAAGACCGCTTAAGACCATAGACCGCGCCGAGAGGATCGACGACAACACCGAGTAACCAATTTCGTAAAATGAAGAGCCGAGCTAGTCCCGAAGTATTTGACATTGTGTTGAAGGCGCCGATGTGTTGCAGCGGGCCTTGGTGCTGGCAGGCGTTACAACTTCACGATTGGTCGCTGCTGTTTCACGCCTGCAGCGTTGGCAGGTCTCAAGGGAAAGTACGATCCGCAAAGGGAGCTATCTTGCATCGCAACAAAGCTCCTTCTAGTATGTGATCTGTCTTTGGCGCCTCGCTTTGTAAGAAACGGGACTTGGGTCAGCCTCCTCCATGCCGAGGAACTGGGTCTCGGCGACGAATAGGCGAGCGGAGACTGTGTGCGGGTTTCGGACGATGGACGGAAACCATCACAAGGTTGCGGTTTTTGTGAAAATGGTCATTGCATCGCCGATTAGATCGGGAAATGTTTGCCCATCCTAGTATCACTAGGTGCGATCGAGCAGCGTTATGGAGAGGGACAAACCTTCTGACTCCCGACGGGGAGCGGACGTTCTGAACGTTCCGGCCTACGTCCTCTATGGCGAGAGTTGGACGCAGTCGATTTTTGGTTTCTTTCACATTGAACCATTGTCGGTCCGCAACATCCCCAACAAATGGAGGATATCGCTCCATCGGCACGTAGATTTCGACCAAATTTCAGTTCTATTCAGCGGGAAATGCACGTTTGAGCACGACGGGCAGCAATGGGCTGTCGACGCGCCGTCTTGCGTCTACACACCGGCAAATGTGGTGCATCAGTTTATCTACTCACCGGGCGCAACAGGCTCGGTCCTAAGTTTTTCTTCGGATTTCGCGACAGGACTCAGTTCTGTCGAAGGGGCGACGAATGCCGCCATTCTCCGGCTGGCCAACGCCCGGTTCATTTCACTACGGTCACACGAGCAGATCGTCGCAATGCAAGGCTTGATGAGTCTTCTCACCGAGAAAGCTTCGTCTATTCATCGGAATAGGCGTGATGCGTTGCGCTATCTGTTCAGTTGTGTGTTGCTGGAACTTGATGCTGCGGCTTCAGATCATCCCGCCGGTAGCGGCGTTGAAATCGCTTCGAGTGATGCCGACTTGTTTCGACGGTACCGAACTCTCATTCACGATACGATTGGCGCCATCGGATTTTCCGACGATGCCAAACCTGAGACGCACACAGTCGAAACCTTCACTACGCGTCTTTCGACGACACCCTATGCCCTGAATGCCGCATGTCAGAGCGTTTGTGGTGGTCCAGCCCGCGAAGTGATCCAGAACGCAATACTGGAACAGGCCACGCGGCTGCTCCTCTATACGACGAGGCCGGTGAAGGAAATCTCCTTCCTTCTAGGTTATTCTCATGCTTCCCATTTTGCCCGTTTCTTCAAGCAACGGCGAGGATCTTCACCCGAGGCCTTCCGAAATGCCGTCACTGGTCGGACGTCTGCCGAACCCGAGCCGCCGGAGGCTTGAGCAAATCTGCCACAGCTTCATTGGCTCTGATGTAGTCAACGTCGGGCCGTATGAGGTCGACCTGTGAGTCTGATTTGTCGGAAAGCCAAACCAGTTCCAAATCCTGCTTCCAGGCGCTGCTTCTTCTACATCCGCTCCCGACCGAAAGCTTTAGGTTGACAAGACCTCTGCAACCGCGCGTTCATCCGGTCAGCTGGTTTCGCAGTCCGTAATACTGAAGCGGTCGTTGACGACTTCAGTAAGGGCAAGTTCGAAGATGTCCGAGGACTTCAGCAGAGAAATCAACTCCCGAGCCTCGGCCTTGCGATCGGCACCAAAGAGCGTCAAGGCACCGCCCACTACGGCTTGACGCGAGCCGGCCGCCATTTGGCGCCGGCGAAACGACTTTTCTTGTTCCCCAGTTCGTGTCCATGATTTTGACACTGCGGCGTAGGTGAGGCACTCGGTGCAGCCGTTAAGTCAGCTCTTGGTGCTGTCCTCATTCGCAGACATCGGACAAATTGGCATTCGCCTGGTGCCCGTCCCAGAACGGGATAAGCAACTAGCACAAATCATCGGTTGACCACGGAGCAATGAATGACGGCGTTTGTCCAAATCGTCATAGGCCTATTGGGCGCGTTCATGTTCGCCAATGGCATCTACATGCTTTACGATCCACTTGCCTGGTACTTAATGGTGCCAACCGTACCCGCTACCGGGCCTTTCAACCAGCACTTCCTTCGTGATATCGGCACCATCCATCTAATGATAGGAGCCGGGTACATTATCGGCATGTTTCTTCCGAGACAGCGCTTATGGATGTGGAGTGCCGCCACTTTATGGCTTGCACTCCACGGATTCTTTCACGTCTGGGAGATTGCTGTCGGAATCTGCAGCACGGATGTTATTGCGCAGAATTGGTTCGCGGTTTACTTGCCCGCCGTTATCGGCCTCGCTGGGGTCGTTTGGGTGTACTTTCAGCCTCCAAAAGATGCGCAAGCATGACCCGCAGCGCTCTCGTGACTGGCGGCAGTGGCCTTCTAGGCACGGCCATCATACGGCAACTTGCGGCCCGCAACGTTCCGTTCGCAGCGGGCAGTCGCAGCAAAAAACCCTCAAACTTCATTGGCCAATGGAAACAGTTTGACGCGGTGACCGGAGAAGGACTGCCTGACGCATTGGCGGGGCGCACGATGGTATTCAATTGCGCTACCAGTCAAGCAAAGCCGCAGCAGGATTTGGCTGCTTTGGCGCGGCTTATTGAAGCCGCGCAGCGATCTTCGCTGCATATTGTCTATGTCGGCATAGCCGGAATCGACGAGGCCGCCCGGCATCATTCCTACTATAGAATGAAGCTTGATTGCGAACGCATGCTCTCGCTCAGCGGCATCTCCCACACCGTGGTGCGTCCAACTCAGTTTCATGATTTCGTGGACTTCATGCTTGGCAGATTGACAGTGGGGCCCGTAGTGCTCGCACCGAAAATGATCCTGCAACCCCTCGATGTAGATTTTGCTGCGCAAACGATCGTTGATATCGCTCTAAATGGACCTTCCAACGACAAGAATATCATCTGTGGTCCAGAGAGAATAGAAACGAGACAGTTGGTAGAAACGTGGATGGGATTTCGTCGAAGGCCGAAATATCGCATTTGTGCCCCCTCAATCGGCCCGCTGGCTGCCTTATCTGCAATTCAGCCCGTTGCAGGTCGAACGGGCGGCCTCACGTGGCCGGAGTGGAACAAGCAGCCCAAGTCGTAGAAGTAGAAACAGGTTTCTGACACTCGAAGCCGACCAACAGCTGCAGAAGACCTGTCATCGAAGCATCAGCACTGTTGACTGTGACCGCCAAAGACCGCAACGGATGGCGCAATGACAATGTCGACCTCACAGACCAACATCTTGTTGACCCGACCCAAGACAGAAGTAGAGATTGCCGCCTGTTGGCCAATTATGAGATTGCTCCGCTCGCAATTGACATCGCAATACTCTTTCGTCCAACAAGTTCTTAGACAACGTTTGGATGGATATCACCTCCTCGCAGCAACGACCGGGGGAGTGATAGTCGCTCTCGCGGGCTGGCGAATTCAGGAAAATTTCGTCTTTGGTCGCCATGTTTATGTGGACGACCTTGTCACGGAGGAGAACCTTCGAGGAACGGGTCTCGGATCTCATTTACTCACGGCTTTGGCAAATGAATGTAGAGAATTGAGGTGCGACTACCTTGTCCTAGACACGGCCCTTCGAAACACCGCAGCCCAGAGGTTTTACGAGCGCGAAGACATGCACAAGGTCGCGATCAAGTACATTCGGTTGCCATTGCGATCGCAGACCTGATTGCCGCTATATGCTCGTACTGCCGCGAATTCGACTCTTCAAAAAGTACTCGCTTCAAGCACTTCATGGAAGAACCTGACAAGTGCGAGGCCTGGCCTCTTCACGAGGCTACTGAAGTCTATAAGTAGAACTTGCAGGCACAACACAGCAATTTCGCGCCCTCCACACCTCTCCTGCCAGGATTTGGCAGGATCAAGTTTTGCCCATCGCAAGAGGCCAGCACAACGATCCGCGTGGCGCTCAGGCTACAAGACATGCTTTCCGGGATAACCTAGTCTCGCCGAGAGCGTAGCAGCCGCTTCGGTCAACAATCGGTCTATGTTCCCGTGCGGGGTGATATCGAGGACGCCGTGACCACCCCATACCGAAAGCACCATGACGATCTTCCCCTCGTGGTCAAATACCGGTGCACTAACGGCATCTACGCCCGAAAGCAGATCGCCGCGAACACGGGCAACACCCACCCGCCGGGTCTTCTCAATCAGTTTCCAAAACTCTTCGGCATCGAGTGCTCGCCCGAGATAAGTTGGCTTTGTGCCTTGGGCAAACTCGGCATCGACTTGTGGCCCCACGATCTCCCTCGGCAAAAACGCTGCAAACACCCGGCCCGACGCCGAACTTATGGTCGACAACACCGACCCGATGCGCGTATTCACGGTGGTAGGGCGCAAAGACTCTTTGCGGAGAACGATCGTAGCGCCATGCGTGCCCCAAACCAGCGCAGCTGCCGTTTGGTTGGTCACTTGGTGAAGGTCTGACAACGTCTCGGACGCAAAACGTTGCTCGTCGAGCCGGCCCATAGCGGCGATCCCGAGCACAAGTGCGCCCTGTCCGAGATCATAATGACCGTTCCGCTGGTCTTGCTCGACTATCCCGGCGCGACTCAAGCTCACGAGATATCGATGCGCTTTGCTCGCCGGCAGCCCCGACTTTTCGGCGAGTTCGCGAAGGGCCAGCGGACCATCCGTCTCGGCAAGCGCAAAGGCCAGCCGCAGGCCGATCTCCACACTCTGCACGCCTTGCTGACGCTTTGTCGGTCGCTCTTCTCGAGTCTCGGTTCCCGTACCTATATGCGCCCTATTGGCCTTTGGTTTCCGTCTCAAGAGCAGTGACCTTGTAAGTTTTGGACCCTAGTCACGAGCCAGTTTAATCGCGACGTCAGCCCAACTCCGCCCCTGCGAGCGAGCCAAGTCAAGCTCAATTTCACTTGGCCTCGGTGCCTTTGCCCTGGAAACCGTTGTTATCCCGTACGGGTTTCCGCCATGGACTTCATCGACCTGGCGCATATTGGAATTTCCGTAGCCGGCCGGCACGATAATCATTCCGTGGTGCGCCAACGTGAACCAGGTGGAAACGATGGTGGTTTCCCGACCACCACCGGTACCGGTCGCGGCGAACACAGTGCCGGCTTTGCCCAGTAAGGCTCCTTCGTTCCATAGCTTTCCCGTTTGATCGAAAAACGAACGCATGCTTGAGCTCATGTTGCCAAAGCGCGTTCCCGTACCGAACGCTATGCCATCGTAAGTCGGCAGTTCGTCGACTGTGGCCGTCGGAACATGCTCGAAGGTCTTTTTAGTAGCAAGCGCCCCGGATGCAGCTAACGCGGCTTCTGGAACTGTCTCAGGAACTTGCTTGACGAAGACTTCTGCACCCGATCCTCGCGCACCGTCCGCGACCGCTTCTGCTAGTCGGAAGACATTTCCGTAGAAGCTATGAAACAACACAAGAAGCTTAGCCTGGGTCATGCATGATCTCCTGTCCGCTGCACTGATAAAGTTGGATTCCGAGCCGAGCACGGCTTCGGCTGAGTCGCAGAACCAAGTGAAGCGGCCCTGGGACCAGCCCCTCTTAGCCGATCAAGAATGGTGTGCGGCTCGGCTGACATGCGATCAGCGCGCCAAGCGACATGACCGTCTGGTCGCACGAGCACGAGCTTGCGCTCATACAGTGTCTCGACGTTCCGATCCGTGATATCATGAACGACGATCGGCATCTGACGACGTCTGGCCGCGGCAAGTAGCGGCGTTGCATCGACAGGGATTTTGCCGAATCGGAGCAGTACGTATCCTCCGCCGAAAAGATCGAGCATCGAGCGACCATCCGGGAGCCACGCATGAGGCGCACGTGAGCCTGGCCTGCTCACCGGAAAATAGTCGATCGTGTCGTCAACAAGCGGAGGCGTTCCATCCCAAACAACTATGGGAGAAGGATCATAGCTATAACCCAAGTGGATTCCGAACGGTTGCCATGATTTTGATTTCTCGTTGGCGGATTGAATTTTGGCTCCAAACTCGCGACGCTGAGCTTCTCCCTTACGAGAGTCACTTTCGATCTCTTCGCGTCGTGAATCTTCGGTCAGACGATAGTATTCTTTGACGGATTCGTTCACCGCGCGATGGCAAACCGGGCGCCGTTCGATGTCATAGCTGTCCAATATTCGGGGATCACCCCAGCCGTCATTCACAGCCCCAAGCTTCCATCCGAGGTCAACTGCGTCGGCGATGCCGGTATTCATTCCGTAACCGCCATTCGGCGGATGCGTATGCGCAGCATCGCCGGCTAGGAACACTCGACCGTCCTGAAATCGATCCGCGACCACCCCGCGACGGACCCACTCACCGACCGATTTGATGGAAAAGTTGAAATCTGTTCCGATTGCTCGTCGAATAGCCTTCGACACGTCGATCGCTTTAACGTCGATGCTGTTTGCCCCGTACAGAGTCAACCGCCACGTTTGCCGTCCATCGATTGCAACAAGGGTTCCCCATGTGCCTTCCGGACCGATACAGATATATCGAACGGCGTTCCCCATATTGTGGAGAGATGCAAGATCTTCCGTCACGAACTCAACATTGATCGAGGTATCGAGCGCCCCTACGCCGCGCATATCGATGCCCACAAGCTTTCGCACCGTGCTCGAGAACCCATCGCAGCCGACTATGTAATCGGCCACGAATTCTCGCATTTTACCATCATCGAGATCACGTATCTGCGCGACGACACTCTCGTCGTCCTGACCGAAACTCTCCAACCTGCTGCGAAAGCGAAATTCAGTTGACGGATACGACCGAGCCAAGTCTCCCATGATCGGATCGAATATTGTCTGGGGGCAGTGGCACTGATGCTCCGGACTGAATCTCGAGAGAGCAGCTGAACCTCCCGACGCCGGGCGGATTCGGGCGAGTTCGTAGCCATTCAAGTTGGTCACAAAGACGTTGTCTAAGGGGAAGTCCTGAGGGAATCCCCAGTTCTTGACCTTCTCGGCAATGCCCATTCGGCGACAGAATTCGACTGTCCTGACGCCGACCTGCAACATCTTCGCGGGGCCGACCTTGCCATCACTCTGCTCGATGACGGTGCAACGCACGCCGCGCTGACCGAGATCGGCCGCCAAGGTCAATCCAATCGGACCGGCACCCACAACAATCACTGAAATACCCACCGAACCAGTTGGCATACCGTTACTCCATGATTTCCACTATTCGTAATGCATTTTGTTTTTGATGTCCATTGTTACATTTCCAGAAGCGCACTGAGGGTTAACTCCCATAATTTATTGACTTACGCATGAATATTGTTCTGTATAATGTAATTCATTCTGTTTGTGGAGAAATGTTATGGCCTGGCTTCAAACGACCCTGCGCCTCGTTTCCATTTTGTGCTTGGTGGCTGCCTCATCGACGGCAAGGTCGCAGCCAGTCCCACTGCGGATTGGCGTTCTGGGGGATCAGTCGGGACCGTATGCTGCGATCGGCGGCCCGGGTGCGGTCCTCGCAGCCCAGATGGCTGTTTCCGATTTTGGCGGCCAAGTCTTGGGTAGAAAAATCGAGATTGTTTCTGCCGACATGCAGAACAAGCCGGACCTCGCGAGCGGGATCGCTCGCAAGTGGTTCGACGTTGAAAACGTTGAAGCCATCGTTGATCTTCCAACGAGTTCCGTTGCCCTCGCTGTCAACGAGGTCGGTCGCGAAAAGAAGAAGCTCGTTTTCGTGACGGCGGCTTCGACCGACGATCTCACGGGTTCTGCTTGCTCGCCCTATACAATCCAGATGCTGGAAGACGCGCACGCGCTGGCGGTTGGCACAGCAAAAGCCGTCGTCGCAACGGGCGGAACATCCTGGTTCTTCTTGACACCCGATTTCGCCTTCGGCCACGCCATGGAGAAAGCGGGTAGAGAGGCTATTGAGTCGGCTGGCGGCAAGGTCCTCGGGAGCGTTCAATACCCGATTTCGACAACGGATTTCGCCTCCTACCTCGTAACTGCGAGTTCGTCCCCGGCCAAGGTGATTGGTATCTCGGGTGTCGGCGGTGGCGCTATTTCGGTCGTCAAGCAAGCGGTTGAATTCGGCGTGACCGATAATCAGCGACGTTTGGCCATCTTCCTGCAGTTCATCACCGATATCGAGGGACTCGGATTAGCGAGTTCACATGGCCTGTATACGACCGACGGCTTCTATTGGGACGAAAACGAACAAGCCCGGTCCTGGTCGAAGCGATTTATGGCTCGGCACGGGAAAATGCCGACAAAAGTCCAAGCATATACCTACGCGGTCGTACTTCACTATCTGAAGTCAGTGGCGGCGTCTAATACGATCGATTCCGATCAGGTCCGCGCGAAAATGAGTGAGCTCAACCTCGATCTTTTTGGCAATGCGGCCAGCATCCGCTCCAATGGCAGGGCCATCTATGATCTTACTCTGTACGAGGTAAAGACACCCGCCGAATCTAAGTATCCTTGGGATTACTATAAACCTGTGCGGCGGATCCCTGCGATTGAGGCCTTCGGGGCGGAAAGCGACAATAGATGCAAGCTGCGGGTGGCTCGCTAGGTAAAGATTGCAACGAAACATGAGACCGACCCGGATCCAATGCTGCGACCACGTTGCACGCGCCGCCTGGTCAACATCCGTGTCGGCAAATCGGTTCAGATGGAACACGCCAACATGAACTATGCGCAGACGCTACCGATCGCAGGAATCGCTTGCTTTGCCTTCAGTTTGCGTTCGGCGCTGCGGCTTTTGGGCGTCTATCGCGCGCTGGCGACGTCGGTGGGCTTTCACTCGTCAAATCGACCTTCGCACGTCAAGTTGGTCACGGCAGAGTCTTTCCAATTATCTCTCGCATGACCTCGGATGCTCCACCAGCGATCCGCTCGACACGGGCGTCAATGTATGCACGCGCAATGGGGTACTCGGTCATGTAGCCCCAACCTCCATGCAGTTGGAGACAGGTGTCCACCACGCGTCCCAGCATCTCAGTCGTCCAAAGCTTGGCGATGGCCGCCGTGTTACCATCGAGATGCCCCTCTAGGTAGCGACGAAGCATGTCGTCCACGAAAGAGCGACCAACGACGAGTTCGGTCTTGACATCCGCCAGCCGAAATCGAGTGTTTTGCAGGTCGATCAGTTTGCCCCCAAACAGTCTTCTGGTTTGCGCGTAGCCAACGGTCTGATCAAAGGCGAACTGAGCCTTTGCCTGGCATGAAATCGCGATGGACAATCTTTCGCGCGCCAAGCCCTTCATCAATTGCCTAAAGCCCGCGCCTTCTTCCCCCAATAAAGCATCATGGGAGACTAGGACATCTTCGAAGAAGAGCTCCGAAGTATCCTGGGCATGCGCGCCGATCTTCTCGAGATTTCGTCCACGGTGAAAACCGGGGGAGGCAGCATCAACGAGAAACAGCGAGATCGAATTGCTTTCCGTCGATTGCGCAGTCTTCGCTGCGACCACGACGACGTCCGCGAGCTGACCGTTCGAGATGAAGACCTTTTGGCCTTTGAGCAGCCACCCTCCATCACGACGCACCGCTCGCGTCTTCATCCCGCGCAGGTCCGATCCGGCGTCCGGTTCCGTCATCGCCACCGCGCCAATCGCTTCCCCAGAGACGAGCTTCGGTAGCCACCTAGCCTTCTGTTGTGAATTTCCGAAATTTGACACGTAAGGCGCTACCATTTCGGAATGGATCCAGAAGCCGGGTCCCGACGCGGCGATACGAGCCAACTCCTCGATAACAACCGCGCTATGGAGTGCGTCGCCGCCCGGCCCACCATCCTCCTCCGATACAGTCGGACAGAGGAGTCCCGCTCGTCCGGCTTTCCGCCAGAGATCGCGCGGCACTATCCCGTCCCTCTCCCACTGCGGGTGATGTGGGACAATCTCCTTCGCCAAAAACGCTCTCACTTGCCTCCTGAAGAGACGATGCTCTTCGTGAAACAAGGGCCGATCATCCTCGTCCATCGAATCCCTACCCCGTCCACAGATGCACCCGCGTGGCGCATGCACCGCCCGGCCGCGGATTGGGCCGACGCAAGCTGCGCCCGCCGGTTTTAGTCCTCCAAGCCGTCCGAGGGCCTTGATAGCCTAGGTTCCAAATAGATTAAATTGAAAAACCAATCAACCTATTTGTAATGCTACCGGTGCCCTGGGACGTCTCCTTCGCGGCCGAGAAACAAGGCGGTTCACGGAATCTGCAGAGCCAGACTCGCTGGGCAGAAGACAATTGCCTCTCTTTACGATACAAACTCATCTATCTATAATGCTACTTGATCGACCAGTTTTATTCACGCGACGCGACCAGGACGCGACACAGGGGAGGAATAAATGACGGGCGCAACAAGGTTTCACGCTCTTGCCGCTGTGGCACTTCTTGGCTTGGTGACGGGGGCATCCGCACAACTGAAGAAATATGACCCCGGAGCGACCGATACTGAAATTATGATTGGAAACATCGCTCCTTACAGCGGGCCAGCATCGGCCTATAGCGTCCATGGAAGGGTCGCCGCCGCCTATTTTGACATGATCAACGAAAAGGGTGGCATCAGGGGCCGAAAGATAAAGTTCATTTCATACGACGACGCCTACAGTCCCGCGAAGACCGTAGAGCAAGCTCGCAAGCTCGTCGAAGGCGACGAAGTCCTGTTCATCTTTTCGCCGCTCGGCACTCCGACCAACGCGGCTATAGCGAAATACATGAATGCGAAGAAGGTGCCTCAACTATTCATCGCATCCGGAGCCACCAAATTCCAGAACGCCGCCGAGTTTCCGTGGACGATGGGCTTCCAACCGTCCTACGAGCGCGAGGGACAAGTGTATGGCTCGTTCATTTCAAAGAACCATGCTAACTCAAAAATTGGCATTTTCTTCCAAAACGACGACTTCGGCCGAGACATCATGCGAGGACTGAAGAGGTCGCTCGGAAACGCCGCAACGATCGTCATCGAGGAGCCTTACGAAGTCACCGAACCCAGTATCGACAGCCACATCGTGAAGCTGAAGGCATCCGGCGCAGGCCTGCTCGTTCATATCAGTTCGGCAAAGTTCACCGCTCAAGCGCTGAAGAAGGTTGCAGAGCTCGGATGGAAGCCGATTCAGATCGTGACCAATTCGTCCGCGTCGATTGCCACGGTTCTCCGACCAGCGGGCCTGGACAATGTCCAAGGGATCTACTCGGCGGCCTACCTCAAAGATGGCTCAGATCCTCGCTGGAAGGATGACGCCGGGATTAGGGACTTTCACGCGTTCCTCGATCTGTATGCCCCCACGATCAACAAGGACGACAGTATCATCGGATTTACCTATGCAGCCGCCGAGGCCGTCCAGCAGGTTCTGGAACAATGCGGCGACGAACTTACCCGTGAGAACGTCATGAAGCAGGCCGCTAATCTGAAGCAATTCGCGCCGAAGACGACGCTACCCGGCATCGTGATCAATACCAGCCCGACCGACTACGCGCCCATGAAGCAATTGCAGATCATCACTTTCGCCGGGGACCGCTGGCAGCCGGAAGGCCCGCCGCTGACAGGCGAATGACCCATATCCCGGCGTTGCTCGATAGGCTGGCTGTCACTAGAGGCGGATCCGTAGCCCTTGAAGAAGGGAAGGCATCCTTCACCTGGTCTAGCCTTGCAAGACGCGCCCGGTGTGCCGCTGCAGGATTAATCGCCTGCGGCATTCGACCGGGCGATCGTGTTGGAATATTGGCCCATAACAGCTCGAGCTATATCGTAGTCCTCCATGCGATTTGGCTTATCGACGCGATTGCAGTCCCACTCAACTGGCGACTGACTCAGTCAGAGATCATTGAGCAACTCGAAGATTCCGCCGTAAGCGCCATTCTTGCCGACAACTCGTCACTTCAAAGGGCAGAAGGATCGTGGCCTTCGCCGTGGCGGGGCCGCCTCCTATCCATGGAGACTGACTCACCGTTGTTCTCTCGCGGAAGCAACGTTCCCGAAGGCGCGTTCGACGCCGAAAAGGTATCAGCAATCCTCTACACTGGCGGCACCACTGGGCGATCGAAGGGGGTGAAACTGAGCGCCCGATCCCTCGTCTCGAACGCTAGTGTGGTGTCTCGCGTTCTAGGACTCAAACCCGAAGACCGCTGTCTTCTTACCGCTCCCTTTTTCCACATCGGCGGCGCGGGCATGATCCTTGCCGCAACTTACGCAGGGGCCGCTCAAATTCCTTTGCACACTTTCGAACCAGACTTGGTAATCGATTGCGTGCGGCGGCACCGCATCACCACGGTCTTCCTCGTTCCAACCATGCTCCAGATGCTTTTGAGAGCCCCAGGCTTCTCAGCGGAGGCATTCACTAGCCTTCGCAATGTCTTCTATGGCGCTTCACCTATCAGTGAGATTCTTCTCCGCCGCGCATTAGAAGCGCTTCCCAGCGTCCGCTTCACCCAGGCATATGGTCAGACCGAGATCTGCCCACTCACGGTCCTGACGCACGAGGATCACCTCAACGCTCTGGCGAACGATCCCGTCCGTCTGCGCTCCGCTGGTCAAGCCGTCTGGGAGCAAGAAATAAGAGTGATCGGGAATGATGGAAAGTCGGCCCCAACGGGAGGAATTGGAGAGATCATCGCACGCGGGCCATCGGCAATGGACGGCTACCACAACCGTCCGGAAGAAACTCGAACGGCGATCGCAGATGGCTTCGTGAGGACGGGAGACATTGGATTTTTCGACGAGGACGGCTACCTTACGCTGGTTGATCGTGCAAGGGATATGATTGTATCGAGAGGAGAGAACGTCTACTCGACTGAGGTCGAAAGTGTACTTGGCGCGCACGTAAATGTGGGCCAAGTTGCGGTAATCGGCGTTCCCGACGCGATCTGGGGAGAACGAGTCCACGGCGTCATTGTCCCCAAGGGAGAACTCCCGACCGAGAGCGAACTCATCGCGTTCTGCCGAGAGCGATTGGCCGGATACAAATGCCCAAAGTCAATCGAGTTCATTGGTGAGATGCCACTTACCGGCGCCGGCAAGATCGCCAAGTCGGATCTGCGGCAGCGCCACTGGCAGAACAATGGTCGGGCGATAAGCTAGGCAACCCGACCGCTATCGAAGACGTGGGCCCTTCAGTTGCTCAATGCAATTGATCTGAGAGTACCGCATAAAGCGGCATTGGCGCACCGTTAGAGGCGCACCAACCTCGTTGAGCGCATTGTACCGACAGATGTCCTGCGCGCGAAATCTATGGAACCACATTGCCCAATACAATGGTGCTACTCACGCTGAACATTCCGCCAACACCATGCGCCACAGATATTTTGGCGTTTGGAACCTGCGCCGGCGCAACTCCACGCACCTGCCGCACGCTTTCCTGCAGAGCATACATTCCGTACATGCCAGAATGCATGTAACTGAGGCCACCTCCATTCGTGTTGACTGGCAGTGTTCCTCCGGGAGAGGTGCGACCGTCGGCGATGAAATCCGCTGCCTCACCGGGCTTACAGAAGCCTAGATCCTCCAACCCATAGAGTGGCAAGTGTGCGAACGCGTCGTAAATCATCAAGTGATCGACATCGGCATGACCAATTCCTGCATCTTCGAATGCCATCCCGCCAGACATACGGAATGCTCGCGACGAGGTGAAATCCTTCATCTGACTGATCATCGTCGTCTCCGCAGCCTCGCCCGCTCCCAGGACATAGACGGGCCTGGTCGCGAATTCGGCGGCTCTTTCGGGCGCAGTAACGATGAGCGCGCCTCCACCGTCGGTCTGCGGACAGCACATCAGCAGCGTGAACGGAAACGCGACCATGCGGGCAGACATCACGTCATCTACGGTAATGGGGTCCTTGAAGAAGGCTCTCGGATTCATGGAAGCCCACCGCCGCTGAACCACCGACACCGTTGCCAAACGCTCAAGGGAGATGTTGTAAGCCTTCAGGTATCGCAGAACCGGAATCGTAAACATCGTGGGTGCACCGGTGGTGCCGTAAGGCGCTTCGAATTGCCCGGACAAACTCATCGGAGGCGGAGGCCACGGAAAGAACGGAGCGGGTAGCCTGGACCTTCCGCTTTCGCCGTGCGTGATTAACACCGTCTTGCAAAGCCCCTGACCAATCGCAGCGATCGCGTGGCGAATATGCATCAAGAAGGAGCATCCACCCACGGACGTACCGTCGATCCAGGTGGGCTTTATACCGAGGTAGTGCGCCAGAAGGATCGGATCCTCCCCTGCGGTCGCAAAACCGTCGATTTCGGCGGACCGAATTCCGGCGTCAGCGAGCGCATTGAGCGCCGCATCCGCATGCAACTGCAGCTGTGACACGTCGGGGACTATGCCGAGGCGCGTAGTCTCCGCCGCACCAACGATTGCCGCCTGGGCTTTCCTCATTATCTGCTCCCCTCCGGTTCGAATACAGGCAGCGAGATATCGTCGGAAATCTTTTCGAATGCCACGCGAAGCGGCATGTCGAGCACGAGCGCCTCCGGGGTTTGAGGAACGTTGATAATGTTCGTCATCATACGCGGCCCCTCGTCGAGCTCGACGACAGCAATAGCATAGGGAGCCTCGAAACCCGGCGCCGCTCTGTGACTAATCACGTAGCTATAGAGACGTGCGCGGCCACTCGCCTGTCGGAGCGCCACGTTGCGGGAGTTGCACTCACTACAGAAGGGGCGCGGTGGAAAATAGGTGTGCCCACAGTCTCGGCATTGCTGCAGGATCAGTCGCCCTTCGCGCGCAGCATCCCAGAAATGTTTCGTTTCCGGCGTGGCGGAAGGAATGTGGCGATCGGTTCTCGGCATGACTGCGATCCTAGTGCGATACCGGCATAGCCAGGGCAGTTTCCACTACCGGCGCGTTCGCAAATTCAGCGTAACCGTTGTCGAGCACGACTCTATTCCGTTCGATGACTGAGCAGCGGAATTGAGCCGACCGCGCCGTGTCCATCCAGACCTCGGTCCGAATGGTCTCACCGGGTAGTACGGGCGCTGTGAAGCGAACTTCCATCCGCAGCAAGCGCGAGGGGTCGTGGTCACAAAGGATCTGGAGAAGGGCGTGACCGGCGATCCCATACGTGCAGGATCCATGGAGGATTGGCCGCTCGAAGCCACCCGTCCGGGCAATCGCCGGGTCCACATGAAGGGGATTACGATCACCCGAGAGACGGTAAAGCAAGGCTGACTGCGGTAGACTGCGTAACTCGCAGAAGCGATCTGCCGGACGGTTCGGCATCATTCGGGGCGGTGCCGACGCGCCAATCTCGGAGGAGAAGCCTCCGTTACCGCGCAACACGAAACATCCTCGCTCCGTAGCCAGTGGACGATCGTCCGCGGCGTCGCGAATTCGTCGCTCGAAGTAAAGGAGCGCACCCTTTTGCGCACCCTTGTCGACAAGATCCACCAGCCTCATCCGGCTGATCACAGCGCCTCGCGGCGGGAGCTGCGAGTGAATGAGCAATCCAGACTCTCCGTGCAGCATCTTTGAAAGATCGATCCCGACGTCGCGATCTGCGAGAAATCCAAGATCTGTCATTCCCAAAACGATCGGCATCGTGGGAAACGCCTTAAGTCCTTGCTCATAAACAAACTGCAATTGCCGGACGTCTGTCGGATCGCTGCCGAGGCCCAGACTTAAGGCGTACAGCATAGTATCTTTGTCTTCGTAGCGATGAACGACGTCCTTGAACGGCCAGCTCATCAATCGACGGTGATCGAGCCCCATCTTCAGCCTCCCTAGATCGGATCCCAGCTGAATACGTCGAGGTGCGACGTGAGCGGGAAGAACGATGGGGACATGGCCGGAAGCATCGTGTCCTCGAGACTTTCCATAGTCCATCCGGCATCCCGGTGCACGGACCGGATGGGCCGCGGCTGGCTCATGAGGAAGATCTCGTTTCCCCGCACCTTGAATACTTGGCCCGACACGCTTCCGGCGGCATCGCTCGCGAGGAATGCGCAGAGCGGCGCGATCTTCTCGGGGCCCATTTTTTCCTGGAACATAGCAGCGCGCCTTGCCTCTCCTTCCGATCGGACCGGAACCGCCGCAAGCAATCGACTCCACGCCGAAGGTGCGATGCAATTCGACCTTACGTTGTATCTGGCCATATCGAATGCGATCCCAGTCGACAAGCCAACCACACCCATCTTTGCCGCGGCGTAGTTAGCCTGGCCAATCGCGCCGATCAGAGCCGCAGGAGAAGTAAAGTGGACATAAGAGCCGCTACCTTGCGCCTTGAAATGGGGTGCGGCAGCCCGGGAAACGTAAAAATAGCCAAACAGATGAACCTGAATGACCGACGTCCACTCCTCATCCGTCATATTGTGGAACATGCGATCGCGCAGGATACCCGCGTTATTGATAACGGCATCGATGCGGCCAAAGGTGTCAAGCGCATCTTGAACGATCGACTGCGCTCCTCGTTCGGTCGAAATGCTGTAGGTGTTGGCGACCGCGGTCCCGCCTGCCTTCACAATCTCATCTGCTACTTGTTGCGCAACTGAGGCATCGCCCCCGCCGCCGCCGGACTCCCCGCCCAGATCGTTGACTACAACACGAGCCCCTTGCTTCGCGGCAAAAAGCGCGATTTCGCGTCCTATGCCACGCCCGGCGCCGGTGACGATCACGACTTTCCCAGCAAGTCTTTCGCCTTCCATCCCGTCCCTCATTCAAATTAGCGACGCGTTCGAGGCCGCCCCCAATTAATACAATCAATTTTCCTACTTGATCAACCAGTTTTTGCTGCAACTCGCTATCTCCGCCAGCGCCTTGCGTCGCCTAGCGTTTCAACAGGCCGTAGAGAAAGAAATCCAGCAGCTCGTCAGGAATTGCAGCGGCTACCTTGGCATCTTTGAGATCAACCCCGTGCGCCAGACGGATCAAGGGGGAGAGGCAGAAGAGAAACGAAGAGGCAAGCAGTATCCCCTGGGTCACCAAAAACGTGGGGAGTTCCTTCGCCAAACCAGCAGCTACGGTCGATTTCACGATGTTGTCGAGTGCATCGATCCGCTTCTGAAAGTGCCGCCTTACCAGCCATTCTAACCTGTCGCTGTCGGCAATCGATTCCCGAATGAGGATGCTCGACAGTTCGGTACTATACTCAGACATCGCGATGAACCGCCTCACTATTACGCGGAGCTGTTCGAGCGGCCCCAAATCGCGCAGTTCGCTGAGGTTTAGTGGAAACCGCGCGTCCAGGTCATGCATTAGATAGGTCATGGACTCGCGCCACAACTGGTCCTTCGATCCGAAATGGTAATGGATAATCGCCTGCGAAAAGCCCGTGGCTGCAGCGATCTCGCCAGTCGAGACGCCGTCAAAGCCAAGTTTGGCGAATTGCCTAATGGCGGTTTGGAGAAGTTTTTCGCGAGAGGGGGTCGCAGCCTCGTCCTTTGGCGGCCTGCTACTGGCAGCCGACTTAGTCGATTTGCGGGACAATGCGGCTGGTCGCTTCACTCTCCTCTTACCGCTGTCCGATCTCACAAAAAACTACCCCCTCTCAATGATCAGACGCTCCCGCGTTTGGCGGGCGCCTGCCCGCCCAAGATCAGAGTTTCCAGAAATTTTGATGCACACGCAATACCCCGAAGGAAATGCGGTCGTGGCTTGGGGCGGAATCACAGACCGCAGTCTACCGTGGTTCGCCAGCAAGATCGAGAAACTCCTTCCGAAGTTGGTGCTTTAACACCTTCCCTACTCCGCTTAGTGGAAGCGGAGTATCCCGAAACGCCCAGCTACGCGGGATTTTATACCCGGCAATTAGGCGCCGACAGTGCAGTTGGATATCCTCGGGCAGACCATCGCGAAACCGACCGGGGGCGGTAACCACGACTGCATGTACCCGCTCCCCCCACTGCGGATCGGGAACACCGATGACCGCGCACGAAAGGACATCGGGATGGCTTGCCAAAGCATTCTCTACTTCGTTCGAGAATATATTCTCTCCGCCGGAGATGATCATGTCCTTGCTGCGGTCGAGAAGCGTCACAAAGCCGTCACCATCAATCAAGCCGACGTCTCCCGTGTGCATCCAACCGTCGCGCAGAGAACGCGCTGTGCCAGGCAGGTCGTTCCAATATCCGACCATCACCTGGGGTCCGCGAATGAGGATTTCGCCGGCTTCTCCCGTGAAAGAGGGACGACCATCCTCGCGAACTATCCTAACCTCGGCGGTTGCCATGGGTTGACCGACCGAACGCATGCGACCGCGGGACTGCTGTTGGTCACTATGAAATTCGGGAGCAAGCGTAACGCAGGCGCCACAGGTCTCCGTCATTCCGTAGAACTGACGAAGCCTTACCCCCGGCAACAGGCGCGTCAAGCGATCCAGCAAAGGAGGCGAAATCGGAGCGGCACCATACGTAATCATTTCTAGTGCGGCAAAGGATGCGACCTCGTCGCTCGGCATAAGCGATCGCTCAATTTCGTCCAGCAAAAGGGCAATCATGGTCGGCACCAAGGACAGATGCGTCACTCCGCGCGTCGCCGCGAGGTGCAATGAAGCCTCGGCACTGAACTGCTCAAGGAAACAGTGCGTGCCGGCCGCCAGCGTTAGCGCGTGGCCCATCCCGAAGTCCGCCAGATGGAACATTGGCATGATGTGGGCATAGACGCTGTCCGCACAATACTCCAGCGCCTGCCGCATCTCGAGCACGTGGATGAGAATGTTTTGATGACTTAGAGCCACTCCCTTCGGAAGGCCGGTTGTCCCTCCCGTGAAGAAGATACCCGCAACGTCTGACGCGTTGCCGGTACTACGATCCTCGATAGGGTCGCTGCCCGCCAGGGACGGGTAAGCCGTCCCGGCACCGCTTTCCAAGCAGCGCACCTCAACTCCGGTATCGCGCGCTACGTTCGACACCGTTTCCTGAAAGAAGCGATCAACTAGTAAGAGCTTGACGCCCGCAACTGAGATCGCATGGGCCAACTCGGCTGGGGCAAACCGAAAGTTCAGGGGCACCAAGATAGCGCCGGCCCACAACACCGCATATTGGGCCTTTAAGACTTCGGGGCGGTTTAGCGATAGAATTGCGACACGGTCGCCGGATTCCACCCCGCAGTCCCGTAAACCTGCCGCCAGGCACGCCACCTGCTCGCACAGCTCCGACCATGTGATCGTCTCGTTTGCCGCGGCGATCGCCGTCCCGCCCCCATTGACTTGTCTCGCCCGGCGAAGTGCCGTCGTCAAAGCCACCGCATGCCTCCTCCCAAAGGTCGAATAACGTCAGCATCAATCAGCCGATCAACAAGGATGCTCGATCTTCGAGGGTCAGTTCTTCCAATGACTACCGTTCAGCCGCCGCGCAATATCGGCAACGTGCATGCCCTGAAAGCGAGCCAATTCTAGCTCATTCGCGCTTGGTTGCCGTGAGCCATCACCTCGCGTCAGCGTGGACGCGCCGTAAGGGCTACCTCCGGTGATCTCATCCATCTCGATCAGCCGACCGTCAGAATAAGGCAAGCCAGCGATTAGCATCCCATGATGGAGGAGCGTCGTGTGGAATCCCAGGATCGTCGACTCCACACCGCCGTGCTGGCTGGCCGCACTGGTAAATACGCTGCCCACCTTCCCGATCAAGGCACCAGTGACCCAAAGTGGTCCGGTTTGGTCGAGAAAATTACGCATCTGTGAGCACATATTACCGAAGCGCGTTGGCGTTCCAAAGATGATCGCGTCCGCACCCGCGAGCTTGGCAGGCTCCGCATACGGCACATCCGCAAACGCAGCCCGCGTGTCTCGAGCGCCACTAACCAATAGCACGTCGTCAGGAACCAGCTCAGGAACCTGTAGAAGCGATACCTCTGTATCCTCTATTTCACGAGCGCCCGCAGCAATCGCCTCCGCCATCTTATGAATGTGGCCATACATGCTGTAGAACACGACTTGAATCTTTGTAGCCACTGCAATCACCTCACGAGTTCAACGCCGAATCAAATGGGCGGTTAGCGGCAAAGAACGGAATTGAGAGAAGTCAGGAGATTTTCGACGCTCGCGCTCTCATCAAAATGCGCCAAACGACAAGCGACATACCCGTCCGGTCGTACAAGCACTGCACCTGATGGGTCTATACCGTGGGCTCTGTTGAACGGCACTGTGAACAGGCTGGATAGTCGTCGTCGATGTGGCGGAAGGTCCACAATTTCGGAAGAAGATCCAGGCCGCCCAACCACATGCGCAGCAATTTCAATGCCGACTTTTCCACCTGCGACTTTGGCCGCCCCCAACCAGGCCGATCCGTCATGTCCGGTCATCAGCACAAATTGACCGCGATACAGATCCAGCGTCGAGATGATTTTCTCGCCTTGCTTCAACTCGACGTGTGGGGCGCGCGTCCCCGGCCGACCGAGCGACTTGCGCGGATCTATGTCGATGGCCCCGTCATCAACAAGGGCTGCATCTGGGATCACCGCATCCGACCGGTAGCGGTTGAATTCGACGTGCAAGGGATTAATGGCTCTTTTTACTTCTCCGACTTTCAAGTCGGGATCCGAGCGGGTGACGTATCGCGTGTAGGCCTGCTCGATTGCCTGCATTCCGGCTGGCTGCCGCTCCGCCGTATACGTGTCTAAGAGCCGTTGGCCTGCTCTACCGCGCGCTACATACGCAAGCTTCCACGCGATATTGTGAGCATCTTGAATTCCTGTGTTGCCACCAAAACCGCCGGTTGGCGTCATCGTGTGCGCCGCGTCGCCGGCAATAAAGATGCGCCCCTTTTGGAACGATTCGGCGGCTCGACAGACTGCAGTCCACTTCGCCACGTCTTCGACTTCAACCTCGAGGCCTGGCTCACCAACGGCATCTCGCACCAATTGGGCGGCCTTCTCTATCGTTATCCCTTCCGCTACGTTTCGCGCATTCGGACCATTAATGTCACCGGCCGTGAATACGACCAGGAATCCGCCAAGGCCAGTCTTCTCCAGTCGAAAGAACCCTCGCACGTTCCGATTGTTGACGTATATGACCCCCAAATTCCGCCCGCGAAGGGCGTTCGCGCAATCTGCGCGAAAATAGATGGTTATGCTTTGCGACATCACGGGATAACCCCGCATAGATATACCGAGCCTCTCTCGAATGGGGCTGCGGTTGCCGTCACACGCAACCAGATATTGAGACCGGATCGTGCTTTCGACGCCCGAGTCGACATCCCGCACGATCGCGCTCACACCTGTGTCGTCCTGTGAGAAGTCAACCAGCTCGGTCGAATACCGAAACTGGGATCCGAACTCCGTGGCCCGCTGATGCAAAATCGGTTCGAGCACCTGTTGCGGCATGAACAGGCGCCTAGCGGGACTAATGTCTTCAATGCCTTGATTGATATCGGGCGCGTAGTTTACGATTTCGCGCCCTGCAAGCGTCTCAACCGCGTTCGAGCCACCATTCGGATCGTACTTTTTGTACGCCGCTTTGATCACACGCTCCTCGATCCCCACCTCCCTCATCAACTCGAGAGTACGGAGTTGGAAAAAGCCGGCCCTAGGATGGATAGCTGTGCCGCGATGTTTTTCTACCGTTAGGCAATCCACGCCATGACTACCCAGGAACATGGAGGTCGCCAACCCCACCAAGCTTCCACCGACAATAAGTACCGCGGGTTCGCCCAACCTTCTAACTCCTAGCACGTACAAGCTTCGCCTGCGCTAATCGCCGCAGTTCGATATATCGATTTTCCCATTCGGTCAATTTGTTTTTGCGCTCGGGGCATTTATGGGCTGGCTTGCCTGGTTCACTATCGAGTTGAAATCAGCAACCCGCTCCCGTGGGGGCGCAAAACCGCAAGTCGACGACGATCTTGCCGAACAGCCAGGGACTTTCCGGCAACGGTTCTGTGCACGGGCCCGGCTTGTCACACCTAACCATTCAAGGCATGTTAAGCACTTCGTCGTGGCCTCTTTTCAGCTTGACCACGAAGTGGGACAGTGAAGCGAAGATGCTCGAGCATCACTGGTTTTATGTCGACAACAGGTCACTTGCGCTCGGCGCGCTGGACACTCGGAACGGATTATCTCGTTGCCGCAACGAAATGCCAAGTCTAAGCGTCCATCTGCAAGGGCGACCGCAAGCCCTGACAGCACGCGCAATCCTCGAGATCGATTGCTCGTTGTCGCGACACATGCCTTTGCTCAGAGAGGCTTCGAAGCCGTCTCGACCGGTGATGTTGCCAAGGCTGCCGGCCTGACCCAGTCGATGATCCATTACCACTTTGGCTCCAAATATCTGTTATGGAAGGCCGCCATCGATAAGCTCATGCTCGATCTTGAGGCCCGATTTCCGGCCAGCCGAGGTGAGCTCCAAGATCTTGATCCGGTATCCAAACTGAAAGTCTTGACGCGTCGCTTCATACTCATGAGCGCGGCGGATCCGGATTTTTCCCGCATCGTGATCCATGAAAGTCTTTCGCGAAGTGAAAGGCTGACTTGGCTTGTTGATCGCTATTTGAAGAGAGGGCTAAAGGGTTTCGATCAGATATTGCAGGCCGGCATCGATGAAGGAGCGATCAAGAAGCTACCGCTGTTCGCGATGACCAACACCCTCGTGTCGGCGTCCGCCTTCACGTTCTGTCTGGCGGCGATGGTCGATCAAGTGTACCGGATTGATCTCACGAAAGCGCATGCAATAAGCGAAATGGCGGACACGATTATTGATATGCTCTTCAACGGGATCCTTGTTCGCGACAAATAGGTTGATTTTTCGTCTCATTTTCACTCGTCCGGCGATAGGTGGCTCCACGGTGCGCCTGAACGCAGGACCATGTCGCTGAGCTCCTGGCGCATCATTCGAGGTTCTAGGTTCGGGCTTGAATCACGTCCGTCGCGGATCCACTAATGCTCTGCATTTTCGACCGCCTTGGCGGCGCCAGCGGATCGCCGGACTTGCCGTTGGCTCGACCCAGTTGCGAATGAGAACTTAAGGAGAGACATTGCCCGGATCAAAGGCCACCTTGAGCGACCACCTGTTTTCAGCAAAACTCAACCGGTGACGGACCACCCGAGCATTACGCCAACGAATGACGGAGGACTGAGTATGGATGTTAGAACCGACGAAATCGCTGAGCAGATTTATCGCGTGTCGGTTTTCGTACCCCACGCCGGGGGAGGCGCCGGATTTACATTCAATCACTTTTTGATTGCTGGCGATGAGCCATTGCTATTCCACTGCGGGCTCAGAAAGATGTTTCCTATCGTCTCAGGTGCGATACGCGCGATCATGCCCACCGATCGCATCCGCTGGCTTAGCTTCGGCCACTTCGAAGCGGACGAATGTGGCTCGATGAACGATTGGCTTGCAGCCGCTCCTCATGCGGAGATCATGCATGGCGTGATGGGCTGCAGGATTTCCATAGCCGATATGGCCGATCGGGCGCCTCGTTCGCTTGCCAACGGAGAGGTCGTCGACATTGGTGGGAAGCGCATCCGATACATCGACACGCCACATGTGCCACACGGTTGGGACGCGGGCGTGATCTACGAAGAGGTTACAAAAACGCTCTTTTGTGGGGACCTTTTCGCCCGTCTTGGAGACGGTCCTGCGCTGACCGAGAGCGATATCGTCGAGCCCGCCATGATAGCAGAAGACTTCTTTAATTTGACGAGCCTCGGCCCCACTACTGCGCCAAATATTCGCGGGTTGGCGGCGTTGAAGCCGAAAACTCTGGCCATCATGCACGGCTCGTCTTTTTCCGGCGACGCCGAGGGGGCGATACACTCGCTCGCCGATCACTTCGAGGCGCGGCTGCGTATGGCACTTAGATAGATGGGACTTCGACCTTGACCGCGCCGAGGTCCGTCAATGGCACATCGCGTCTTTTCGCTGCGGTACGGACTTTGGTCGTCACCGGGCGATCTGACTGTCCGTCATGACCAAGTCGTCGAAAGAAGGCCGAGCGCTATTTTCCAAGAGCAGCCGTTACGTCGATTTCTATGTTCATGAACGGCCACGCGAGCTGACTGACGACCAAGAAAGTCGAAGCGGGGATTGGAGCACTCCCGAAGGCTTCCGCTCTGCACTTTAGCGCATCCCGAAAGAACCTTACGTCAGTGGTGTAGGTAACAATCCGTACCACGTCGTTCATTGTGGCGCCCTGAGCCTCCAGCGCCTTCTTGATCTTTGAGTATGCGTAGTTGCATTGCCCCGTGAAGTCGTCGCGAAACAGTATCTCTCCGTCGCCTTCGCGCTCAGCACCTGTTCCAGAAAGGAAAATGAGCTTACTGGCGTTTGTGATGGTCACGACCTCCGAGAACTTGCCCTTGGTCCATTCACTGTAGTTGAAGTTTTCCTTCTTAAAATCTGCCTGGGCTTGCGCCGAAGCGTCCGCGCAACCCAATAGCGCGAACATCATCAGCGACGCCGTGATACGGACGAGCATCCTCCATCTCCCTTAGTGCGCTTCACTTCCTCTAGAGCCCGGAGCCGCGTTGCAACAGCGGACCGGTGAATGAGAGAGGCAGAATGATGCCTGGGCAACAACCATTTGCGAAAAAACGCTAACCAATTACCCGGACGCTAGACGGGGCCCGTTCTTTCGAGGCAGCCCCCGGCGCCAACCGATCGTTCTTGAATTTGAGAAAAAGGTTGCAATCACGTCTTTTCATCCAAGACCGCGGAAGTAGGCTCGTATTGTTTTGTCAGCCAGTTATCAGCACGATGGAAATTAACTATCCCAAAGACAATCGACGTAAGTCGAGGCCTCCCGCCATAGATTTGCAGTGCTTGCGTTTTGCTGTGGCCGCAAGCGATTGCGGCAGCATTCGGAAAGCAGCAAATACTCTTTCCGTTCGACACTCGGTCCTAAGCCGCTCGATCGGCCAACTCGAGCACCTAATCGGCGTGGCACTATTTGAGCGTTCGAGTGGAGGCATAAAGCCCACGCTAGTTGGCCAGGGGGTCCTACGCACGGCAAGACTGGTCGTGGAGCAGGTCGACGCACTGCTAGAGGCCAGTCGACATGGAGGACGCGGAGAAACAGGCCGCGTTTCGATAGGCTTCTATACCTCGATCTCTGCGGGAAGTTTGCGCGCCACGTTGGTCGAATTCCGGAAGCGATTTCCGCAGATCGAGTTGGCCACGGTCGAACGCTCGCGCGTCCGCCTCGTGAGCGCGGTTCGCAATGGCACAGTCGACGTTGTTATCAGCCCCGACCGCATTCGATCGACGGACTGCAAAATTCTTTCGCTCTGGAGCGAACGGATTCTACTTTCACTACCCGAAAATCATGCATTGACGGCCCGCGAGACGGTCTATTGGACGGACCTCCGTAGCGAAACCGTTCTCTTAAGCCAGTATGATCCAGGACGCGAACTTGAGGACCTTCTTCTTTCCAAGCTATTGTCTTCCGAAGATAGACCAAGAATCGAGCGACACGACGTAAGTCGCGGCATCATAAAAAGTCTCGTGAGCATGGGCCTCGGAGTTAGTCTTGTCATGGAATCAGATAGTGGGGCAGGCCTCGCATACCGTGAACTGCGAGACGGGACGGGATGCAGCCGAATGGACTTTTCCGCTCACTGGCGCGCCGACAACGAGAACCCCGCTCTGAGCAACCTTCTAAAGCTGCTGGCTGAGCGTTACCCTCCAGCTGCTGCTCGCGATTAGGTCTCGCGCCGCAGCTTCGCAAACGCCCGGTCAGTGGCCATAAATCGCCCCAACATAGGCGCGATCAGCTTGACCGGATCGCTGATGGGCTGACCGGATTCACGTGCGAGGACTTTCGCGTAGTCAACCAGATTTCGATGTAGGGAAGCTGGCAACTCAAGGCTGACCTTGACTGGCTTATTGTCGGGCAGTGTTCCAATCTTGAGTTTAGCCATAATTGCGTCCCCCTCTGTATGGTTCGAGAACGAGGTCGCGATTGACGATGACGCGCACCGGAAATCCCGGCCTGATCGTCAGCGTTGGCTGGATGTTAAGATTGCGTTGAACAATCTTTTGGCCAGTCTGATTTAGGCTATCGCTCGATCCGCGGCGAAGGGCTTGAATGATGTCGCCGTTGTTGCCGGTGTCGGAGCCGGCCCCGACTTCGCTGCCGACTGCTAATAACGTAGACAGGAGTGCCGCCTTGAAGAGAGCGCTCCAATGATTGTCGACCTCGTCCTCCAGACCAGCGTAGCCTCCTGAATCCGCGCCTGGCTGGCGTTCGAGCACGATCGAGCGGCCGTTCGGCATTATCAAGCGCGTCCAGACCAGCAGTACCCGTGACTGACCGAAAGCGATCTGGCTGTCATAGGTTCCGATCAAACGAGCTCCCTGCGGGACTAGCAGCAAGCGACCGGAGGGTGTGTCATAGACATTTTCGGTCACCTGCGCCGTGATCTGCCCGGGCAGATCTGAGCGAATGCCGGTAATGAGAGCTCCGGGAATAACCGTCCCTGCCTGAACCACATACGGCGAAGCCGGCTTCGTGACGCGGTCAGGGCTCGTGGTGCGGCGATCGACCGACGCATTGACGAAGGCAAGTTTGCGATCTTGGCCGTTCTGCGCAAAGCCGTCGTCAGTTCCCGGCATGGACGATGGGGCGGCTCGGTCGACACTCGAAGCCTGGGCTGCAGCGGGCATCGTCTCACGAACATTGGTGGAGGCGAACACACGGCTGACACGTGCGGCTTCGGTCTCCTGGTCACGACGCTGCTGCTCCTGATCGAGGCCCGTCGTGGTTGTGGTTGGCGGCTGTCCCTGAGCGGCGAGGATTGGTCGGCCGAGATCACCAGGAAGCGGTGGGCCAAGCGAGGGCACTTGACGCGGAACGCCAGCATAGTCCCGCGGCAATCCGGCGAGGCCATCAGCGACGTTATGATGATCGGTGCTGTAGAGTTCGTCTGGCGCGGGTCCGCGGGCGCGGTTGTTTTGCAGAGCCCAAACCACGGCACCCCCAACAAGAACCAATGCAACGGCGGTCCCTCCCGCCAGGACCTTACGGGACAGCCGCGTGACGCGGGGATGATCTGCCCTCAACCGGAACCCGTGCGCCAATTCTTCCGACCTGTTCGGCTCACTGGGCCGCTCGTTAGTGTCATCGCTCGGAAGGGTGCTCATGACGACGACCTCCCATCGGTCCGGACAATCCGGACTTTCTGTTGGTGCTCGCCCCCGAGCCGCAACTCCGCGGCCGCAAAGAGCCGGTCGACAATGAGGACGTTGCCATAGGCGCGGTAGTTCACGATCTCGGTCTTGCCGTCATGGCCAATGACGAAGAGAGGCGGCATCTCGCCTTGAACGATGCCCTGCGGGAACTCGATATAGACCTTGCGTCCATCGTCATAAGCGGTCAGCGGCCGCCAGGGCGGACCGTCGCCCTCAATGGCATAGCGGAAACGACGCTGCGTCGGATCGGGTAGCACCGGCGTCAAAGGCACGGACCGCACCCTACCCGACCGCTCCTCCGGGTAGTACCAGGCGACCGAAGGCATATAGGGCTTTTCGCGGGCACGCAGCTCGATCAGGTAGGTGCGACGGTCTGTATTGACGACGAGATTGGTTTCGATCGAAGCGCGCGTGGGCTTCACCAGAATATGGACGCGGCGGGTATCTGCGCTGCCGCTTTCGGTATCGCCGACCACCCAACGAACGGTGTCGCCCGCCGCGACCGGGCCCGATCCCGTGAGTTGTTCGCCTTCCTCGAGCGCGATGTCTGTAATTTGTCCGGGCGCGGCGTAAACCTGGTACAGCGCACCCGGACTGTAGGCATAGACCTGTGCGGCGTTAAAATATCCCTTCTTGCGCGGTTCGACCCGAGCCGCGCTGTTCGCCGTCTCGACCCGGCTTACCGGCTCGATCTCCTCCTTACTACCGGATTTGCCGCCCAGGGCCGGCTTCCACAGTGGCGGGACATGAAGCGGCCGCGGCTTGTCATCGGCAGGTAGGGGTGGCGGAGGCAATGGCGGAACATCACTATCGTAGCTGATCTCGGGCGGCGTGAACGTGGAGCAGCCACCCAAGGCCGAAGCGCAAAGCAGCAGTGCTGGAAGTATCGCCTTTCGGAACGCGAAACCATCTGATCTGAGTGAAACGGAGCGACTGCATGAAGCACGGCGCGGAGATGCCATATTGCGAAATAACATATTCACTGCCCAAGCTCCTTCGACCAGTTGATGGCGTGGACGTAGACGCCGAGGGGGTTCTTACGCAGCCGATCGGCATCGCGCGGCGTCTCGATCACCACGGTGAGAATGGCCGTCCAGCGCTCGGTGGAACTGAGAGATCCGTTGTCGTAGGCCCGTTGAACCCACGCCACCCGGAAACTCTCCGTCGATGCGCGAATAACGCTCGATACCTCGACCGAGACCTGCACTTTGCCGAGCCTGGCAAAGGGGTCGTTGGTGCGCGCGTAGTCATTAAGAGCGGTAGCACCACGATCGGTCGTAAAGTCGTAAGCGCGCAGCCAATTCTGACGCAACACGATGGCGTCAGCCGGCAGGCCCCGGACATCTTCGATGAATCGCGCCAGGTGATAGGCGATCTGCGGATCTGTCGGCTGGTAGTCTGTGTTGGCCGGTGCCACTCGCTGTGCCTGGCCAAGACGATCGACCTCGACCACCCAGGGCGTGATCGTGCCTTGGGTCGATTGCCAGACAAGACTGCCGGCAAGACCCGTCGACAGCGCGAGGCATCCAAATGCCATCAATCGCCAGTTTTTTGCCTGCACGCGGGCTGACCCGATACGGTCGTCCCAGACTTGCGCTGCTTTCTGATAGGGTGTGACCGGCTCTGGTCTGCGGCCGTAGTGAACGGAGGAACGTTTAAACATCAGCGGTTTCCTTCAGAGAGATCGATCGATGCGCCGCCTCCGCCATGGTCGCCCGAGCGAACGGCATGGGTAACGGCTGATGCGCCATGGCTGACGGTCTGGGCACGCTTCATGCGCCGCGCCCAATCGGGCGGACCATCCGGTGCGGTGTTGCCGGTCTCGGTACCGGCGCCCGCTGTGGTTGGCGCCTGCCCAGCCGACTGAGCGCTGTTACTGAGAGTTGCCGCGGCCCGACGCAGCGGGCTTGCCACTGCCGAGAGCCCGGCATCGGCGACACCGCTGAGGCCGCCACTGCGATAAGCCGCAGTCGCACCACTTGTAAGCGCGGCGCCGCCCCGCGCGGCTCCCGCCAGCGCTCCACCGGCGAGACCAGCACCGCCTGCAGCCAAGCCCGCGCCGGCGGCAACAATGCCGCCCGCTGCAAGTCCAGTTCCGACCGCGGCTCCTGCCCCGAGTTGAGGTCCGCCGGACACCAGGCCGTTCGCGATCCCAGGACCGAAGATGCCGAGACCAAGTAGCGACAATGCCGCGAGCACCAATGCCATAGCGTCTTCGATGGTCGGCTGCCCCCCGTTGAACCCAGACGTGAATTGAGAGAACAAAGTCGAGCCGATGCCGACAATGACGGCAAGAACCAGGACTTTGATGCCCGACGAGACGACGTTACCGAGCACACGCTCAGCCGCAAATGCTGTCTTGCCGAACAAACCAAAGGGGATCAGCACGAAGCCAGCAAGCGTCGTCAGTTTGAACTCGATGAGGGTCACGAAGAGCTGGATTGCCAGAATGAAGAAGGCCAGCAGCACCACGACCCAGGCGAACAGCAGGACGACGATCTGGACGAAGTTTTCGAAGAAGCTGATGTAACCCATCAGACCTGAGATCGAGTCGAGGATCGGCCGGCCGGCATCGAGGCCAACCTGGGCGATTCGACCCGGCCGCAAGAAATCCGCGGATGACAGGCCTGTACCGGAGGCTTTCAGCCCGAGACCGGCAAAGCTCTCGAACACGATACGGGCAAGATTATTCCAGTTACCGATCAGATAGGCGAAGACGCCGACGAACAGCGTCTTTTTGACGAGCCGTGCGATCAGATCGTCATCGGTTCCCCAGCTCCAGAACAACGCCGCAAGGGTAATGTCGATGGCAGCCAACGTCGTTGCAAGAAAGCCGACTTCGCTGCCCAGAAGGCCAAAGCCAGAATCGATGTAGCGGGTAAAGGTATCGAGAAACTGATCGATCACGCCGGTGCCGGTCATGGCTTACTCGTTCTCCGGGAGGGCCACCGACGGATAACCTTGCGGCATCCGACTCTGATCCTTTGGCGGTAACTCAGACGGTTGGCTGGAGAGTGCATCACTGCCAGCGGGAGCTGTCGCACTTCCCTTCCGACCGAAAAACCGCCGGCGGTTCCCAGCCCAGATCCGGCGGCAGTCATCGTAGGTCGCCGTCTGCTCCGGCTTAACCGTTTGGCAGCGCGCAAGGCTGGAAGCGAGCCTGCCCGCGGTCTGTGGGCCCGCCGAGTTCGACGCCGCTTCGTCGCCATCACCCCGGAGCTGGATGGCGCATGCCGCCATCACCAGCATCACGGATCCGGCTGCCGCGATAATTGGCAGTCGCATGAACCTTCTGAACGCGCTCATCAATGATACATCTGCACGTTTGAGGATTGATAGCCTTGGCCCGGGGTCAGAAACCGCCGCAGCTGCTCGCGGCCCTGATCCTGCGCCGCCGCGCGTTGAGCCGATTCAAGATTTTGCGCCCTGCCCTGCGCTGCAACGGTCGCCGTGAGATCGGCGAGTTGCTGAGTCTGAAGCGCAAGGATCTGGTTGCCGGCTTGTGTCGCCTGCAGAGCGCCGCTTGCGCTCTGGCTCGAAGTCACCAGCGCCGACGTCTGGGTGCGGTTGGTGTCGAGGTTGCCGACAACGCCGGCCTGAACACGCAAGGCGTCCTGCAGCGCGGCGACCGAGTTCTGCCAACGTGATTGCGCGTTGGTGATGAGTGCTTGATTGGATTGGCTGCTCGTCGCCGGCGCATAATTGGTCGAGAACGCGTGGTCGATCTGCTGCACGTCGTAGGCAATGCGTTGCGCCTGGGCGAGTAACTGCTGGGTACGTTGGATCGACGATTGAAGTTGCTGTAGCGACGAGTATGGCAAGTTGGCCAGATTCTTCGCTTGATTGATCAGCATCTGTGCCTGGTTTTGCAGCGATGAAATTTGATTATTGATCTGCTGCAGCTCGCGCGCCGCCGTCAGGACGTTCTGGACATAGTTGTTTGGATCGAAGACGATCCACTGCGCAGATACCGGCGACACGGCAGCAAGCGACAATGCGACAGCGCTCGCCGCCGCAAGAACGCAAAGACGTCTCATAACGATGGCTCCAGATTGCTCAGATTGGGGATCAGATCCGTGGCCCAAGAAGCGTCACGATGCCGTAGCCAGGCATGCACGAAGCCGTCGCGACCGTGTTCAGCGAGCAGGCGTTCGATTGAGACCTGATCGATCTTGGAAGAAGCCGCAGTAAATGCGAGCGCGACTTCGCCCAGACCCAGCTCGAACATCCGGTTACCGCGGCGGGACTGGCAGTAGTAGTCGCGCTTCGGTGTTGCCCGGCTCAACAGTTCGATCTGCCGGTCGTTGAGACCAAAGCGGCGATAGATCGCCATGATCTGTGGTTCGATGGCGCGCTCGTTCGGCAGCAATATGCGGGTCGGACAGCTCTCAATGATGGCAGGTGCAATCGCTGAGCCGTCGATGTCCGAGAGTGACTGCGTCGCGAAGATGACGGAGGCGTTCTTCTTCCGCAACGTCTTCAGCCATTCGCGTAACTGTCCGGCAAAGTCGTCGTCATCGAGCGCGAGCCAGCCTTCGTCGACGATGAGCAGGGTCGGGCGACCGTCGAGACGATCTCCAATGCGATGGAAGAGATAGGCAAGTACCGCGGGTGCCGCGCCGGTGCCGATCAATCCTTCGGTTTCAAAAGCCTGAACCGATGCTTCGCCGAGGCGCTCGAGTTCGGCATCCAGCAACCGGCCGTAGGGCCCGCCGAGGCAATAAGGTTGCAGGGCCCGCTTCAGCGCACTCGACTGGAGCAACACCGACAAGCCTGTCAGCGTGCGCTCCTGGATCGGAGCCGAGGCCAGCGACGTCAACGCGGACCACAGATGGTCCTTGGCCTCCGGCGTGATCTCGATCTTTTCCCGCGTCAGGATCGCGGCGATCCACTCCGTCGCCCAACCGCGCTCTGAGGCATCGTCGATCCAGGCCAGCGGCTGCAGCGCGACTGCCTCTGACGCATCGTCCGACAGCGCGCCCCCAAGGTCGTGCCAGTCGCCACCCATGGCGATAGCAGCGGCCCGGATCGATCCGCCGAAATCGAAGGCAAAGATCTGCGACCCCGGATAGCGGCGGAACTGCAACGCCATCAGCGCCAACAGCACCGATTTCCCGGCGCCGGTCGGGCCAACCACCAGCGTATGACCGACATCACCGACATGGAGAGAAAACCGGAACGGGGTCGAACCCTCGGCTTTTCCGAACAGCAGAGGCGGTGCCGCAAAGTGATGGTCCCTCACCTCTCCGGCCCAGACCGCTGATAGCGGAATCATATGGGCCAGGTTGAGGGTCGAGACCGGTGGTTGCCGGACATTGGCATAGGCATGTCCCGGCAAACTGCCGAGCCAGGCTTCGACAGCGTTCACCGTCTCAGTCATCGAGGTGAAGTCGCGACCCTGGATCGTCTTTTCAACCAGACGCAGCTTCTCATCGGCCACGCGCGGGTCGTCATCCCACACGGTGACAGTTGCCGTGACATAAGCTTCGCCGATCTGGTCGGAGCCAAGTTCCTGGAGCGCGGCATCGGCATCCATCGCTTTGTTGTGAGCGTCGGTGTCGAGCAGGGTCGATGCCTCGTTCGTCATCACCTCTTTGAGGATGGCGCCAATTGACTTTCTCTTTGCGAACCATTGCCTGCGGATTTTCGTCAGCAATTTCGTGGCATCCGTCTTGTCGAGCATGATCGCACGCGTCGACCAACGATACGGAAATGCCAGACGGTTCAACTCGTCGAGCATCCCGGGCGTCGTCGCGGTCGGAAACCCGACGACAGTAAGAACGCGCAGATGCGACGCACCCACTATCGGCTCGAGGCCGCCGGTCAGCGGCTGATCCGCCAGCAGCGCATCGAGATACATCGGGATCTCGGGCACCCGAACGCGGTGGCGCTTCGTCGACACACAGGAGTGCAGATACGTCAACGTCTCCGGGTCATCCAGCCAGGCGCATTCGGGCATAAATCCCTCGACCAGCTGGAGCACCCGGTCGGTGCGGTCGACGAATCCGCGCAACACTTCGCGGGCATCGGCGTTCTCGGTTCGATCGCGGCCCTCATACAGAAACCGTTCCGCCCGCGCGGCGTCCTCGGCCGGCGGCAGATAAAGAAAGGTGAGGAAATAGCTCGACTCATAGTGAGCTCCCGCCTCCTCGAACTGGGCTTTCCGCTCGGCATCGACCAGGGCGGACGCCACATCCGGAAACGTGCTTGCCGGATACCGGAATGCAGCATGGCGCTGAGCCTCGACAAAAACGGCCCAACCCGAACCGAGACGGCGCAAGGCGCTGTTGAGGCGGCCAGCGACGGCGACGAGTTCGGCGGGCACTGCGCTGTCGAGATCCGGTCCGCGGAACCTTGCGGTGCGCTGGAATGAGCCGTCCTTGTTGAGGACGACGCCCTCCCCAACCAATGCGGCCCAAGGCAGGAAATCCGCGAGGTGGGTGTTTGAGCGGCGGTATTCGGCAATATTCATCATGACCTTGAACTCAAATGCTGAGATGACCGGGAATGCGCAGATGACGGCGCACCACATCGACGAAGGCGGGATCACGCTTGGCAGCCCAGACCGCGGCCGCATGGCCGATCGCCCAGAGCAAGAGACCTGCGATCCAGAGCCGCAGACCGAGACCAAGGGCGGCTGCGAGCGTGCCATTAACGATGGCGACCGCCCGGGGTGCGCCACCCATCAGGATCGGTTCGGTCAGCGCGCGATGCACGGGCGCGACAAAGCCAGCAACGGGCTCGTCCATCAGATCAAGACCCCGCCGCCGAACGAAAAGAATGACAAAAAGAAGCTCGACGCGGCGAAGGCGATCGACAGGCCGAACACGATCTGAATCAACCGGCGAAAACCGCCCGAGGAGTCGCCGAATGCGAGCGTTAGACCCGTGACGATGATGATGATCACCGCGATGATCTTGGCGACCGGCCCCTCCACCGATTGCAGGATCTGATTGAGCGGCTGCTCCCACGGCATGTTGGAGCCGGCAGCCCAAGCCGGAGCTGCAGCGAATAGAACCATGCCTGATACGCTGAGCGACATGGCACGTAGAGAATGAGATGATCGTGGTCTCATATTTGGTCTCCTGCTGATGAAAGGCTGTAGTCGCCGGCGGGTCCGAGCCCGGTGACGCGGGCGAGTTCGGTAAGACGACGATCCGCGCCGCGGCCGGCAAGCACGGCGACGATGTTGATGGTTTCAGCGATCAGGGCGCGCGGAACGGTGATGACCGCTTCCTGAATGAGTTGCTCGAGCCGGCGTAGTGCGCCGAGCGCGGTCCCGGCATGAATGGTACCGATGCCACCGGGATGGCCCGTGCCCCACGCCTTGAGGAGGTCGAGCGCTTCGGCGCCGCGCACCTCGCCGATGGGGATGCGGTCCGGTCGCAAACGAAGTGACGACCGCACGAGATCTGACAGTGAGGCCACGCCGTCCTTGGTGCGTAGAGCCACGAGGTTCGGCGCCTTGCACTGCAGTTCGCGCGTATCCTCGATCAGCACGACGCGGTCAGAGGTTTTGGCGACTTCCGCAAGAAGGGCGTTGGTCAACGTGGTCTTGCCGGTGGAGGTACCGCCAGCGACCAGAATGTTCCTGCGTTCGGCGACGGCGCTGCGCAAGGCCTCAGCCTGATCCGAGGTCATGATGCCGGCGGCGACGTAGTCGTCGAGCGTGAAGACCGCAACCGCTGGCTTACGGATAGCAAAGGCCGGGGCCGCGACCACCGGCGGCAGCAGACCTTCGAAGCGCTCTCCGGTCTCGGGCAGTTCAGCGGAAACGCGCGGCGCACCAGCATGTACTTCCGCACCGACGTGATGCGCCACCAGCCGAACGATGCGTTCTCCGTCAGCGGCCGAGAGGCTCTCTCCTGTGTCCGTCAAGCCGCTCGACAGCCGGTCGATCCATAACCGGCCATCGGGGTTGAGCATGACCTCGACGACCGAGGCGTCCTCCAGGTATCGCGCAATGGCCGGGCCGAGCGCGCTACGGAGCATCCGCGCGCCGCGCGAGATCGCCTCTGCTTGAGCCGAATGAATTACCACTGCCGCCCCCACCAATGAGGCCGCGTGAAAAGCGCCCTCAGATGAGGATGATTAGAAAAGGCAGGAATTGGCTTGGCGCAACAACGCTCCCAAGACGATCGTAGATTGGCGTAGAAAGAGAAAGACTCGGCGAGATGAGTGGTACCGAAGACTCCGCGATCGACCTCTTGGCCCTGAAGATTCTAGCTTCTGAGAAGTCCATCAGCTCCGGTCATCCGGTTTTTCATTCACAACGTCGTCCGGGATCTCGCGTAGGAAATTCTGGCCCTTCTGTAAGCGGCGGCCAAGGGTCTCGATAAAACCTTCAAAACGCTCGCGGCCCTTGATCTGAGCGGCCGCCTGCGCATCGTTCGGCAGGGGTGGCGTGATCGTCAGCCAGAAGCGGACGAACAAGGCCAGCGTTTCGGCGGTAAGGCCAACATCCCGCTCCAGCCTCTGCATTTGTCGCGACAGCCGATCGAGACGGCGCGCAAACGCCGCCTCGCGCCTGTCCTCCCCGTCCGGCGATAAGAACGAGGCGACGGCTGCTTCGACGATTGCCGATCGGGAAAGCTTCTTGCGGTCGGCAAGATCGGCAATCTGCCTCAGAAGCTCTGGCGGAAAATACACATTCATCCGATCCCGCACGGTCTCACAACTCCATGCCATCATTCGGGTCGAGCGAGACCTGGCGAGCGATGCCACGCATCTGCCGGCGCAGAATGCGGGCCTGACCGGCGGCATCGTCCGACTCGTCGTCGAGTACAATGGAAAACTCTTCCGCCGGCCTCGGGCCGGTCGTCTCCTTGGCTATTGCGACATGATCGGGCAGCTCGGGTTCGCGGCGCAAGCCGCTGTTGGCGGCATCCTTTTCCGCCCGCTCGATCTCTGCGAGCAACGCCGCGTCCGGCATCTGCAACTTCAGCACCGACCATCCGTCCGTCCGTGGCGTCCGTCCGGATTTCGCGGGATCAGGCGGCGTTAACACCCGTTCGGTGAAACGGTGATCCTCGTAATAGCGAGCTTTCTTCGCCCGGATCGGCGGCGTACCGGCAACCATGACGATCTCGTCCGTGGGCGGGAGCTGCATCACCTCGCCCGGCGTGAGCAGCGGTCTTGCCGTCTCCTGCCGCGAGACCATGAGGTGACCAAGCCACGGATTCAACCTGTGCCCGGCATAGTTCTTCATGGCGCGCATCTCGGTCGCTGTACCCAGCGCATCGGAGACACGCTTCGCCGTGCGCTCGTCGTTGGTGGCAAAGCTAACGCGGACATGGCAGTTGTCGAGGATCGAGTTATTGGCGCCATAGGCCTTCTCGATCTGGTTCAGTGATTGCGCGATCAGAAAACTCTTGATGCCGTAACCTGCCATGAAGGCCAGCGCGGATTCGAAGAAGTCGAGCCGGCCGAGCGCCGGGAACTCGTCGAGCATCATCAGGATGCGGTGACGGCGATCCTTCGCATGCAGATCCTCGGTGAGCCTGCGGCCTATCTGGTTCAGCACGAGGCGGATCAGCGGCTTGGTCCGCGAGATATCGGACGGCGGCACCACGAGGTAGAGCGTCGCGGGCCGCGGATCGGCGATCAGGTCGGCAATCCGCCAGTCGCAGCGGGACGTGACCTCGGCGACGACGGGATCGCGGTAGAGGCCGAGAAAAGACATGGCAGTGGAAAGCACGCCCGATCGTTCATTGTCGGACTTGTTCAGCAGCTCGCGCGCGGTCGAGGCAACGACGGGATGCGGACCTTTCTCGCCGAGATGCGGCGTGGTCATCATCGCTTGCAGCGTCGTCTCGATCGGGCGCTTTGGATCCGAGAGGAACGCGGCGACGCCGGCCAGTGTCTTGTCCACCTCGGCATAGAGGACATGCAGGATCGTGCCGACGAGCAGCGAATGGCTGGTCTTCTCCCAATGGTTCCGCTTGTCGAGTGATCCCTCCGGGTCGACCAGCACGTCGGCGACGTTCTGGACGTCACGCACCTCCCATTCGCCGCGACGAACCTCGAGCAGCGGATTGTACGCCGACGACTTGGCGTTGGTCGGATCGAACAGCAGCACGCGGCCGTGCTGCGAGCGGTAGCCGGCGGTGAGCTGCCAGTTCTCGCCCTTGATGTCGTGGACGATCGCGGAGCCCGGCCAGGTCAAGAGAGAGGGCACGACCAGGCCGACGCCCTTGCCGGAGCGGGTCGGCGCGAAGCACAGCACATGCTCCGGGCCGTCGTGACGGAGATAGTCATGGCCGAGCCTGCCGAGCACGACGCCATCTGCCCCAAGCAGCCCGGCTGTCCTCACCTCACGCGGTTCGGACCAGCGCGCCGAACCATAGGTCTGGACATTCTTCGCCTCACGCGCTCGCCAGACCGACATGCCGATCGCCGCCGCGATCGAGATGAAGCTGCCGGACGCGGCTATATAGGCGCCCTCGACGAAGACCTGTGGCGCGTAGGCGTCGTAGATGTACCACCACCAGAAGAAGACCGGCGGATAATAGACCGGCATCCCGGCGAGTTCGAACCAGGGCCGGCCGAGCTCCGGCTGGAAGCCGAGCCGCCACGCCGTCCATTGCGTGGCGCCCCAGATCGTGAGAAACACGATCAAGAAGACGACGGTGATCTGGCCCCAGAGGATTTTGGTCGCGGACATGGCGAACGTCCTTGTCTGTGATTAAGCTTTGTGGAAACGATGGAGCTACAAGCCAAGGTCTCGTTTGCGACCGAGGGCCCACTCGATGCCGCCACCGCCCTTGGTTACGCCGGCGACGTGCTGGCCGAGCTTCCTCTCGATCTCGCGCGACCAGGGCACGAGCTGGAAGCCGAGGCCGTTGTCGATCATGGCGAAGCGGCCGGAGGCGAGCGTCAGGCGTTGACGATAGGTCCCGCTCACATGCTCGCCTGTCGCGGCCTTCATGTATGGCAATCCCGTCTTGGCTGATAGTTTTGCACCCGCCGCGTCCAGGTCGCGTCGACGCAAGGTGTTTAAGAGATCGCGCTGCATGATGACGCGCTGACCCTGCCGGCGGGCGAGTCCCTCGCCTGCGAGATGTTCGGCACGAGCCTGCATGGCGTCGCGCGCTTCGCGACCAAACCCGCCCATGGCGAGCGGCATGGGATCGCTCTCAACGAGGCGATGGTCGATCCAGGTCGCGCCGGGAGCGGTGATCTGCTGCTTGAGGTCGAAATCGCTGCGGTTGGCGAGCACCAACGTCGGGCGCCGGTCGTCCGGCCCCCCAAAGCGGCGGACCTCGACGATCCCTCCGATCGGCGGGGCGTGCTCGAATGCCTCGATGCCTCGGAAGCGAATGTGGTGGACGCGTCCGTCCGTGCCATCGATCACGGCATAGGCCTCGCCGGTCAGTTCGTCATGGAGTCCCCTGTCGACCAGCCGGCCGATGATCGGCGATCCCGGCTTCTCACCATCGATCACATAGTCAGCGACGCCACGGGCCCCCCCGCGGTCGGTGAAGGCGCGGTGCATAGTATTGATGACGTCGCCGCGCATGCCGAGGTCGCGGAGATTGCGCTCGGCCTCCAGTCCGACCATCCATTCGCCGGGGCCGGCTGGCGCAGCGAGGCCCATCTTCTCCAGGTGCTGGAGCCGTCCAATCATCAAACGACGGATTTCGGGGTCGGCCGCGCCGGGATTTTCGGGGCGCAGGTCGATGGCGCCGGTTTCATCGGCGGCCAGGCGGATCTCGACGTCGAGCCGTGTCCAGCGTTCGGCCGCGATCTCCTTTTCCAGGGCGTTGCGAATCTCGTACTCGGGCTTCGGACCAAGCTCGATAGACGTCAACTCCTCGGCGCGCGAACGCAGGCCCCGGCTGATGTAATCTCGCGAGATTACGAGGTCGGCGCCGGTCTGATCGACGCCGCGCACGAGCAGATGAACATGCGGATTGTCCGTATTCCAGTGATCGACGGCGACCCAATCGAGCCGAGTACCGAGATCGACTTCCATTTGCCTGGCAAGATCGCGCGTGAAGGCTTTGAGATCAGTCATCTCGCCGGCGTCCTCGGGCGAGACGATGAAGCGGAAATGATGCCGGTCGTCCTTGCAGCGATCCGCGAAGGATGCGTCGTCAGTGCGGTCACTACCGCTATCGAACATCACCGCCTTCTCACTTTTACGGCTGACGCCGTCGCGCTTGAGGTACGAGAGATGGGCGGTCAGGGGCGCGGAACGGAAGGAACGGCCTTGATGGCGAACGACACGCGCCTTCACCACCACGCGCCGCGCCGGGCTGAACAGGCGGTTGCGGCTAAAACTGATCCGGCCGCGCCCGAAGGTCGAGCGCCCGTAGCTTGAGGAGCGCTTACCCGTAGCCGCATGCGAAGGGCTGTGACCGGCCTTCTTCGCCGCGCGTAGCACCTGGTTGATGAAGCTCTTGGGCTTTGGGGCTCGCGTGCCGCGGATGCGGCCGGGGCGGATGCGTAAATCGCTGTCGCCTGCGCTCATGGCAAAGGCTCCACGAACGCGGAATGGGGAGCAGTGCCTAAAACACGATTGAATTCCTTCGCAAAAGCATTAGGCGCGGCACGCGCCTCGACCGACCGGCACGGCCGAACCCAAGCCATTCCAATGGCTTGTGGTTCGACCGGCGAGCCGCTTTTATCTCGCCGTCCCGCTGTCGTGTCTTCCCACTGTCCCCACCTTTCCGCACATTCTTCTCCAGGGCACGCTGGCGCATGCGAGCTTGCGCATTCGGTCATCGCAAACCTCCCACATCAGATTTCGCGACGAACAGCCCGGTCGCTCGGGGCACAATGGCCGAGACGTCGTAAATGGAAGCGGCCGTCGGAGCCCGGCTCGACAGGTGCCCAGGCTTCAGCCGGGCAGCGGTCGTTGAGCTTTCCGACCGCGCAACGAAGATCGCCCCCGTCGATGACCGCAGACTCGCGACTGCGCTGGAAGCTGCAATGTCGCTGCCGATGAACGGCACAAGCTTCTGCAGATAGGCCCGGGTCTCAGCTGGCAACGGTCGGCCAGCGAGATGTTCTTCATAGCGAGTAGGTCCGGCGTTGTAGGCTGCAAGGAAGCCTGGCGAACCGTACTGGTCGTGCAGTTCACGAAGGTACGCAGTACCTGCAAGAATGTTGTCGCGGGCATCGTAAGGATCTATGCCGAGGCCGTACCGCAGGCGCAAGTCCGTCCAGGTATCCGGCATGATTTGCATTAGCCCCATAGCGCCTTTCGGGGACTTGGCGCGCACGTCTCCCGCGCTTTCCGCGCCTAAGACCGAGCGTATCCATTGCACCGGTACGCCGAAGCGACGCGAGGCATCGTCAATGAAATCCGCAAAGGGATCGTTAGGTCGGGAACTCGCTGTATGCGCAGCGGATCGCGTCTCCGCTGCAGCATAAAAGTCGCACACCGTCAGCACAAAGAACAACGGTACGACGACGCGAACGATCCTCCCGAGCGAGCGCAAGCATGCCGTCGTGCTCGCGCCCGTCCAGGGTAAAGCCGCTTCGCGCCGGCCTTTCGGCCGTCCTGGACCGCCGCTGCGCGCGACGGCTGCGCAATCGTTGGTCGGGACGGAGGAATAGTGCGGCGCTCGGCCGAACAGAGGAATAGCTGGTCGGAAACTCAGTAGGCGCACGATCAGTCCTCCCAGATCCACACAGGGAACGCTCGGCCAATTACGGCCGATGTCGGCAAGAACCCGAAATAGCGACCATCCAGCGAGTTGGTGGACTGCCAGTTCATGACAAAGAGTTCGCCTTCGCCGACGACGCGGCAGCCCTGCCATTTCGGGAGCGCTCGGCCGCGGCCATCGCGATCTCGTGCCTCGCCCATTTCAATCGCGTCGACGGAGACTGCGAGCCCGCTTCGGCAGACCGTCTGCCCCGGAAGCGCCAGCACACGCTTGAGCATCGGCACCCCGGCGGGCAGGTAGCCGTTCAGATCGAGAAAGCTCGCAAGCGGTTCGGGCGCCTGAACGGCTAGGAGTTCCGTGACGAACAGGTTGTCAACCGGTCGCAAACGATAGAGGCCGAGCGGTACACTCTCGGATGCATTCCAGACGTAGAGCGGCGTGATCTCCAGAACGATTGGCGCGACAAGAGCCGCGGCACCGCCGAGCATCGCAGTCAGCGTCTTGAACCGGCTGGTCATCGCATGACCCTCTGCCGATGAAGCCACGCCTGGTGGCGTGCTTTCGTGTACGGACGCGGGTTTTCGTTGACGGACAGACGGTTATGGACGTGATGCCAATAGTCATGCGCAGCATCCGCCGGATTGATGTCCAGTGCTTCGACGGCATCGATCAACTGGAGCGCCCGTTCGACCTTGGGCCAGCCGGACAGCCGCAGAAGGATCTCACCGCCCGGCTTCACATAGGGCACCGTCGAGCACCGCTGTCCCGGTGCAACCGCCCGCAGGATGTCGATCCGCGAGATTACTGTTCCGAAGTCGTTCGACGTCCAGCGAACGAACGCAAAGATGCCGCCTGGCGCAAATGACAGCAGTCGCCGGCGACGATCGAGGATTTTTTCCGCGACGGCACGCCCAAACCGAATGCGGTTCTCGATGCGCTTCTCAAGCCAAAGGAGCTCGACTTCGGTGAGATCGCTCATGAGACCCTCCGAGCTGAGATGTTCCGATTGCCTGGCAGGAGCGCGATTGCGACAGCGCGTCCTCGCCGTCGTTGACGGCAAGGCGAGGCAGAACAGGCGGATGGTTGTTGGTGGTTGTCCCCAGCCGCGCGAATGGCGCGGTCCGTTAGAAGAAATCCGAAGGATTTCTGGTTAGAAGAGTTACGGCGGCTGGAAAGCGCTGAAAGACAAGGGCTTAAGCTCGATTCCGGTCCCCGATAGCACGAGGATCCGGTCCCTGATGGCACGAGGGTTGTGGTCCCCGATAGCACGAGCTGATTCACAGGCCATCTCCCGAATTCGGAATGAGACCGCGCTTGCGAAGTCTCTCTGTGAATGGATCGATGGGCGCGGGCGCGAAGTTCAATCGCTCGGCGCCATTGGGGTCGCGCGTGAGCGCCAGTTGGTAGCCGGGTAACGTCTGCCGCTGGACGATCTTGCGCACGTCATACGCAAAATGCTTGAGCGGCGAGAGGCTGCCGGACTTGGCATGGAGATGCACAAGATCAAAACTCCAGCCACCCTCCTGCCGGCCGCCGTGCTTGCGCACGAGACGGTAAAGCCAGCGCTCAAGTCCGCCCGTCAGATCGAAATACGCGCGATCAATCGTGAGCACGAGTGCGTCATCGATCACGCCAGTGTAGAACCAATCGGGCAGGATCAACTCAAGTCCGAGCGGTCGTCCGTTTGCGTCCGCGGTCTCTTTCCACTCGTTGATCCAGGAGAACCGGTGGCGCCGCCGTTCTGCGGGCTGGCGGATCGACGTCAGCACGGTCGTTGATTGCAACCTGTCGAGACCAGCCTTAAGGCGATCATAGTCGCGTGCGCTGGTGCCGCGGCCAACGAACGTCAGAATCTCGTAGGGAGTTGCAGCCATCAGGCGCGAGGTCTTTAGGCCTGTGTCTCGCGCTTCGACGATCTGCGACGCAGCCCAGATCAGAACATCAGCATCCCAGATAGTCGCCATACCGTGTTCCCGAACGGCTTCGACACAAATGGAGATAGCGCCGGCACGGTAATCGATGGGCACGACGCGCTTGGTCTTTGCGAGCGAAAAGAACGGATAGGCCATCAGATCCTGCGCGTCGCGTGGCGCGAGATCGCCAGGTAGCGCACGAAAGAGATCAAGCTGATCGCGTTCGGATAGGTGTTTGCGGCGCATCGCCACTGCCCTCTCCTGGTGATCAGCGGCGTACCTGGCCCGCATACGGGCGCAGGTTCGGATGCTTCTTGGCTGGCAGAACCGTCCCCTTGCCGGGATCAGACGTTGATGTCTTGGTGCCGAGATCAGCCCAAGCCTTCAGATCTTCCACAGCGTAGACGACGCGACCGCCGATTTTCCGGTACGTTGGCCCTGTGCCGTACGTGCGGTGCTTTTCGAGGGTGCGGCCGGAAAGGCCCAGATATCGCGCAGCCTCTGGCGTGCGCAGGAATCGCGGCGGTAAGCCGCCCATTGGATCGGGCATTTGAAAACTCTGTGATGGCGACGCGTACCGGCGGTGGCGCCGGCGGGTGTGCGGTCATCATGGAGGAGCAGTCCCTCGCAGGGGGATGCCGATGATCGGGGGGTGCCTTTTCGATACCCCCGAAGAGGCTCTACTTGTCTCTGCGCCTGGGCCGCAGAAGTTCGCGATAGCCGCCGCGCATCAATGCGAGGCCGCTTTGCACGAGACGGATGGTTCGATTGCGCAGATCGTGGGTTTTCCAAGCGCGATCCGGGATGCGTTTTTTGCCGAAGAGAACCTCGGCGATCGCACGATAAGTGCTCCCCGTCGCGCGCGCATCGAGCGCGCGGATGGCGGCACTCAACCGCTCGCGTCTCTGTTTGGACAGTTCGTGAAAAGGAGGCCCTGGTGCGCGTCCATTCATTGCGCGCCACAGCCGTCGGGCAGCATACGCTCGTGCGTCGAAGTCACCGTCGAACGGCAACTCTGCTACGTAGCTAGCGCCGATAGCTGGCGGTTCTTTGAGCCAGACGCGATGCTCCTCTGCGCCCAAGCGAAGGATCGCGTGCCATCCATCGGAGGCGCGCCGTACCTCGCCTGCCGCAAGATCTAGCAGTACCGGAGGCGCGTCATCATCAAGAGGCGACATGGTCGCTGCGACGGGAATGACAGTTGGCAGAACCTCGGGCGCCCAAAAGATGGTCTGCTCGCCACAGGACCCTAGCGGGTCATGAGCGAAAGCAGATGCCCCACCTCCTCCTGAATTGCGGGGTTACGTCACCATCAGAATTGTTGGCGATCATCGCTTCGTAGTCGCGTCGATAATCCGCATTGCGACGAAGACATTCCCAGGCGATGTCGGTGATATCAGCATCTTGCAGGCTCTTGTAAGACTCCGGCGACCGCCAGTTGAATGCAGTCATTGCTTCCGTCCCTTCCGCACAGCTAACGAAGATTGCGGCGCAATAATTCTGATCGATTGGGTTGTAGGAAGCCCCTACTTTGGCACCACGTGGTGCCCCGGGATGACCACTAATCAGTCGAAGAAAATTTTGTTCTCGACGGCAATTGCGTCGGTGAATTTCTTCTAATTGGAGCCTGCACCGCGCAAAAGACGTCCCTGCTCGGTCACCCACTTGGCGCGCGCAAGATGACTCAGGTATGCATTCTGTGCACGGTCAGGTTGGCGGTCAGGATCAATGTGCAAGACTATTCGTGCAACTTCCCGCCAGTTAGCCCCCTCGCTCTCGGCCTGCAGAAGACGCGCGTACGTCACGACGTGCTGTTCGTCATAGGCTGTTAGCGCCGAATCGGTTGGCGCGACATCCGCAACGTCAGGGTCTAGCTCCGGCTTCTTCATCAGTATCCCAGCAAACAGCGAATGCCAGCTCGGTTCCGCAAGTCTCACTTTAGCCGCATTCTGGCCTCGGCGACCAGCGAAGCGGTCCGAATACATATTATAGGAGATAAACCTCATAGTATGTAAAGCCGCAACTTGCGCGCATGGACATGCGCAAGTTAGTCGGTCGGAATTTCGCACGACTGCGGAAGCAGAAGCGCTTCACGCAGGAGAAATTCGCCGAGATGTCCGGCTTTACACAACAATATATCAGTGATTTGGAGCGTGGGCGCCGTAACCCGACGGTCGTAACCCTATTTGAACTCGCCGATACGTTGGGCACTAGCCACGTCGACCTCGTTCTGCCCGATGAAGAGGCGCGAGCCGAACGAACCAAGCCTGCCAAACGGAAGTAATTAAATCTGAAGGTCATCTCGATAGTTGTAGGCCCTTACTTTCACGAGCTGGGCCGAAGACCCGGCGAGCGCCGGACGCGGACACGCGTCATTGCCGCCGGGCCGCTTGCCGAACCGGCGGCGACGCATAGGCTACAAGAATGTAGCCGCGCTACCGATCCCGATTGCGCGGTTCGCTGTTCAGATGACACGCTCCGTGAAGCGCTTTGCTTTGCTTTGCTTTGCTTTGCTTTGCTTTGCCTTGCCTCGCAGCTCGAGCTGAGCATGCCGGTGCGTCTTGGTCCGCGCGGGTACAGTTGACGATGCGATGGTGAAACGCCCCGCTCGGATGAACGGGGCGTTGGTTGGCTGGCCGGCTCAGTCGCCGTTGGGCTTGCGGCTGCGGGACCAGATGAGGGTATAGGTCTCGGCGTCTTCGTCGTCGAAGAGGTTGGCGTAGATCGGAGCGTTGAAGCTCGGATCGTCCAGCTTGACCGAAAGATAATCGCGGCCCTCGCCGGAGCGCTTCGGCCAGGCGGCTCCGATCTCGGCGCGACCGACGTAGACCCGGTGGCTCGGTGCGTTCTCGTTGGTTTGGTCAGTCTCGGGGACGATGCGGACGCCCCTGGTCTGGAGGCTCAGGGTGACGATTTCGCCCTGGAATTCCTGGCCGGACTTCTTGAATGAACCGATGTTAGCCATGTCACTTCTCCTTGCTGTTTCCGAGCCCGCGACCACCGCGGCCTCGATGGCGATCTGAAAGCCGAAGGCGATCGACGCCGCACCCGTTTGGGCCGCAGCGGAGCGGAGGATGGCGGCGGTGAGACTTTCTTGCCTCGCGAGGAATGGGCGTAGCCCAGGGGAAGAAAGTCTCACCGCCGCCATTGCGGTTCAGGCGATCGAGGCGCAGCCGGCCTTCGGCCAGATCAAGCCAATGAGAGGCCAGGTGCTCGCGTGCGCTGAACAGCATTTTGGAGATGTGCCAGCGAACGATCGGCTCAAACAAGAAGTCCCGCATTCCCGGCGAAGGAAAAGGAAACCTGGCGTGCAGAAAGGCGGCCCCTTGTCTCCGAACCGACAGAAGCCAGCGTACCGCCAGCAACCCCGGGAGCAGTCTGCCGACGAGATCACCCGGCTCAATCGAAGCGGAGAGAGGACCGCGATGTCGCGATCAACAGCGACGCCCTGATCTCAGCGTCATGCCAACCGAGAGATAACAGACGCGCACAGTCACCCGCCCGCGGTCGTCGCCCCATTCGATGGCTGAATAGGGCTGAGTGCAGCTCCCGGTCTAAGTGTCTGTCCGAAGAGTTCTTGAATCATATGAATCATATGTGATTCAAGGGGTGTGGCCTGATTCGAGGAGGGTCACCGATGTGGACGAGCCAGAACCGCGGCCGTTACGACCGCAGCAAGTTGCGATATCCGAGCGATCTGACCGACGACGAATGGGCACTGGTCAGACCCCTGATCCCCCCGGGCAAGACTGGCGGTGGGAAACGGAGGGTGATCATAAGGGAAGTGGTGAACGGCCTCATGTATGTTCTCTCGACTGGCTGTCAGTGGCGCGCGATCCCGAAAGATCTGCCCCCGAAAAGCTCGGTCCACGACTACTTCGATCTGTGGACCTATGACGGTACATTGGAACGAATTCATCAAGCGCTCTATCAACAATGTCGAGAACAAGCCCAGCGGAAAGCCAGCCCGACCGCCGCCATCATCGACAGCCAGAGCGTGAAAAGCGCAGAAAAAGGGGGGCGTGCATTGATCCGCACGGGTACGATGCGGGCAAGAAGATCAAGGGCAAGAAGCGGCACATTCTTGTCGACACAGTAGGCCTGCTGCTCCACGCCATCGTTCATCCGGCCGACATTCAAGATCGAGACGGAGGCGCTCTCGTTATGGCGACCCTATGCGGCACGTTCCCGTCCTTGAAAATGCTGTTCGTTGACGACGCATATAAAGGACCGAAATTTGCGAAAGCGGTTGCAGAAGTTCTCCCGCTTCTCGAAATTGAAATCGTCAAACGTTCCGATCTGGTCAGCAAATTTGTGGTCTTGCCTAAACGCTGGATCGTTGAGCGCACCATTGGTTGGCTCAACCGCTGCCGCCGCCTGGCCAAGGATTGGGAGTGCTTCAACCGAAAGGCCTTGGCATTCTTGCGCCTCGCCTCAATCCGCTTCATGCTCAGAAAACTCTGCAATCCGGCCTGAAGTCTCCGGACAGACACTAAGAGCTGGGTCGGTCTGCATCGACACATTCGCCCAAGCGATACCCCCGACAGCGATGGCGCCAAGCACGGCGAACGACTCCCGCCACGATCCCTCGGGAATACCGAGGTGTGCAAGGACAAGGGTCACACTATAGCCGGCGTATGCCGCCGGAACCGCGAATAGTAGCCCAATGACCAGGCGCACGATCGGAGAGCGCGCGACGGAGAAGGCGTACCGCCCGCCCACGAATGTGAAACCGGCCGCAACGAAGCCAACAACGATGGCACCGAACGGACCTGCTCCGGCTTGAATTGAATAGATTCCCACGGTCATGCCGACAAAGAACGGCAATGCATGGGTTGCGAGCGCGAATAGTGCCCAGCAGAAGATGCCAAGCCCGACGATATTGAGAAGAACGCCTATGATGAGCATGGTGATGGTCCCCGTGACAAAGGTTGCAAGGGTCGCGCCTTCCACCACCACCACGGCGCGGTCCAAGGAATAACCGATCCCGCCCGTGTTTGGAATCCCTTACGGTCAAGTTTCAGGCATGAACAAGCCATGCTGGAGAGCAGCCCGGTCGCTGTTGCGATGGAGACCGACATTGAACGGTGGCGCAGACGTGTCGCCGTTGCCGGCCTTCGAGACGGCAATCAGGAAGGCCGCCTATTCGATTGTCGTAGCTAAGCGGCAAGCTTGATCAGCCCGAGCTGCTGCAACGCGGTGACGCCGTCGTCGAGCCCGATTTCCTCGGTGATCTTGCCGTCTTTCAGCTTTCGAACAGTCGTGCCGGTAAATTGCATTTTCCGACCGGTGTTCGCGGGCAAGGAGCCAGCCAGGAAATCGCCGAACGCGGGGCCGGTGTGCGTCCCTCCACCTTGCCAGCGGCCGACCACATAGTCGCCCTCCGCGATTAGATCGGCGGCGCCCCAGAAGTTGAGATCGGGAAAGGCCTTACGGAAATCCGTCATGAAAGCCTTGATGTCTTCCCGTCCCCGACGTGGCTCGTGCAGTGAGTACTGAAGGAGCATATCCGGCGAAGCGAGTTCGTCGACGATTCCGAGATCGCACGCCTCACCCCAGAACTTGGTGAACCAGCGGCCGACGATGGCCTTGTTTTCATCTTGTCTCGACATGTTATCTCCTCTTGCTTCGTTGTCTCAACTGACGATCGGATCGATCGATGCGACGGACTTTGGAGCAGAGACCTTCGGTCTGCCGCCCGATTTCCGACCTCCGCAAGACGGCACGGGCAGCAGTCCTTTACGACCAGGGAAATCAACCGTTGCAGCTGCGCAAGCGAGTTGAGTGTCATTTTATGCGACCTCGGAGAGGCGGCGCTTACGCGCCGCTATTGCCGAATTTCCAGACGGGGATGCCGAGCTTCCGTGCCTTGTCAGCCAGGTTCTCCTGAATGCCGGTGCCGGGGAAGACAATGACGCCGATCGGCAGCACATCGAGCATCTGATCGTTGCGCTTGAAGGGTGCTGCCTTGGCGTGTTTGGTCCAATCGGGTTTGAAGGCGATTTGCGGAATCTTGCGATGGTCGGCCCAACGGGCGGCGATACGCTCGGCGCCCTTCGGCGAACCGCCGTGCAAGAGAACCATGTCCGGATGTTTGGCGTGGACCTGATCGAGCTTGTCCCAGATCAGGCGATGATCGTTGCAGTCCAGGCCGCCGGTGAAGGCGATCTTCGGCCCGGCGGGCAATAGCACCTCAGTCTCGGCCCGGTGTTTGGCGGCGAGGAAGTCGCGACTATCGATGACAGCCGAGGTCAAGGCGCGGTGGTTCACCATCGAACCGCTGCGCGGATGCCAGTGCGATCCGATATGGCGGGCGAAGTGTTCGGCTGCCTGGTCGCGGAAATATTCCATGCTGTTGCGCCGCTCGATCAGCGTCATGCCCTCGGCAGTGAGGCGCTCGAGTTCGACCGAGCGGATTTCGGAGCCGTCCTGGTCGCGTTGGCTGCGCTTCTGTGCCTGTTCGTTGTCGTCGAGTTCGCGTTCGATGCGTTCGTTGGCGCGGTGGAAGAGATTGACGGTTGACCAGAGCAGATCCTCGAGGTCGGGTTCGAGGCGGGTTTCGCTCAAGCTCGCGATGAGTGCGTCGAAGATATCGGCGACGGCGGCAGCGACGATGCGGGCCTCGGGTAGCGGCCTCGGGTCGGGTTCGTCCTGGAAGGGGCGGTAGCCGTGAAGCTGGAGTTCGGTAAGGACGTGATCCGTTGGGGATGTGGTGTGCGGCTGCTCGTAGTCGGTCTCGGTGCGCTCGATCGTCATGGCGGCTTTCCTTGGTCGGATTGGTCGCGCTCATCGCGGCCTTCATGGCGACGAAAGGCGGCGGGCGGACCGGACCTGCACCGCCGAGCGCAGCGACAGCGGCCGTAGCGAAGCGAAGGATGGCGGGAGCCGGCTATTTTGCCTCGCGATGTAAAGCGCCCATTAGGGCGCGACGGAAAATAGTCGGCGGACGCCATTGCGTGGCCGGACCGCTTGCCGCAGGGTCGCCCTCTCAAGAAGGCCGTGAGCGCGGCCCTCTCCGAACAAAGAGAAGCCTGAGGATTGGGGCGCACCGTCCGGGCGGAGTACCAGCCTCGTCCCCTGTTCTCGTCTAAACCCCCGCGATCAAGAACCGACCAACGTCCTCCAGGGTGAGCTGGATGCGCAACGCTGCACCTAGCGCGTTGATGTCAAAATTCCGCAGATCCTCGTTGAAATCGCCACACTGCGGCGAGAGCACTGTCGCCTCGATTCCGGCTGACTGCGCCCGGTCGAACAGTCCTGCCACCGCGCCATCGCCCGCCCGATCATCGTCACGGACGATATAGAGTCGGCGCAGCGCTGCCGGAAACAGGATGGCTGTCAGATGCGCGGCTGAGAGCGCTGCGACCATCGGCATGCTGGGCATAACGCAGCGGAGCGACAGCATGGTCTCGATGCCCTCGCCCGCCGCCATCACGTCGCCAGCCAGACCGAAACGGACCGCGTGCCCGAGAAGGTAACCCATCGCCCGGCGTGGGGTATCGACCGGTGCCTTGTCGCGCCCTGACGGATCGAGCCAGGTGCGATGCGCTCCGGTGATATGGCCTTTCAAATCGGTAACAGCCGCAATCATTGCGGGCCAGACTTCGGTCGCGGCGTCTACATCGGGACGATAGTAGCAGCGCGGATGGGATCGCAGGCTGTCGATGCCGTGCAGATTAGTGATGCCGCGTCCCCGCAGGTAAGTCTCCACAACCGTGCCGGCAATCGGCTGCGACATGCCGAATAGACGCCGTGCCGATTCAGGTGAACCGGTCGGTACCGATGGCAGGCGCGATCGACTGTCAGATTTGGGTTCGGATCGCGGCAAGCTCAGAAAGCGTCGGGCTTCATTGGCTATGTCGTGGAAATCGACCAAGCCGCAACTTTCGCGGATCACGTCGAGGAGGTCACCATGCTCGCCGGTCGCTGCGTCGGTCCATTTGCCGGCCGGGCGACCGCCCGTGCCTTTCGGTTTCAGGCGGACAAACATCGATCGGCCGGACGTGTTCCTGACGTCGCCGACTAGCCAGTAATTGCCGACGCGACGCCCGTTGGAGAGATAATGACGGCACACCGCCTCGGCCTCGCGCGCGAGGCGATGCGCCAGTTCTGCCGCATTGCGCGGCATGTCACGCCGCCGCCCGATCGGCGATGCGGGCAATCGGATAGCACTCCAGAACCTTGGCCAGGATCGCGGGACCGGTTGCGTCGACTGGGACAAAGAAACGCAACTTCCACGAAATGATTTCGCCGAACAGGCCGTAGGCGCGCAGTCGATCCCGCATCGGCTCAGAGAAACCAGTCAATTCGATTCGGTTTGCGCCCATCACGCGGACGCGCCTGACCTGAAGACCCTCGGCGAGATCGAGAATGGTCTTACCATCGATCAGCACTGTGAAGGCGGCGTCCGGGGAAAGACTCGACGTTCCGGCTTCCAGCACACTGGCGACCCACGCGGGTGAGACCTTGCGGCCGATGAGGCGCTCACCGGTGTCGGTTTGGAGCCGATAGACCCGTGTCGATTCATTCGGCAGGCGCTTCCAGATCGGCAACAGTAAGCCTGCAACGATATGGATTTCGCTATCGGTGAACTCTGGAACCTCGGCAATCTCGGCCTCCCAGGCGCGGGCGAAGCTGTCGCGGTCGACTTCCCGCCAATTGGTCTGCGGCATCATAGCCAACGGTATCGTGGGATGTTCCATCGGGCGGATGAGGCGGACCCGGCGTTCGACCTCGCCGTCGTCGAGCATCAGACTTCGGGCCGGGATCTGCACGGCGCCGCGGCCCGACTGGCTGTTGATCAGAAGAACCCCGCGGGGGTCGGAGAGGCGCTTCAGCGCCTCATCGAGCGTGACCGGCCGGTTGCGTTCGCGCTGGGTAACGGTCAACAGGCGCGTCTCCGCAGAGGTGCCGGGATGGGTATAAATCGCCTGCCGGTTGCCGACGACGAAGCTCTCGGCCGTCAACGTCTCCAGTCCGACATCATAGGTGCCGGACGCGATCGCGCCCTCGATCCGCGCACTCAGCAACTGCTCGAACGCGGAAAACAGGATGTTCTGGAGATCAATAGTCAGCGCCAACAGTCTGTTGAGGAAGGTGGTAATCGGCGGCAACTCGTCCTTCATGCCATTGTCATCGGTTAGCTTCAACCCGGTCGCATCCTCGAACGTTTGAAGCGAACAATCCCTGACCTTGCCGGTAACGAGCAGGACATAGAGCTGGCGCAACGCATCGCGCGCGTAATGGCTCTCGAGATTGTCTTCGGGGCGGAACAGGCCCTGCCCGCCGGTCTGGCGTTGTCCCTTGGTGATGGCGCCCAACGTGTCGAGACGCCGCGCGATGGTCGAGAGAAAGCGCTTCTCGGCCTTCACATTGGTGGCGATGGGCCGGAACAGCGGCGGCTGCGCCTGGTTGGTGCGGTTGGTGCGGCCCAATCCCTGAATGGCGGCATCGGCCTTCCATCCGGCTTCCAGCAGATAATGTGTGCGCAAACGCCGATTCTTTGCCGACAGCTCCGCGTGATAAGAACGCCCGGTACCGCCGGCGTCGGAGAAGACGAGGATGCGTTTGACGTCATCCATGAACGCCTGGGCCTCGCCGAGGTTGGAGGAGCCGACGCGGTTCTCGACGACCAATCGATCGACGCCATCACCCCCTCGCTTGCGGACAATCCTGCGGGAGCGGCCCGTCACCTCGGCCACGATGTCGGTCCCAAAACGCTGCACGATCTGATCGAGCGCGCCATGAACCGGCGTCAACGACGCCAGCTTCTCGATCAAGAGGTCACGACGCGCGATGGCGTCCCGGCATTGCACCGGCTGGCCATCTCGGAAGGCCGGCCGCGATGACAGGTTACCTTCGCTATCGGTAAACGGCTCGTAGAGTTGGGTTGGGAAGCTGTGCGTCAGATAATCCAGCACATATTCGCGCGGTGTAATGTCGACCTGGACGTCGCCCCATTCCTCGGTCGGGATTTCGGCGAGCCGGCGTTCCATCAACGCCTCGCCGGTCGAGACGATCTGGATCACAGCCGCATGACCGTCTCTCAGATCACGTTCGACTGAGGCGATCAACGACGGTGTCTTCATCCCCGTGATGAGATGATTGAAGAAGCGTTGTTTCGCCGATTCGAACGCTGATCTGGCGGCGGACTTGGCCTGCGCGTTCAGCGTGCCAGTCGCCCCGGTGATGTTCGCAGCCCGCATGGCCGCGGCGAGATTATTATGAATGATCGCGAAGGCGCCGGCATAGCTGTCATAGATGCGGATTTGCTCATCAGTGAGCTGATGCTCAATCAGGTCATACTCGATGCCTTCGTAGGACAGCGACCGCGCCGTGTAGAGACCGAGCGCCTTGAGGTCGCGTGCCAACACCTCCATTGCCGCGACGCCGCCCGCCTCGATTGCCTCGACGAACTCGCTGCGCGTCGCGAACGGAAAGTCCTCGCCGCCCCACAGCCCGAGGCGCTGAGCGTAGGCGAGGTTATGAACCGTGGTGGCGCCGGTCGCCGAGACATAGACGATGCGCGCGTTCGGCAGCGCGTGCTGAAGGCGAAGCCCCGCACGGCCCTGCTGCGACGCGGCCTGGTCGCCGCGTTCGCCCTTGCCGCCTGCGGCATTCTGCATCGCGTGAGACTCGTCGAAGATGATGACACCGTCGAAGTTCGCGCCCAACCATTCCACGATCTGTTTGACCCGCGAAACCTTCTCGTCGCGCGTGTCGGATCGCAGCGTGGCGTAGGTGGTGAAAAGGACGCCCTGCTCCAGACGAATCGGCGTGCCCTGGCGGAAGCGCGACAACGGCGTGACCAGCAGCCGTTCCATGCCGAGCGCCGACCAGTCGCGCTGGGCATCCTCGATCAGCTTGTCGGACTTGCTGATCCACACCGCACGGCGGCGGCCCTTCAGCCAATTATCAAGCAGGATGCCGGCGACCTGACGGCCCTTCCCCGCACCGGTGCCGTCTCCCAAAAACCAGCCACGCCGGAATTGCACGGCATTGTCCGCACCGTCGCGCGCCGCGCAGACCAGGTCGTAGGTCTCGTCAACGGTCCATGATCCCGCAAGGAGCTGGGAATGCGCCTCGCCCGCATAAATGACGGACTCAAGCTGCGCATCGGACAGCAGACCGTTGGCGATGATGTGGGCCGGAAGGTGCGGCCGGTAGGACGGGACCGGCGGCGCCACCGACGCCATGGCGGCTGATTGGACCAGCTTGGTGGGATGTGGCTGAGAGCCGGGAATACGGATCGATTGAAGAAAATATTCTTCGTAAAGCGCTTCGGTGATCCGGCCGCCCTCAGCCGGTGTCCAAGCAACGGTCTCATAGGCGAATTCAACCGCCGTCGGATCCGCCGTGGGAGCCGCGATGCCGGACGGGCGCATTGCATAGGCGCGGACGGTTCGCGGAATGCCCGGAAGCGCGCTTGGCGAAGCGGCGACTGTCATCGTGATCGGCAGTCGTACCGGAACGTACTCCGTGACCCATCCGAGCAGCGTGGCAACGTCCGGCGCCACCCCGAGAGGCGACCGAAATGTCGTCGCATCGTCCGCAGGCAACCGGTCGAACACGGTCATCCGTGTCTCGATGGCGGTGCCGTGCTTCGCGAAGACCCCACCAATAATGGCGGCGGTGAAGACGACGCGCCCGCGATCCTGCAACCGGATGAAGGCATCGCGCCAGACCGGATTGTCCGGGGAACAACTCGCCCCGGTGATTGCGACCAGCCGGCCGCCTTCGGGGAGCCGCGCCAAGGCCGACGCGATATTTCGCAAGGCAGCGTCGGCCATGGGGCGATCGACGTTGGCGACGACCGAGAATGGCGGATTCATCAGGACGACGCTTGGCTTGATGCCGGTATCGAGATGATCGTCGATGTGCGCAGCGTCGAAGCGCGTCACAGGCGTACCGGGAAAGAGAAGTGAAAGAAGTCCAGCGCGGGTTTCGGCGAACTCGTTCAGAACGAGCGACGCACCCGACAGCTCGGCCTGGACGGCGAGCAAGCCCGTGCCAGCCGACGGCTCAAGCACAACATCCGCCGGCGTGATCGCGGCCGCGGCGCACGCTGCGAAACCAAGCGCGATGGGTGTGCTAAACTGCTGAAGCGCGTCACTCTCTTCCGAACGGCGGGTGTGGGTGGGAAGAAGTCCGGCGAACTTTGCCAGCATCGGCAGCATCGCGGCGGGCGAATCGGCACGCGCGCGCATGGCCGGACCAAACTTGCGAAGAAAAAGGACGGTGGCTGCTTCACAGGCGTCGTAGGCCGTCTTCCAGTCCCATCCACCATTGGCGTCGGAGGCGCCAAAGGCGTTTTCCATCGCTGTGCGCAATATCGCCGCATCGACGCGCTGACCGCGCTCCAGATGCAGACGAAGATGTTGCGCGGCGATAGCGATCGCGCCGGCCTTGTTCAGAGAAGCGGGCGTAACGGGAAGCGGCGCGGCCGCAACGGCGGCCACGGATGCGGGAATGATCGTCATGGAGGAAGCCTCGGAGAGCGGGGAAGGATCGAGCCGCAGGGCGCTCTCTCGACCGCGCCGGCTCAAACCCATCCCGGCCCGCCTCTCACTCTTACGAGGACGCTAACTGACCGCCAGGAAGTTCCAGACCAAGTGGCTGCGCACCGAGGAAGCGAAAGGAAACAGCCCTTTCGTCTCACGAATGGGCGCGCTATCTTTCTGCCCAGCGAGAATCGCGACGAAGTGATGAGATGAACGACCAAAAGCTCAAACGACGGGTCACGCCAGCCGAACGAGAGGCGCTGAAAGTATTCGGGCAGGTCAAGACTGAGAAAGCCGTAAGCGAGCACGAAAAGGCACAAAAGGCTTTTGACGAAAATCGCGAAGCTTGAAAGCATTGCGTTTGGCGCGGGAAGCCGCCGAAAAGGCAAAGCGAACATGACGCCCACGCTTTTTCCTTCGGTCTTTACGATCGAGATCGGCGGCACCCCAACGGTGACGTTCGAAGCAAAGAGCCTCCGTGAAGCAAACGAAATTTGCAACGCGCCGTGGCTCGGTGAAGATTTCACGTCAGCAAATTCCAACGGCACACCGTTGTGGGATGGCAAAGCCCTCCTGAGAGCACGCATGGGCTACGCGGACGAGATCGCAACATTTGCCGATGCTTCCAAAGATGCTCAACCATCCGACGGAATGATACTGGTCTATCTCGTCGAATTGGACGACGATGACACCGCAGAGAATTCCGAACCCAGTTCAGCTACGCATCAGCGCTGAGAAGCGATGGTAAAAGATTCGTGCGAGCTGGACCGGGATGATCTTGGAGCTCCTCGAAAGAAAAAGCCCGGCACGGAATGCCGGGCTTGGGACGGGATAAGAAGGTGTGGGTTGGCCGGAGCCCCCACACCTGGGAGATTTATTCCGCCGCAATGATGTGTGGCCGGTCGTCGTCGGCCTCGGTGTCAGCTTCGTCCTCGCCGGCCGCGAGGAATTCCGGTAACGCTTCGGGATCTGCAGCCGGCTCTCCTACCGCGCCCACCTCATCGAGACGAAGTGGTTCGGGCAACCATCCGGTCCCCTCGAGCAGTCTCTCGGCCTCCCGCGCCATATCGCCTTTCTTGAGGTGGTCGATGAGCTGCACCGATTGCTCGCCCTTTACCTCGCGTACGGCCTCGAGAATGCGAGGTTTGGTGACCCGGCCCAGATAGTTGTCGACGGTCGGCTTCCAGCCCACTGCTGCCATATCGAGACCGACGGCGCGGGCAAGAACGTTAGCGTGATCGAGCCTTCGGCGTATGCCGTTCGCGGAGACGCGGCCCTCATTGTAGCGGTTGGAGGGCTCGTAGAGCGCATTGACCGCGGATGATGCACAATGCGCGAACAACGCGGCCTGCTCTTTCCCGTCGAACGCCGTGAGCACGTTCCATAGATCAGCTTCGTCCTTGGGCAGGCGGGCTTTCCATCCGTCATTGCGCCCGTCGATAGCCTCCGCTGATGCACTCTCCTTCAAGCCGGGCGCTTGAGTAGGGAATGTCGGGGTCCGGATGGCGATTTCCAGGCAGCCGCTCGAGGACGAGAAGCGGTAGAAGGTCGCCAACACGAAATTGTGCAATACCGCCTGGAAGGCGACGGCCGGATCGTTCGCCAGTGCATTGCGCAAGGCCAGTGTGCGATGTGCGGTCAGCTCGATGATGAGCCGATCCGGCAGCGGCTTGACCGTGTCGTCGTCGTCCTCCTCGACGGGTTCGGATGGCGCACCGCCGACAGAGATGACCGCGCGTTGGACCACACCATTGGTCGTAGGCCGGTCATCGTTGGTCTCTCCGTCACCTTGTACTTCGCTTTCGGGATCGACGACGCTGGGCGCCTCATCTTCCGGCCGCACGTAGCCACGGGCGATCGCCAGCAAACCCTCGGCATTGATGCTGACGAAGACGCCGGCGCGGGGGATCTCGGCCGGATCGTAGATAAGCGATCGAGATTCCAGGACGGACTGCGCCGCCTCGATTTCTCCGAGGCGCTGATCAATCTCGTCGGGCAGTTCGTCGGCGTCCTGGTAATCCTCCTCTATCTTGGCGTGCTCGGCGCTGAGGGCGTCAAGCGTCGCCCGCTCCTCCTCCGTCAGATCAGTCGGTTCGCCCTCAATCTCGCGCAACCCGCTAGTGTGACCGTAGGGGAAATCGACGGCCACCGCGATCCACTTCCAGCCTTCGGCCGCGATCGTCTCGGCCTCGGCCTTCAGCTTCTCGGTAGCGAGACGATCGAGCAGCGGCACATCCTGCAACCAGCCGCCATCGTCGTGTGCGAACAGATCCCGCATGACGGTGCCGCCGGCACGCTCGTAGGCATCCAGTCCGACGAACTGGGCCCGACGGTCGGAAGCGCGCACGGTGTTCTCCGTCAGCATCCGCCGGATCTGATATGGCTCGTCGTTGCCCGATCTGGTGACATTGTCCCAGGCCTGCTCCTGACGCGCCTGGTCGGCCGTGACCGAGAAGGCCATCAACTGTTCGAGCGTCATGCCATCGTCGGCATAGACGTCGTGCAGTTTCGGCGACACTGACGCCAGACGCAGGCGCTGCTTGACGATCGCCGGCGAGACGAAGTGCCGCGCGGCGATATCCTCTTCACTCATGCCACCGTCACGCAGCAGCTTGAACGCGCGGAACTGATCGAGCGGATGCAGACCGACCCGCTCGTCGTTCTCGGCGAGGGAATCGTCCTCGGCGATGCCGCCATCCCGAACCACGCAGGGGACAGGTTGCGTCTTCGCCATACGCTTCTGCTTCACCAGCAGTTCGAGCGCACGGTAGCGGCGTCCACCGGCGGGCACCTCGAACATGCCGGTCTCCTGGCCGTCGGCATCGACGACCGCACGAACGCTCAGGCTTTGTAACAGCGTGCGCTGAGCGATGCTCTCCGCCAGTTGCTCGATCGAGATGCCGGCCTTCACGCGGCGGACGTTGGACTGGCTGAGCACTAGTTTGTTGAAGGGAATATCGCGGGAGGGACTGAGCTTGATTTTCTGAACGCTTGCCATGTCGGATTCTCCACGACGGGCGGCCGAAAGACTCTCTCTCGACCTCCTACCCGTCACAGACAAGCCGGCGCGCCTCTCACTCTCTGACGCGCAGCACCAACTGAAGGCGGACACTGAAACGACGTGCGGATGCATCACGCGGCCTCCTCGTTGCCCTCAACGACGGAATCAATCGCGTGCAGCAGAAAGGCGAGCAGGAAATCGGCGGCTTTTGATGCCGCGCTCGCGGCGCGCACGACGGCGCGATTATCCTCGCGCAGCACCTCCAGCCAGGACCTGATGTAGTCCGCGTGGCGCACGGTCGGCACGATACCGAGCGAGGCACAAACGAAGGCACCCGCCATTTCTGCGACCAGTTCCTCGCGCGCGTATGATTTTGAGCCGAACGAACCCGAGTGGTCGCGTTTGAGGCGGGACGCCTGGCCGGTCCAATGACCGAGTTCATGAAAAGCGGTCCGGTGCCAATTGATCGGCTCGAAATAGGCAGCCGGCGGTGGGACCTGCACGAAATCGCCCGTCGTGTTGTAGTAGGCGCGCGCACCGCCGATGCGGAAATCCGCGCCGGTAGCTGCGATCAACGCCTCGGCTCGGGGCTCAATCTGATCTGGCAGGGGCGGGACGACCGAAGCAGCAATCTCCCGGGGCAAGCCTTCGCACTGGTCCGCGTTGAAGACGGTAAAGCGCTTAAGAAACGGGATGGCACCCGGCTCTTCACCGGCATCCGCGGCGCGCCGACGTTCGTCGTCCGGGGTAAAGCGATCGGCATAGACGACGGTCGTTCCCCGCTCGCCCTTCCTGACATGGCCGCCAAGCCCGAGCGCCTGGCGAAAAGTGAGCCAGCTCTGTCCGGAAAACCCGTGCTCGATAACTGAACCCCATAGGATCAGCACATTAATCCCGGAATATCCGCGCTGCGTCGACGCGTTACGCGGCATCGCGAGCGGCGCCTTGATCGCCGCCGTCCCCCATGGCTGCACCCACGGGATACGGCCGGCCTCCAGCTCGGCGATGATCTTGTCGGTAATTTCGGTGTAAAGGCTCGCGCGGTCGTTGCCGACACGAACTCGGGCGGTATGTCCAGACATCGCGGTTCTCCGCGACGGGCACCGGACGCCTCTCCTCCGATCTTCAACCCGTCGCGGCAGATCCGGCCCGCACTCTCACTCTCAACGGCAGTGAAGGGAAAACGGACTGCGCATGCGCGCGGCTGTCTTTTTGGCAGGATGGACACCCTAACGACCCGCGACGCGGGGCTTAAGCGCAGCCGACAAAGCGGTCTCGCGGGGAAGCGCCGAAATGCGCCGGGGCGAAGCGCAGTGAAAGAGGCAGCCGCAGGAGCGGTCTCTAATTGCGGGCGTGGTCAACTGTTCTTTACGTCTGGTGCCCCGCCAAGACGGTTATGCCCACTGCGTATGCGTGCTCCATTTGGCGGCGCGACTCATCTTGCCCTAGGCCACTCTCTTAGGTATTGCGCGCTCGACCGGAGGGGCTTCGAGAGATTTTGGGTCAGGACCGGATTGCAACATACCATCATGTCTCACGAACAACTCGGAATTGGGATCAACCGCCAACCGGTCAAACAATTCCCGTAGCTCTGGCCTAAAGCCATCACCGCACAGGGCCGCTATAGAATGAAATTTGCGCATGTCGTGCTCCCGTTTCCCGAGCACGATAGAAGTTCGGGCGCACCGCCTTCCACCCGATTTCCGATGAAAAGCGGCCTCGCAGAGGGGTAGCGAAAAGCGCCGGAGCGATGCGCAGGCAAGAGAAAGAGGCACCCGCAGGAGGGTCAGCATAGCGCCGACGCGATAGCGGCGGGACCCGGGACCGAGTGCAGTCGCGAGACCGGTTAAAAAGGCACCCGAACGAAGGGCAGTGATAGCGACGCCGGAATGAAATGACGGCGGGACCGAGGGCGAGTGCCTCCGGCGAGCGACTCATGATCGCGCGAGGGATCGAAGCCGGATGGCCGAGACGCCTTGGCGGCTCGGTTCACGAGAGCCCGGTGCGGCACTTGCCGCACGCGCTCAAACGAAAAGCCAGGAAGACTAAGTTCAGGGACTGGGTGTCTGAGCGTCAAAGATTCGAACCAAACCTTGCTCCCACCGTTGCGAATCCCAGCCATGTGTTATCGGGCGGAACGAATGACGGACAAAACGATTCGCCGTCAGGAGCCATTTCCATGCTGATGACAAGTGAACGAAGGCCGGCGATACGGACGATGCGCGGATGGGCGATTGACGTGCTTCAGAACGCTGGCGCCATCCGCGAGTGCGAGGAACACGGTTGGATGCAGGACCGCGCCGATCCGCATGCATGGGAGCGAGCGATCGATATCGCCCGTGAAGACCCGCCGGCAGGGGTCTCCCCTGATGCAGCGGCGGCGCAAGTTCGCGAAGTGCTGAACTCGATCGGTGATACCTGCCCGGAATGTCCTTCCGATTAGAAGGACCGGCGCCGAGCAACGATGCCAACCTAATCCTCTAATTCACCGGCCTAGCCGTTTCTCCACACGTTTGCGCGTGTTGCCGACCTTTTGACCGCCTTTTTCACCGCCGGTGCGGACTTTCCGGTCTTCTTCGCCTCGTACCGCACTTCGTAGTCCTGCCCGCCAGCCACCCGCGCCCGATCCTATTTTCGCCCGCGCGCCGTCGTCTTCTTCGCTACCGCCATGGGCGTCTCCTGTTGTGACATCGAAGCAACGCGACAGGGATTCGCAGGTTCCGGAGCAATTCGAACTGTGCCCATTAGGCGACATCGTTCCGTCACTTCGTCGGCGCACGCGATCCCCGCGGGCGCACCTAATTCGGCACCAATGTGAGCGCCTTTCTCAGCACCCAACGCTTCATCAGCACGGTGCCACCACCAACGTCACCACCGCCAAACGGCGACTCTGTCCGCAAGCTTGCCTATCGAACCATCTGGATGCCGATATCCATCATCCCTCAACGAGGCGGCACGTTCGCCATTAGCTGCCCCAGTCCTTCAGCCACCGTCAAATGCGCGATGACGGCGTCGCGCAGGGTCGTGTAGGGTAGTCGCGCGAGCATCGCCGTTTGCATCACGGCCATGACCTCGCCGGCCTCAGACCCGATCATCGTGAAGCCAAGAACGAGATCGTCGCTTGCGCCGACGAGAACCTTCATGAAGCCGGAGGTTTCTCCTGTTGTGTGGGTTCGCAGCACGGCCTCCATCGGCAGCGAGGCGACGCGCACCGCAACGCCCATGTGTTGCGCGTCGCGTTCGCTCAGTCCGACATGGGCGAGCGGCGGATCGGTGAACACGCAGTACGGCACCAGCCGGTCACCCGTGCTGCGCGTACCGCCGGTCAGGTTGTCCGCGATGATGCGGAAATCGTCGACCGAGACGTGCGTGAACTGCGGGCTGCCGGCACAGTCACCGACAGCCCAGACATTTGGCACGGTTGTTTCAAGCCGGTCGTTGACGCGGATGTAGCCGCGCGCGTCCAGTTCGACGCCGGCTTCCTCAAGTCCGATTCCGGCCGTATTGGGCACGCGCCCTGCCGCGACGAGGATATGGCTTCCTTGGAGCTTCTCATCGCCGGTCGGCGTGCGGACGGCGAGGGTCACTTCGCCGCCGGAGCGGCCGCTCACGCTCAGTGTGGTGGCAGACAGCAGAAGCCGAACGCCTTCCTCGCGCAGGATCCGCTGCATAGTGTCCGCGACGCCTGAATCCTCGCGGCTCATGAGCTGAGAGCCGGCCTCGATGACCGTGACCTGGCTGCCGAAGCGGCGGTAGGCCTGCGCCAGTTCCAGACCGACATAGCCGCCACCGAGCACAATCAGATGCGAGGGCACCGCATCCAGCTCAAGTGCCTCGATATGCGTGAGCGGGTGGGCTTCCGCGAGGCCGGGAATGCTCGGTATCGCCGCATGCGAACCGACATCGATGATGACCTTGTCGCCGGTCAGCCGCCGCATACCGCCGTCGTTCAGCCGGACCTCTAGCGTCTTCGGCGCCACGAAGGTTCCGCTGCCCATGACCAGTTCGGCGCCGCTCGACTTGAAGGGCGTAA
>NZ_JYMU01000002.1:0-720 GCF_000938235.1 Bradyrhizobium sp. LTSPM299
CTCTTGCAGCTTCCGGGTCGGCCGGTGGGCGAACCCGCCGGCCGGCCAATCTGTTAGGCGACGGCTCCCATGGCATCGAGCCGCGCGGCATCGTAACTCTCGCCTGTTGCCATCAGCTTCCAGGCGATGCGGGCAACCTTGTTGGCGAGCGCCACCGCGGCAAGCTTCGGCGGCTTGCGCTTGAGCAGCGCCACCAGCCACCGCGACGGATGGCCTCGGCCTCGCCGGACCTGCTGGATGACCGAGGTCGCCCCCGCCACGAACAGGCGGCGCAGGTCCTCGTCACCGGCCCGCGTGATCTTGCCGAGCCTGGTCTTGCCGGCGGTGGAATGATCCTTTGGCGTGAGGCCGAGCCAGGCCGCAAAATGCCGGCCGGAGCGGAACGCATGCGGATCGGGCGTCTTCATCACCAGCCGCGTTGCCGTGATCGGGCCGACGGAGGGGATCTGCGCCAGGCGCCGGCTCAGTGCATCGGCCCGGTGCCAGGCTATCAGCCTGGCCTCAAGCTGCTTGAGTTCGGCTTGCAGCACGGCGTATTGGCGTCCCTGGACCGCAAACACTTCGCGCGCCATCGCGGGCAGGCTCTCGTCCTGTGCGATCTGCGCCAGCAGCGGTTCGATCTTGTCGAGCCCCTTGGGCGCGATCAGGCCAAGCTCCGCCGCATAGCCACGGATCGCGTTGCTCAGCTGGGTGCGCCGGGCGATCAAGCTGTCGCGCAGC
>NZ_JYMU01000020.1:0-25479 GCF_000938235.1 Bradyrhizobium sp. LTSPM299
TTGCTGGCCGATGCAGCCATCCCGTCGCAAGCAGCGCGACTTCTCGCACAGCCTGCTTCGCCGGGACGACGTCTTGATTGCTGCTGCGCCCTCTCCCGTTTCGACGAGTGAGATGGTAAGCAGCGCTTCCCTCCTCGTAGCCGGAAGCCGTCCCATGTCCACCGCCGTCTCTCCCCTCGCCCCGACTGACGTTCCCAACATGCCCGAGATCGCGGGCGTAACGCTTGCGACCGCTGCCGCCGGCATCCGCTACAAGGGGCGCACCGACGTGCTGCTGGCGCTCTTGGACAAGGGCACCACAGTGGCCGGCGTCTTCACCAAGTCGAAATGCCCGTCGGCGCCGGTCGAATGGTGCCGCGCCAAGCTGAAGGGCGGACAGGCAAGAGCGGTGGTGGTCAATTCCGGCAACGCCAACGCCTTCACCGGCAAGACCGGCAAGCACTCCACCGCGCTGACCGCGCAGATCGCGGCAAAGGCGGTCGGCTGCACCGCCGGCGAGATCTTCCTCGCCTCGACAGGCGTGATCGGCGAGCCGCTCGACGCCACCAAGTTCGACGGCGTGCTGGCGACGCTTGCCGAGGCAGCGACGCCCGACCACTGGATCGACGCGGCGAAGGCGATCATGACCACCGACACCTTCCCGAAAGTCGCGACCGCGACCGTGAAGCTCGGCAAGGCCAAGGTGACGATCAACGGCATGGCCAAGGGCGCCGGCATGATCATGCCCGACATGGCGACCATGCTGTCGTTCGTTTTCACCGACGCGCCGCTGTCATCAGCCGTGCTGCAATCGCTGCTCAAGGCCGGCGTCGAGGACACTTTCAACGCCATCACCATCGACAGCGACACCTCGACCTCGGATACGCTGCTGGCGTTTGCGACCGGCGCCGCAGCAGCCCATGGCGCGCCGAAGATCAGCCGCGCCAGCGACCCGCGGCTGAAGGCGTTCGCCAAGGCGTTCCACGACGTGCTCGCAAATCTGTCTGAACAAGTGGCGCGCGACGGCGAAGGCGCGCGCAAGCTGGTCGAGGTCATCGTCGAGGGCGCGACGACAAAACCGTCGGCGCGAAAAATCGCGATGTCGATCGCCAATTCGCCGCTGGTGAAGACCGCGATCGCCGGCGAGGACGCCAATTGGGGCCGCGTCGTGATGGCGGTCGGCAAGGCCGGCGAGCCCGCCAACCGCGACAAGCTCTCGATCTTCTTCAACGGCATCCGCGTCGCCAAGAGCGGCGCGCGCGATCCGTCCTACAACGAGAAGGAAGTCTCGGAAGCGATGAGGGCGCCGAAGATCCAGATCAAGGTCGCGCTCGGCCTCGGCAAGGGCCGCGACCGCGTGCTGACCTGCGATCTCACTAAGGAATATGTCGCGATCAACGGGGATTATCGTAGTTGATTCCGTCATTCCGGGATGTGCGTTAGCACCAGACCCGGAATCTCGAGATTCCGGGTTCTCGCTTCGCGAGCCCCGGAATGACGCCTTCGGCGTCAGCTCGAAATCCGCGCGTCGGCGACCGCCTTCTGGAACAGCGTGGTCATCGCATCCGAAATGCCCTGGGTCGGGCTGACCTCGAAATAGAAGCCAGGCGAGGCACAAGTCTGCATGTTCTGCGCGATCTGGCTGTTCGGCGAGGGACCGAAAGGACCTTGGTTGAACGGGTCGATCCAGTCCATGTACCAGAGGTTGGTCGGCAGCTTCAGATAGGTGGTGTAGAGCACGGCGATCTTGATCCCGCGATTTTTCAACGTGGTGCAGAGCGTCGGATCGATCGGCGACTGGCACCGCGGCGAGATATTGCCCCAATCCTTGTTGTACATGGTCTTGGAACAGGAGGCATTGTTTTCGTCGGCGACACCGTCGGACACGAAGAACAGATATTTCAGCGGCGCCGACGACGTACCGGCGCCCGGCGGACTGATCACGTTGTTGATGGCCGGAAGCACCGTGGAGAACGGCGTGTCCTTGTCGGCCGTATAGATGTCATTGTTGCCATAGACACCCATCAGGTCGATGTTACCGGCTGCGGTCTTGGCGCTCGACAGGCTTGCCGACAGCGCGAATAGCGCGCGCAGGCCGATGGTCGCCGAAGACGCGCCGAAATCGTAGATCGCCATCCGGAACTGGCTGGGATAGGTCGCGGTCGCCGACGCCGTATCCATCAACCGCTGGGTCGCGGTGCGCAGCACGTCGATCCGCGTCGTCACGCCGAGCGTCTTGGCAAGGTTATAGTAGTTGTTGGCGTTGTTGTAGTCGTGACAGGCGAAGGCGCACTGGTCGGGCGTGTTGTTGACCATCGTCGTCACATCGCTCGGCGTCGCCGCGACGCCCATCGACGGCGAATTGTCGAGCAGCAGATAGAAGTCGATGTAGAGCGGCATGTTGGCGGTCGAGGTCGACGTGCCCGTCACCGTGACCGTCTTGCTGCCCATCAGGCCGAGGAACATGGTCGAGACGGTGGCCGAGAACTGCACCGTCGACGTGAGGGCGCCGCCGCTCTTGGTGACGGCCGGCGTCGCGCTGCCGAGGGTGAAACCGCCCTGGTTGGCGACATAGCCGGTGAATATCTTCGTGGCGTCAGCGACGCCCGCCGGGACCGGGCCATCCGAGGTCATCGCACCGGCGGCGATAAAGCCGGGCGACGCCTTGGCGATCGATCCGACACTCGCGGCGTCTGCAGCGGACTGCAATTTGCTGCGGATCTGGTTGGCACGTGAATAGTCGATCGCGCATCCGACGGCGCCCAGCACCGGCACCGCGAGAAGGGCAAAGACAATCGCGACATTGCCGGAGCGATCGCGGCGAAAGCGGCGGAGGATCGACATCAAGGTGCGCATCGGATTTATGGGTGTATGGGTTTCTATCGGTATATGACCGTCCCTGACCCTGCCGTTGACGGATTAAAGGGAACTTATTGCGATCGCAGAAAGGCGAGCGGGAACAAAACGTTTTGCCCTGCCACGATTGCTGGTTAATGAAAGCTTGCCCCATTTCAGACAATGCGCATCACATGGCCGATATCAAACTAACCCTCGTCGTCGCCTGCGCGCTCGTCGATGCCGACAAGCGTGTGCTGCTGGCGCAGCGCCCCGAAGGCAAGGCACTCGCCGGCCTGTGGGAATTCCCGGGCGGCAAGCTCGAGCCCGGCGAGCGGCCGGAACAGACCTTGATCCGCGAACTGCACGAGGAGATTGGCATCACGGTGAGCGAGCCATGTCTGGCGCCGCTGACCTTTGCCAGCCACGCCTACGAGACCTTCCATCTGCTGATGCCGCTCTACATCTGCCGCCGCTGGGAGGGCATCGCGGTGGCGCGCGAAGGCCAGACCCTGGCCTGGGTCCGCGCCAACAAGCTGCGCGACTACCCGATGCCGCCGGCGGATATTCCGCTGCTGCCGCATCTGATCGATCTGTTGCTGTGATCTTTCTTCATCCTCCCCTGGAGGGGGAGGATCGATTCGCATGAAGCGAAGCGCAATGCGAACCGAGGTGGGGTGAAGGTCGCTCAGCTCAAACAGTGCCGTGTGGAGAGATCACCCCACCTCGCCGCTCATTTCATTCGCGTCGATCCTCCCCCTCCAGGGGAGGATGAAGCCTTCACCGCCGCTTCCAGACTCGCTCTTGCCGAGCCCGGCTTCAACGGCTTCGGCTGGCTGTCATGCGGCGCCCAGCCGGACAGCCAGACGATGTCGAAGGTGGCGCGGATGCGGCCGTCGGCATCGGCAAAGCGCTCAGTGTAGATTTGCGCCATCCGCAGCAGGGTGGCGCGGCGGGTCGGGGTGCGGCGGCGCTCGCGCAAGATGTTGGTCGCGCCCATGCGCCTTAAATCCTGCATCAGCGCGAATGCGCTGGCGTAGCGCACCACGACGCGATCGACATCGGTGACCGGCAGCGCGAAGCCGGCACGCTGCAACAGTGCACCGATATCGCGCAAATCAGCAAACGGTGCGACGCGCGGCGACGCGCCGCCCTCGCATTCGGCTTCCGCCGCGGCAAAACTCTGCCGAAGCTCGGTCAGCGTATCGCCGCCGAGCATCGCCGCAAGCAACAGCCCGTCGCCCTTCAGCGCGCGGCGGATTTGCGCCAGCACGCCGGGGAGATCGTTGACGAACTGCAGCGCCAGCGCCGAGACGACGAGGTCGAGAGATTCAGGTGATAGCCCGAGCGCCTCCGACGGATCGAACGCGATCCGGCGGATCGACCCGATACGTCCGCGCACCAGCTCCGTAAGCCCAGAGTCCGGCGTCCAGAGATCGGCCGCGTCAGCAAAGCTGCGCGACACCGCCTGCAGCCGGTCGGCCAAATCCTCGACGGCACGATCGAGCAGGAACGTCACCGCACCATCGCGCCGCGCGCGTTCAAGCCGCACGCCGAGCAGCGCGCGATCGAACAGGATGGGGGCCGTGCTGGGGTTCGAAACCATGCCGGTTGGTTACGCTGGACGATTGCTGCTGACAATCCGGCGCTTGAGCCCCACCCGTCCCGGCGCTAGCCTGATCCGACGGACGCCGAGGCATCACCGGCACGCTCGATCGCGAGCCATCTGCGCAGCGCGCCCGGCGTTGTCGGTGGCGCATGGCTGCGCACCACCCGCCTCGCGCTCGACATCGCGCTGCCGACGCTCTGCGTGTCGTGCCGCGAGCCGGTCGCCGGCGAGGGCGTCTGCGCGGAATGCTGGTCGAAACTGTCGTTCATCGCGCCGCCGTTTTGTCCGCGGCTCGGCATACCCTTCGTTTATGACCCCGGGCCCGAGCTGCTGTCGATGGAGGCGATCGCCCATCCGCCGGCCTACCAGCGCGCCCGCGCCGCGGTACGCTATGACGACGTCGCGCACACGCTGGTGCACGCACTGAAATACCAGGACCGCACCGATTTGGCGCCCGCGATGGGCCGCTGGATGGCGCGTGCGGGGAAGGATTTGCTAAACGGTGCCGATGCGCTGGTACCGGTTCCGCTGCATTGGCAGCGCGGCTGGAGCCGGCGCTACAACCAGTCCGGCGCGCTGGCCAGAGTGATCTCGCGCCAGAGCGGCGTCAGGATGGCCTCCGAGGCGCTCCGGCGCGTCCGTGCCACCGAGCAGCAGATCGGGCTGTCACGCCCGCAGCGCGCCAGCAGCGTCCAGGGCGCGTTCAAGGTGGCTGACGAGCGCAAATCAGATATCCAGGGCCGCCGAATCATCCTGGTCGACGACGTCCTGACCTCCGGTGCCACGATAGACGCCTGCGCGCGGGCGCTGCTACGGGCCAAAGCTGCGCAGGTCGACGTGCTGGTGTTCGCCCGGGTTGTCGAGAGCCACCGTGCTCCCATATAATCTGACATTCTGGTTCACCCGAGCGCACAGTGCATGACCGCTGCCATTGAAATCTACACCCGTCCGGGCTGCGGTTACTGCAGCGCGGCCAAATCGCTGCTGACACGCAAGCACGCTGAATTCACCGAACTCAACGTCGCCAGCAACCCATCCTATCGCGACGAGATGTACGGCCGCGCCGGTGCGGGTTCGACGTTCCCGCAGATCTTCATCGGCAAGACCCATATCGGCGGCTGCGACGAGCTCTACGCGCTCGACCGCGAGGGCAAGCTCGACGGCCTGTTGGCCAACGGAGGCGGCGCCTGATGAGCACGGACATGACATTCACCGCCGCCATGGTGCAGATGCGCACCGGGCTTCTCCCCGAGCCGAGCCTGGAGCAGGGCACGCGGCTGATCCACGAGGCGGCCGCGCAGGGCGCCGACTATGTACTGACGCCTGAAGTCAGCAACATGATGCAGCTCAACCGCAAGGCGCTGTTCGAGCATCTGGCCAGCGAAGAGGACGACAAATCGCTGAAAGCCTATCGCGCGCTCGCAGCTGAGCTGAAGATCCATCTCCATATCGGCTCGCTGGCGCTGCGCTTCTCACCGGAGAAGGCGGTGAACCGCTCGTTCCTGATCGGGCCCGACGGAAATTTGCTGGCGAGCTACGACAAGATCCACATGTTCGACATCGACCTGCCCGGCGGCGAGAGCTATCGCGAATCCGCCAACTACCAGCCGGGCGAGACCGCCGTGATCTCGGACCTGCCCTGGGGCCGGATCGGGCTGACGATCTGCTATGACGTGCGCTTCCCGGCGCTGTATCGCGCGCTGGCCGAGGCCGGCGCCTCGTTCCTCACTGTGCCCTCCGCCTTTACCCGCAAGACCGGCGAGGCGCACTGGCATACGCTGCTGCGCGCCCGCGCCATCGAGACCGGCTGCTTCGTGTTCGCAGCAGCCCAGGCCGGCCTGCACGAGAACAAGCGCGAGACTTTTGGGCACTCGCTGATCATCGACCCCTGGGGCGAGATCCTTGCTGAAGGCGACCTCGAGCCCGGCGTGTTCCTGGCGAAGATCGATCCCGCCAAGGTCGAGACCGCGCGCAAGACCATCCCGTCGCTGCAGCACGGACGACGCTTCGGCATCGCCGACCCCAAGGCCGGCCCGGAGCACCTGCACCTGGTCCGGGGCTCGGCATGATCCGCTACAATCTGCGATGCGAGACCGGCCACGAGTTCGAGAGCTGGTTCCAGAGTTCGTCGGCCTATGAATCGCAGGAGCGGCGCCACCTGATCAACTGCCCGGCCTGCGGTTCGGCCAAGGTCGAGCGCGCCATCATGGCCCCGCGCATCATCGGCAAGAAGGGCCGCGCGAAGGCGGCGCCTGAAATCGCGGCGCCGTCCGCCGAGGCGCCGGCCACCGAATCGACCTCGCTGATGATGGCGCAGGAACGCGAGCTGCGCGCCAAGCTGAAGGAATTGCGCGACCACATCGTAAAGAACGCCGACAATGTCGGCGAGCGGTTCCCGAACGAAGCACGCAAGATGCATTACGGCGATATCGAGCATCGGCCGATCTACGGCGAGGCCTCGCCCGACGAGGCACGTGCGCTGATCGACGAAGGCGTCGAGGTCTCGCCGCTGCCGACCCTGCCGGAAGACCGTAATTGACGTCAAGCTGGCAAGCCTGGGCGCTGCTTTCGGCGTTCTTCGCCGCGCTGACCGCGATCTTTGCCAAGGTCGGCGTCGAGGGCATCAACTCCGATCTCGCCACGCTGATCCGCACCGTGATCGTGCTGATCACACTGTCGGCGATCCTGTTCGCGACGGGGCAGTTCACGCAATCGGGACCGATCTCGGGCAAGACCTGGCTGTTCCTGTTGCTATCAGGGCTCGGCACCGGTGCGTCCTGGATCTGCTATTTCCGCGCGCTCAAGCTCGGCCCAGCCACGCTGGTGGCGCCGATCGACAAATTGAGCGTGGTGCTGGTGGCGCTGTTCGGCGTGGTGTTTTTGGGCGAACGCCCCTCGCTCTACGGATGGATCGGGATTGCGCTGATCTCGGCCGGCGCCGTGCTGATCGCGGCAAAAGGCTAATCATAGCGTTTTCGAGCGAGAGCCTGTCCCGGACTTGATCCGGGATGGGCACCGGTTCGCGTGAAGAAAACGCGTCAAAAAACTAAGCCGCAATCAACAGTGCAACGCCGACCACAATCAGGACAATGCCGGCGAGCTCGCGCAGCGAGAACGGATGCTTCAGCGAGAAATACGCCACGCCCTGCGCGAACAGCACCTCGAGCAGCGCCAGCGTGCGGACATTGGCCGCCGCCGTCAGCGCGAACGCCAAAAACCAGAACTGCGACGAGAACGCGCCCATGAAGCCGGCGAACATCGAGGGACGCCAGAGCCCGATGATTTTCCGCAGCACGTCGGGCGCGCGAAGCAAGAGATAGATCGACAGGATCAGTGTCTGGACAAACAGGCTCCACACCAGCGTGTAGGAGGCCGCCGTCACGAACGAGACATCAGGCACGGCAATGATCGCGCCGCGAAAACTCACCGCCGAGAGCGCGAACACGGCGGCAGCACCGAGGCCGAGCACCGTCGGGCGCAGATCGGCGTAGCTCTTATTGCCGCCGGGCCGCAGCGCCGTGACGACGACGCCGACGGTTGCGATCACGATCGCGATCACCTTGGCCGTGGTCAGGTGATCGCCGAGGAAGATGAAACCGAAGATCGCGGTCTGGATCGCCTCGGTCTTCATGTAGGCCGTGGTCACCACGAAGGAGCGGTCGTTCATCGCCAGCAGCATGAACCCGGTGCCGACGATCTGGCTCAGTGCGCCGAGCACCAGCCACGGCCAGAACGACTGTGACGGCCACGGCACATGATCGCCGGTGGCGATCACGGCAATCGCGAAGAACACCACCGCGAACGGCAGGCCGAACAGGAAGCGGATGTTGGTCGCGCCCCAGGTCCCGAGCGGCCCCGTCAGGTGCCGCTGCATCGCATTGCGCGCCACCTGCCCGAACGCGGCAACGATGGTGAAGGGAATCCAGAGCGAAGCGATCGTGAGCATGTGCGAAAGGAGGGCCGGCGGCGCGGGAGTATGCGCGCACCGTGCCGGGCTCGGTGCAGTCGGTCAACCCGAGCGTCGCATGGCAGGACTGCAATCGGCTCCGCTGTCTCGATCTAAGAAGTCATTCGGCCCGCCGTTGATGGCGGGCCGATGTAGCGAGCCGTCACGATCAGTCGACGCGCCGCCAAACCGAAATTGGCGTGTCGCCGTTCGACCTGGGTGGCACGCGATAGCTCAACTCGTTGGCCTTCAGCTCGTAGAGCCGCACCTGTTCGGTGCCTTCCCAGTTGGGGAAAGATGCTTTCGAGATATGGAAATCCAGAGTTCCCTTCACGGGATCGACGTCGAGCTTGCCGAAATGCGAGCTGACGCCCAGCACGGCCGCCCGGTATTCGGCCTCCGTCGCCTTCAGCTTGTCCCCTGTTGCAAAGGGCCTTCGCTCGCTATCGAAAATCTGCAGCGAATAACGTCCGTCGGCGTCGATGAACAACATGCCCCTGGGTGAAGGCCCGTAATCGTGTCCCCGGCTGCCATCGCCATGCAGCACGTCGGCGGCGACCAGGGTCCAGGTGCCTGCGAGGGTTGCTGCGGCGTCGCCGCCGGCTGCTTGAACATGAGATGACGGCAGCGCCGCGATCATGCACGGCAGAGCAATGCAAATAGTCTTCACCAACGCGCGGAGTTTCATGCAACGGCCTTTCCATATCCTGATTGATCCCCTCGGTGACGATAGGGATCTGACCACGCAATAAAATGCCGTTATTCTTATGCGAGCCTTCAGAAAAACCGATGGGAGTTGCGCCGCCTTATCGACGGCGTCTTCCAGTCGTCACGGCACGATGCCGGCCTGACCAATTTGCGTTTTGGCGAGGTAGTCCTCCAGCGTCTTTCTTATGATCGACCGCATCTGCAGCATTGCCGGCTCAAGCGTTCGACCGGCATCATGCAGACAAGCCTCGAGCGAGGACGCCGGCACAGGCGGCAATCCGGCCGTGCCGGGGAGCGCGCGCAATTGATCCGGCAACGCGACGGCGGTTCGCAGCGTCACCCCCAAGCCGGCTTCGACCGCGGCCCAAAGCCCGGGCAAGCTCGGGCTGCTAAACGCGATACGCCAGGCCATGCCGGCTTGATCGAGCGCGGCAATGGCGCGCTGGCGGAAGAAACATGGCGCCTCATACACCGCGAGCGGCACCGGCTCGCCCGCGCCCCAGACCGGTCCGGCCGAGGCGGAGCCGATCCAGACGACAGGCAAGGTCGCCACCGGCTGCGCATCGGCACGCGCCGGGTTGTCGAGTGCTAGGACGAGGTCGAGGTCTCCGTTGTCCAGTTGCTCCAATAGCCGCCGGTTGCGATCGACCACGGCCTCGATCCGGATCGCCGGATAGGCTTGCTTGAAATCGCTGAGCGCTGCCGGCAGCCACACGTCTGCAAAATCGGCAGGCAGTCCGAAACGGACGACGCCTTCGACGGCCTGGTCGCGCACGGCCACGACAGCCTCGTCGTTGATATCCAGGATACGATGGGCATAGGTCAACATGACCTCGCCGGCGTTGGTCAGAGCCAACCCGCGGCCCTGTTTGACGAACAGCGGTTGGCCGACCTGCTCTTCAAGCTTGCGGATCTGCTGGCTGACGGCCGATTGCGAGCGCCCGATTTTGTCGGCGGCACGACTGAAGCTGCCCAGGCGATGTGCCGTGATCAGCGTTCGCAGCACGTCCATATCGAGATTTACATGGCCCATCGTGACGGTTCTTCGATAGGGAGACTGATCGCCTGGGTCGATCAGACGTCCTCCGCCACCACCATGTAATTCACGTCCATGTCGGACGAGATGCTCCATTTGTCGGCGAGCGGATTGTAGACCACGCCGGCCTGCTCGGTGATGGTCAGGCTGACATCGGCGAGATAGCGCTCGAGCTCGGCGGGGGTGACGAACTTGCTCCACTCATGGGTGCCGCGCGGCAGCCAGCGCAGCACATATTCGGCGCCGACGATCGCCAGCGCAAAGCTTTTCCAGTTGCGGTTCAGCGTCGAGACCACCATCAGCCCGCCGGGCTTGAGCATCGCCGCGCAGCGCTTGAGGAAGGCGCCGACATCGACGACGTGCTCGACCACCTCCATCGCCAGCACGATGTCGAAGCGCTCGCGCACGTCCATCTCTTCCAGCGTCGTGCAGCGGTAGTCGATCGACAGATGCCCTTTGTCGGCATGCAGTTTCGCTGCGGCGATATTGCTGGCGGAGGGATCGATTCCGATCACCTGGGCCCCTAACCGCGTGAACGGTTCGCACAACAGCCCGGCGCCGCAGCCGATGTCGAGTATGCGCAAGCCGGACAGGCAGCTCAGGCTCTTGGCGTTGCGCTCGAACTTGCGGCAGGCGGCATCGCGGATATAGGTCAGCCGCAACGGATTGATCTTGTGCAGCGGCGCCATCTTGCCGCGCGGATCCCACCATTCGTCCGACAGTTTCGAGAATTTGGCGATTTCGGCCGGATCGACCGAGCTGGCCGAGGAACTGGCGGAGGAATTGGCAGAAGAACTGGAAAGACTTGTCTGCATGGCCATGGTTGCGCGCACCCCTATCGCGCGGTGATCGAACTGCGGAACGCCAGCGGCGAGGCGATGGTGCGGATATTCTCGAAGCCCTCGCCGACGCCGCGGATGGTGACGTCGCCGTAGTTCAGGAGGCGCCCTAAGATGCTCTGGTTGACGTCGACGCTCTCGACCTTGTCGAGACTCATCTCGAAGGTCCGCCGCTTGATGAATCCGGTTTTGTGCACGACGCGAAGATTGGTCACGTCGGTCTCGGTGGTCCAGCGGTGGAACCAGGCCGTGGCGGACCAGTACAGGGCTGCGATGGCCACCACCGCGGCAGAGGCAAGGCACGCCAGCGTGAGGCTGTCCACCGTCACCATGCGCGAGGCGATCAAAAGTGCCACCGCCACGATCCAGGCCACGATGGCCGGCCAATAGAAGACCCAGTGCGCATTGGTGGAATACAGCACCTTTTCGCCAGGCTGCAGGATATCGTCGATATAACGCCCCATACCATCCGCCTCGAGTTACCGCCGCGCCACAGCCCGCCCATAACTGGCCGAAAGACCCCCGAAAGCCCCGCAAGAGACCCCCAGGAGACCTACAGGAGACCTACAGGAACCGGCTTGCCCCCGGGCGCTGCGCTATGTATACGCGCGTTTCGGTGCCTGCGCTTGCGGTTTTCGGCGCGGGTTGCCCTACTTATCCTCTTAAGGGAACAGACGCGTCGTCATGGGCCGCCTCGTGATGAAATTCGGCGGTACGTCCGTCGCCAATATCGATCGCATCCGCAACGTCGCGCAGCATGTGAAGCGCGAGGTCGACGCCGGCCACGAGGTCGCCGTCGTGGTCTCGGCGATGTCCGGCAAGACCAACGAGCTGGTCGCATGGTGCACCGACGCCTCGCCGATGCATGATGCGCGCGAGTATGACGCGATCGTCGCCTCCGGCGAACAGGTCACTTCCGGCCTGCTCGCGATCGTGCTGCAGGGCATCGGCATCCAGGCGCGCTCCTGGCAGGGCTGGCAGATCCCGATCAAGACCTCCGACGCCCACGCCTCGGCGCGCATCCTCGACATCGACGGCACCGAGATCATCGGCCGATTCAAGGACCGCAAGGAAGTCGCCGTGATCGCCGGCTTCCAGGGCATCAACCCGCAGACCGGCCGCATCACCACGCTCGGCCGCGGCGGCTCCGACACCTCGGCGGTGGCGATCGCAGCCGCCCTGCATGCCGACCGCTGCGACATCTATACCGACGTCGACGGCGTCTACACCACCGACCCGCGGGTGGTGCCGAAGGCGCGCCGGCTCGACCGGATCGCGTTCGAAGACATGCTGGAACTGGCCTCGCAGGGCGCCAAGGTGCTGCAGGTCCGTTCGGTGGAACTCGGCATGGTGCACAACATGCCGATCTTCGTCCGCTCCAGCTTCGACAAGCCTGAGGATATCGACCCGCACGCCAACCAGCCGCCGGGCACGCTGATCTGCAGCGAGGAGGAAATCATGGAAAGCCACGTCGTCACCGGCATCGCCTTCTCCAAGGACGAAGCCCAGATCTCCGTGCGCCAGATCGAAGACAAGCCGGGCGTCGCCGCCTCGATCTTCGGGCCGCTGGCGGATGCCAATATCAATGTCGACATGATCGTGCAGAACGTGTCGGAGGACGGCAAGACCACCGACCTCACCTTCACCGTCCCGGCCACCGACTACAACCGCGCCAAGGATACCATTACCTCCTCCAAGGCGAAGATCGGCTATCAGCGGCTCGACACTGCGACCGATGTCGCCAAGGTCTCGGTGATCGGCAGCGGCATGCGCAGCCATGCCGGCGTCGCGGCAAAGGCCTTCAAGGCGCTGTCGGAGCGCAATATCAACATCCGCGCCATCACCACCTCCGAGATCAAGTTCTCGGTGCTGATCGACGCTGCCTACACCGAACTCGCGGTGCGGACGCTGCACACGCTGTACGGGCTCGATCAGGCGTAAAGCGTCTCTCTCCTTCGTCATTCCGGGGCTCGCGAAGCGAGAGCCCGGAATCCATCCCACTGCCTGGCTTGTGGCCCGATGGATTCCGGGCTCGCGCCAAGAGGCGCGCCCCGGAATGACGAGGAGATAGGCCCCAGCCTCACGGTCGGAGCAAGCGGTCTCCTGCAACCGCACTCCAGAGTTAGAATTTCTCTTAGCGGTCGCAGCATTGTGCTGACGCAGACGTTATTTGCTACTGGCAGGCGTTTTGCTTGGCAAAGCAAGTCTCGATTGGCTATACGGCCAGTCAGGTGGGCTGCCGCAAACTGTGCGACAGTTTTGGCGATCCTGATTCGGCGGAGAACGGCGCTTGCGGCAACGCCGAATCAGTAAAATTGTCGGGTTTGATGCGTTTTGCGCCAGCGGCCGGTCCTTCGGTGCGCCGGCTCGGCGGGGGAGGCCTTAGAGATATGCGGAGCGCGTCGGGAGGCCCCCGCGTCCTGTTGAGACGGCTCCGCGAAACCATGGCGGAGCAAGTCTCCGCCCAGGAACGCCTCGACAAGATCGTGGTGCTGATCGCCGCCAACATGGTGGCCGAGGTCTGCTCGACTTATGTGCTGCGGGTCGACACCACGCTCGAATTATATGCCACCGAGGGACTGAACCGCGACGCCGTGCACCGCACTGTGCTGAGCGCGCATGAAGGCCTTGTCGGCCTCGTCGCCAGCGAGGCGACGCCGCTGAATCTTTCCGACGCGCAGAGCCATCCGGCGTTCTCCTACCGCCCGGAGACCGGCGAAGAAATCTACCACTCGTTCCTCGGCGTGCCGATCCTGCGCGCCGGCAACACGCTCGGCGTGCTGGTGGTGCAGAATCGCGCCAAGCGCACCTATGTCGAGGAAGAGGTCGAGGCGCTGCAGACCACCGCCATGGTGCTGGCGGAGATGATCGCCTCCGGCGAGCTCGCCGCGCTGGCGCAGCCCGGCGCGGAGCCGGCGGCACGGCACTCGCTGCACAAAACCGGCGCAGTCCTCTCCGACGGCATCGCGCTCGGCCATGTCGTTCTGCACGAGCCGCGTGTCGTCATCACCAATTACATCGCCGAAGACCTGCCGAAGGAAATCAAGCGGCTCGACACCGCGCTGGCGAACCTCCGCGCCGATCTCGACCGCATGCTGGAGCGCGGCGACGTCGCCGAAGGCGGCGAGCACCGTGAGGTGCTGGAAGCCTACCGCATGTTCGCCAACGACCAGGGCTGGTCGCACAAGCTGCACGAAGCGGTCGCCACCGGCCTCACCGCGGAGGCCGCGGTCGAACGCGTGCAGTCGGACACCCGCGCGCGCATGCTGCGCTCGACCGATCAATATCTGCGTGACCGCCTGCACGATCTCGAGGATCTCGGCCATCGCCTGATGCGGCAGCTGGTCGGCCAGAACCACGCGCCGTCGCGCGAGCAATTGCCCGACAACGCCATCCTGATCGCCCGCGCGATGGGCCCGGCCGCGCTGCTCGACTATGACCGCACGCGGCTGCGCGGCCTTGTGCTCGAGGAAGGCACCGCGAACTCCCACGTCTCGATCGTGGCGCGCGCGCTCGGCATTCCCGCGGTCGGCGAGATACCGAATGCGCCTGGTATCGCCGATCCCGGCGATGCCATCATCGTCGACGGCACCTCGGGCGAGATTTATATCCGTCCCTCGGCCGAGATCGAATCGGCCTATGCCGAGCGCGTCCGTTTCCGCGCGCGGCGGCAGGCGCAATATTCGGAGCTGCGCGACAAGCCCTGCGTGACCAAGGACGGCCAGGGAATCGAGCTTCTGATCAATGCCGGCCTGACCATCGACCTGCCGCATATCGACGACACCGGCAGCGCCGGCATCGGCCTGTTCCGCACTGAATTGCAGTTCATGGTGAGCCCGAGCCTGCCGCGCTCCAGCGACCAGCTTCAGCTCTACCGCACCGTACTCGATGCGGCCGGCGCAAAGCCCGTCACCTTCCGCACGCTCGACATCGGCGGCGACAAGGCGCTGCCCTATATGGAGACCGTGGTCGAGGAAAATCCCGCGCTCGGCTGGCGCGCGATCCGCCTCGGCCTCGACCGTCCCGGCCTGCTGCGCGGCCAGATCCGCGCGCTGCTGCGCGCCGGCGGCGGCCGCGCGCTGAAGATCATGTTCCCGATGATCTCCGAGGTCGCCGAATTCGACCAGGCCAAGGCGATCGTCGAACGCGAGCTGACCTATCTGCGCCAGCACGGCCACGCGCTGCCCGAGCGCATCGACATCGGCACCATGGTGGAAGTGCCGGCGCTGCTGTACCAGCTCGACGAGCTCCTCAAGAAAGTCGACTTCGTCTCGGTCGGCTCGAACGATCTGTTCCAGTTCCTGTTCGCGGTCGACCGCGGCAACGCCAAGGTCTCCGAACGCTTCGACATCATGTCGGCGCCGATCATGCGCGCCCTGCGCGACATCGTGCGCAAGGCGCAGGCCGCGAAGAAAACCGCTTCGCTGTGCGGCGAGATGGCGTCGAAGCCGATCGGCGCGCTGGCGCTGATTGCGCTCGGCTATCGCTCGCTGTCGCTGTCAGCGACCGCGCACGGCCCGGTCAAGGCGATGATCCTCGACCTCGACGCCAAAAAGGCCGCGGCGATGATCGAGCCGCTGCTCGATGCGCCGTCCGGCAGCGTGTCGATTCGCGAGCAACTGACGAAATTTGCGGAAGCCGAAGGTCTGGCCTTGTAGCGACGCTCTCGTCGCGTCAGCCACCTTGCGTCCTCTGCAAACCGAGAACCTGCCATGCTACCCGAAGCCAAACTCGACATCCTGCTCGCCCACCATGCCTCGCTGGAGGCCGAGCTGCTCGGCCAGGTGAACTCCGAGCGCTACGTTGCGATCACGCGCGAGCTTGCCGAGCTCAATCCGCTGATCGATGCGGTGAAGGCTTATCGCGCTGCGCGCAGCGAGCTTGCCGACACCGAGGCGCTGCTGACGGATCCAGCGGTCGATCCCGAAATGCGCAGCATGGCGGAAGCCGAGCTCGAAACCCTGCAGGCGCGCATCGACGAGCTCGGGCAGAAGATCCGCGTCGCGCTGTTGCCCAAGGACGCCATGGACGACCGCAACGTGGTGCTGGAAATCCGCGCCGGCACCGGCGGCGACGAGGCCTCGCTGTTCGCCGGCGACCTGTTCCGGATGTATGAGCGCTTCGCTGCCTTGCAGGGCTGGAAGGTCGAGGTGATCTCGGCGAGCGAAGGCACCGTCGGCGGCTACAAGGAAATCATCGCCGAGGTGCGGGGCCGCGGCGCCTTCGCGAAGTTGAAATTCGAATCCGGCGTGCACCGGGTGCAGCGTGTGCCCGATACCGAGACGCAAGGCCGCATCCATACCTCGGCCGCAACGGTCGCGGTGCTGCCGGAGGTCGAGGATGTCGACGTCGACATCAAGAGCGACGATTTGCGGATTGAAACCATGCGGGCGCAGGGCGCAGGCGGCCAGCATGTCAACAAGACCGAATCGGCGATCCGCATCACCCACATTCCGACCGGCATCGTCGTGATGATGCAGGACAGCCGCTCGCAGCACAAGAATCGGGCGTCGGCGATGAACATCCTGCGCTCGCGCATCTATGACGCCGAGCAGCAACGCATCGACGCCGTGCGTTCGGCCGACCGCAAGGAGAAGGTCGGCTCCGGCGACCGCAGCGAGCGGATCCGCACCTATAACTTCCCGCAAGGCCGCGTCACCGACCACCGCATCAACCTGACGCTCTACAAATTGCCGCAGGTGATCGCGGGCGAGGCGATCGGCGAACTGATCGACGCGCTCACCACCGAACACCAGGCCGCGCAGCTTGCGGCACAAGGTGCGGCCGCGTGAGCCAAACGGTCGAAGCCATCAGGCGCGCGCTCACCGCGCGTCTCCAGGCTGCTGGCAACGACTCCGCCGAACTCGATGCGCGGCTTCTGGTCGGCGCGGCCCTCGATCTCGACCTGACCGGCATGATCATTTCGGCGAATCGCACCCTGACCGCGGCCGAATTGGACCACCTGGAAGCCCTGGCGCAGCGCCGTCTCGCCGGCGAGCCGGTGGCGCGCATTCTCGGGATGAGGGAATTCTGGGGACTGCCGCTAAAACTCTCCGCTGCGACGCTGGTGCCGCGGCCCGATACCGAGACGGTGGTCGAGCGCGCGCTGGAGCTATTGCGCGCCGACCGCGCGATCGATCGTCCGCTGCGGTTGGCCGATCTTGGCACCGGCTCCGGCGCGATCTTGCTGGCGCTATTATCCGAACTGCCCAACGCACGGGGCTTCGGCACCGACATTTCGACAGACGCCCTTGCGATGGCACGCGAGAACGCCGCGCGGCTCGGGCTCGCCGATCGTGCGATGTTTATCGCCTGCGATTACGCCGCTGGCCTGTCCGGCCCCCTGGACCTGATCGTCTCGAATCCACCCTATATCCGCTCCGCCGACATCGCCGGTCTCGCCACCGAGGTGCGCGTCCATGACCCGCGCGCGGCGCTCGACGGCGGCGCCGACGGGCTCGATGCCTACCGGGCGCTGATCGCGCAGTCCGCCGGCCTGCTGGCCCCCAACGGCGTCCTCGTCGTGGAGGCCGGCCAGGGCCAGAGCGGGGACATTGACGCCTTGATGACGGCAGCCGGGTTAACCACAACCGGGCTGCCAAGAGCCGACCTGACGGGCATCCCAAGGGCGGTTTCCGCCCGCCGGTTGCCCCGATAAAGTCCTATTGGAACGCAAAAAAACCTCTTGGAATATCCCCCGGGAACGACTACGTTCCGGCCACAACATCGGTGCTGGCCCCGTAGCGAACGGGTGATGACCAGGGTTCTCGAGCGAGAGCCCGCCGATCAAAAGGTTCCAAACCGCAGGTCACATTGAGCGCAATAGCCGGAGCTGTGCTGCTCTCGACCGCCAAGCGAACGAAAGCCTGTAATTGCGCTTGAAGACTTATGCGAGAGAACTGGGCCTGTCTTGACGGGCGGAATGATTTGGTCGCCGGCGAGACCCGCTGGCGGTTGGGGAACGCGTCATTGTTGAACGCGACTTTGCTGAACGAGATGGTCGGCGACATCGAAGCCAATTTGGACGGTACGACGATTCCGCACGCATAACTGCGCGCCGAAGCGAACGAGGCTATGAACTGATAACTTCAGGGCTGGAATAAAGGCGACATATGAGAAACGGTCAGAACAACAAGCGCATGCGCAACCGGAACAATAATAGCAATAATAACAACAACAATAATAATAACCGACGCGGCCAGAATCCCCTGACACGGGTGTACGAATCGAACGGACCCGATATCAAGATCCGCGGCACTGCCTCGCACGTTGCCGAAAAATACGTTCAGCTCGCTCGCGATGCGCGCTCCTCCGGCGACCCGGTCGCCGCCGAGAACTACTACCAGCACGCCGAACATTATTACCGGATCATTGCCACCGCTCAGGAGCAATTCCGACAGAATCAGCAACCGCCGCGTCCCGACGGCGAGGTGACACAGTCCGACGACGGCGATGACGATAGCGACGGCTATTCGAACTTCGGCCAGGAGCCGGGCTTCGTGCCGCAGCAGCCGCAGCCCTACGTGCGCGAAAACGGCCAGCAGATCTACCAGCGCGACCAACAGCCGCCGCGCGAGCACCAGCCGCGTGACCACCAACCGCGTGAGCAGCAGCCGCGCGAGCACCGCGAACGCGAGCATCGTCCGCAGCCGCAGTATCAGGCGCCGCAGCCGCCGAATCAGCCGCAGCCGGTGCTGGCCGATGCCGGCGGTGTCGATCGCCTGCCGTCCTTCATCACCGGCGGCGCGCAGCCCCCGGTCAGTGGCGCCTTTGAAGGCACTGGCGGCGCTGAACGCAGCGAGCGTGGTGAGCGCTTCCCGCGCCGTCGCCGCCGTCCAAACGGCCCGCGTCCAGAACTGGCCACGCAGCCTGCGCCGAGCGATGACTTCAATCCCGGCAACGAATAAGGCTTCGGATCAATCCTGAAGAAAAGGGCGGGCGCCGCGGGCGACCCGCCCTTTTTGATTCTGTTATCCGCGTCTCGACGACGGCACCAGCACCGGCTGCAGCGACGGGATCAGCCGCGTGCGCTCGCGATGCGCGGGGATCGCGCGGTAGACCTGCTTGCTCGCTTCGACGATATGCACGCCGGCGAACGGCAGTGAAAGCGCCGCACCGACCCGCTCCCACGCCATCGCCGAACGCAGGAACCAGCCGCCGGCGACCGGTGGCACGAACAGCGCCTCGCTCCACGAGGTCGGCGTGAACCAGGTCTGCCGCAGCAATTGCGTGATCTGCCCGCGCGAATAGGGCCGGCCGTGACCGAACGGCGTGGCATCGGTGCGCGTCCACACGCCACGCCTGTTCGGGATCACCGCGATCAGCCGCCCCGACGGCGCCAGCACGCGCCAGACCTCGCGCAACAGCCGCTCCGGATCGTCGGACATTTCCAGCGCATGCACCAGCAGCACGCGGTCGACCGCGGCATCCTGTAGCGGCATCGAGAATTCATCGATCAGGGTCGCCAGCGCCGGCCGGCCGGTCGGCCATTTCAGCACCCCCTGGGCCGCCGGCATGAAGGCGATGCAGCGCTCGCAAGACTCGCGGAACAGGCCGAGATAGGGCGTCGGATAGCCGAGCCCAAGCACCCGCAGGCCCTCCGCATTGGGCCATCGCGCACGGATGCCACGGTTGATCAGCTGCCGGGCCACGATGCCGAGGCGTTGCGAATAGAAGTCCCGCAGGTCGATGACGTCCATAAATCCCAACCTAACATGCCGCCGGAGGCCGCGGCGCGCGGAAATTTGCGTTGCCGCATGAGCGTTAACGCCATATTTCACACCTATATTGGGCGCGTTAACGCCCGTCCTTTTGTTCGTGGAGATAACATGGCCGCCGAAATTCGCACCTTCACCTGCCTGACCGACAATTTCGGTTACCTGATCCACGATCCCGCGACCAAGGCGACGGCATCGATCGACGCACCCGAGGCAGGCCCGATCGTCAAGGCGCTGGAGCGCGAGGGTTGGACGCTGACCGACATCCTGATCACGCATCACCATGGCGACCATGTCGGCGGCGTCGCCGAGCTGAAGCAGAAATACGGCTGCCGCGTCGTCGCGCCGCACGACAAGTCGGCCAAGATCGCCAATGTCGACCTGCGCGCCGCCAATGCCGACGTGATCAAGGTCGGCAGTCTTTTGGCGCGGGTGGTGGAGACGCCCGGCCACACCCTCGACCACATCTCCTACGTGTTCGATGGCGAGAAGGCAGTGTTTGCCGCCGACACGCTGTTCTCGATCGGATGCGGGCGGGTGTTTGAAGGCAATTATCCCATGATGTGGGATTCGCTGTTGAAGCTGCGCGCGCTGCCGGACGACTTCCGGCTCTATTGCGGCCACGAGTACACCGCCTCGAACGTCAAGTTCGCGCTATCAGTCGAAGCAGACAATCCGGCGTTGCAGGCGCGCGCGGAGGAAGTGGCAAAACTGCGTGCCGAGAGCAAGCCGACGATCCCCGTGCTGCTCGGTGACGAGAAGAAGGCCAACGTGTTCCTGCGCGCCGACGAACCCTCCGTCGCCGCCAAGCTGCACATGAAGGGCGCCGACCCGGCCGCGGTGTTCGGCGAACTGCGCGAGCGCAAGAACAAGTCCTGATGCCACAGCTCTCCGCTGCCGAGATCATCGCGCGGCTCGAACTGAAGCCGCATCCGGAAGGCGGGCACTATCGCGAGACATTTCGCGACACAAGCTGCGACGCCAACGGGCGGGCGCGCTCGACCGCGATCTATTTCCTGCTGGCACGCGGCGAGCGTTCGCACTGGCACCGCATCGATGCAGTCGAGACCTGGCACTACTACGCCGGCGCGCCGCTCACGCTCGGGATCGCGGATGACGACGGGCAGTGGAAATTCATGCTCGGCCCTGACATCGCCGTGGGCGAGCAGCCGCAGGCGGTCGTGCCCGCCGATACCTGGCAATCCGCCGAGAGCACCGGCGACTGGACGCTGGTCGGCTGCACGGTGGCGCCAGGATTCGCGTTCGCGAATTTCGAGCTGGCACCGAAGGGCTGGGAGCCCTCTTCGTAGCGGCCCTTTTCGTAGGATGGGTCGAGCGAAGCGATACCCATCCTACATTCTTTTTCGCAACACCATGTCTTTTGCCGCGATTAGACCGCCGCCGGCGATCAGGATCGCGGCAATCGCGATGTTGGCGCTGGGTTTGGCGAAGCCGGCGAGAATCAGGAACGCGGTCGACAGCAGCGGCGTGGCATAGGACGCCGCACCGAGCACGCGGATGTCGCCGCGCTTCATGCCGATGTCCCAGGCGAAGAACGCGGCGCCGACCGGGCCGATGCCGAGCGCGATCACCGCAAGCCATTGCAGCGGGCTCGCGGGCCAGACCGTGCTCTCCACCAGCATGTGTACGAGCGCGGCGAGCACCGCAGTCGCCAGACAGAAGCCCGCCACCGCATCGGTTGGTACCAACTTGAGCCGGCGTGACATCACCGAGTAGGCCGCCCAGATAAAGGCGGCGACGAAGGCCGCGGCGAACCCTGGGATCTGGCCCTGCGTGAAGCTGCCGGTGTTACCGGCGAGCAGCAACACCGTTCCGACAAGGCCGAGCACGGCGCCGATGATGTGATGCGCGGCGAGCCGCTCGCCCGGCAGGAGCGACGAGAACAGCACGATCAACAGCGGCCAGAGATAGTTCAGTAGCCCGGCTTCCGCCGGCGGCGCATAGCGCAGCGAGAGGAAATACAGCGCGTGATAGCCGAACAGCCCGCCGACCCCGACGGCCCAGGCGATGGGCGGCTGCTTCAACGCGCTGAAGGCGGACGGACGAAACAGGAAGCTCGCAAACGCAACCGCGGCGGCGATCGCGAATGTCATGGCGGCAAGCTGAAACGCCGGGATCTTGCCGGTCGCAACCGTCATGACAGACAGCAGCGACCACATCAGGATAGCAGTCAGTCCAACGAGGGTGGCGGTGCGGGAGGTCATTTGAAATTATTCCGTCATGGCCGGGCGCAGCCGTCCGAAGGACGGCGTCGCTTCCGCTCGCCTATGTCCCGGCCATCCACGTCTTCTCGCGCCCGAGTTATAAGACGTGGATGCCCGGCACAAGGCCGGGCATGACGATCTCTCAAATAACCGAGTTCAGATCACGTCACGCGTGATACTGGCCGCCATTGATGGTCAGCGTCGAGCCAGTGATGAAGCCGGCATCGTCGGCGGCGAGGAAGACCACCGCGCGCGCGATCTCCTCGGGTTCGCCGAGGCGGTTGACCGGAATCTGCGGGATCACGTTTTTCTCGAGCACGTCCTTCGGCACCGCCTGCACCATCTCGGTGTTGATGTAGCCCGGGCAGATCACGTTCACGGTGATGCCGGCCTTGGCGTTCTCGAGCGCGAGCGCCTTGGTGAAGCCGATATCGCCGGCCTTCGCCGCGGAATAGTTGACCTGTCCGAACTGGCCCTTCTGGCCGTTGATCGAGGAGATCGAGACGACGCGGCCGAACTTGCGGGCGCGCATGCCCTCGATCACCTGGCGCGTCATGTTGAACAGCGAGCCGAGATTGGTGTTGATCACCGAAGTCCACTGCTCGAGCGTCATCTTGTGGAAGGCGCCATCCTTGGTGATGCCGGCATTGTTGACGAGCACGTCGACCGGGCCGAGATCGGCCTCGACCTGCTTGACGCCGGCCGCACAGGCGTCGAACGAGGAGACATCCCATTTGTAGACGGGAATGCCGGTCTCCGCCTTGAACTTCTCCGCGGCGGCGTCATTGCCGGCGTAGCTCGCCGCCACCTTGTAGCCCGCCGCTTTCAGCGCCTTGCTGATCGCCGCTCCGATGCCCCGCGTTCCGCCCGTCACCAATGCAACACGTGCCATGTCCGTCTCCTCCTTGGCCGTCTTTTATGACCGGAATAGCTCCGGTCTTTGCACTCACTGCAGTCACTCGCACTTGCAAAAACAAAAATGCCCGGCGCGAAGCCGGGCATCTTGTTTATCAGCTCGCGCCGCGGTTGACAGATGATCTTTTCATCACCTAACCCGCCTCGCTGCCTTTTGTTCAGTCGCGTGCAACGCACATAGCGATGCCCATGCCGCCGCCGATGCACAGCGTGGCAAGGCCCTTCTTGGCGTCGCGCTTCTGCATCTCGTGCAGCAGCGTCACCAGCACGCGCGCGCCGGATGCGCCGACCGGATGGCCGATCGCGATCGCACCGCCATTGACGTTGACCTTTGCCGGATCCCAGCCGAGGTCCTTGTTGACCGCGCAGGCCTGTGCCGCGAACGCCTCATTGGCCTCGATCAGATCGAGGTCGGCGATATTCCAGCCGGCTTTCTTCAGCGCGGTGCGGGACGCCGGGATCGGCCCGGTGCCCATGATCTTGGGATCGACGCCGGCCTGGCCCCACGAGACGATGCGCGCGAGCACCTTCTTGCCCTGCCTGGCGGCTTCCTTGGCGGTCATCAGCACCACGACGGCGGCGCCGTCATTGATGCCCGAGGCGTTGCCGGCGGTCACGGTGCCGTCCTTCTCGAAGGCCGCGCGGAGCTTGCCCATCGCCTCGACGGTGGCGCCATGGCGGGGATATTCGTCGGTATCGACCACGATGTCGCCCTTGCGCGACTTGAGGGTGACCGGGACGATCTCGTCCTTGAACCGGCCGGCCTTCTGCGCGGCCTCCGCCTTGTTCTGCGAAGCGACGGCGAACTCATCCTGCTGCGACCGGGTGATCTGGTACTGCTTCGCAACGTTCTCGGCGGTGTTGCCCATGTGGTAGCCGTTGAAGGCATCCCACAGGCCGTCCCTGATCATGGTGTCGATCAGCTCGAGGCCGCCCATCTTGACGCCGCCGCGCAGATATTGCGCGTGCGGGGCCATGCTCATCGATTCCTGGCCGCCGGCGACGACGACAGAGGAATCGCCGTTGAGCAGCGCCTGATAGCCGAGTGCGACCGTGCGCAGGCCCGAGCCGCAGAGCTGGTTGACGCCCCAGGCCGGGCTCTCCACCGGGATGCCGGCGTTGATCGACGCCTGGCGGGCCGGGTTCTGGCCCTGCGCCGCGGTCAGGATCTGGCCCATGATGACTTCAGAGACTTGACCCGGCTCGACGCCCGCGCGCTCCAGCGCCGCCTTGATGACGATCGCGCCAAGATCATGCGCCGGGGTGGTGGCGAACGCGCCGTTGAAGCTGCCGACCGGGGTGCGGGCGGCGCTGACGATGACGACATCGTCTGACATGGACATCTCCTGTTGGTTTTAAGCTTGAGTTTCTCGACGGCGGGCGGCCGGTTGGCGGGCCTGTCTCTTGGTTGCGTATCCTGTAAACCTCATTGAGGCATGTCAATCGAACTGTGCTGCAAATCGCGACGCGACGCACTCAAAATGACGCTATTGGCAGTTTCCTCAGCAATACCTATGCTTTGGAATTAACCGTGGCGCACAAAACGGTAGCCGAGCCGCTTTGAAAATGCTTACCTTTGTTGCGATGCGTTGCATTTAGCCCTGCGGCGATGCCGTCGGGTTCCAGGTCCTTCGGTGTTGAAGTGAGAGCCCATGGCAAAATCTGACCAACCGACCACGATCAAGAAATACGCGAACCGGCGGCTCTATAATACCGGTACGAGCACGTACGTGACGCTCGAGGATCTCGCGGCGATGGTGAAGGAAGGCGAGGATTTCCTCGTTTACGACGCCAAGACCGGCGACGACATCACCCGATCGGTGCTGGCGCAGATCATCTTCGAACAGGAGAACAAGGCGGGGCAGAATCTGCTGCCGACCACGTTCCTGCGGCAGCTGATCCGCTTCTATGGCGACAGCATGCAGATGGTGGTGCCGAAGTTTCTCGAACAATCGATCGCGACGCTGACCAGTGAGCAGGAGAAGTTTCGCAAGCAGATCGCGGGCGCCCTGAGCGGAACGCCATTTGCACCGCTGGAAGAACAGGTTCGCCGCAACATGGAGCTGTTCCAGCAGACCTTCTCGATGTTCAAGCCGTTCGTGCCGCAGCGCGTCGGCACCGAGCTGGAGAAGGTGGCGGAGCCTGCGGCGGAAGACGACAAGATCGACGATCTGCGCCGCCAGATGAAGGACATGCAGGAACGCCTCGAACGCATGTCGCAGCCGGTCAAGAAGGACGAGTAGTTCTCGTCCTTATCGTCGCCCCGGCGAAGGCCGGGGCCCATAACCACGAATGTTGATTGGTTGAACGAGGCGTCTGCCAGATTGCCTTACTGAGAAGCCGCGGCGTATGGGTCCCGGCCTTCCAGGCTGTGTGAAAACCTGATCGGCTATTGTTGTCGGGATCGGGCTTTGATTCGAGGTTATGATGGCGCATGTGACGGGCCAGTCGCGGTATCAAACGACGCTTTTTCCTGAGGTTCTGGACGAGGTGGTGGGGCGCGACGATCCGGTTCGGGTGATCGATGCGTTTGTAGATACGCTGGCTCTTGCGGAGTTGGGATTTTCGAAGGCTGCGGCCGAGGAACTGGGTCGGCCGCCCTATGCGCCGGGCGACCTGCTGAAGCTTTACATTTACGGCTATTTGCACCGGGTGCGGGCGAGCCGTCGG
>NZ_JYMU01000021.1:0-28665 GCF_000938235.1 Bradyrhizobium sp. LTSPM299
TTCTTGGGCTCTCTTTGGGCTGTAGTCACGTGAACCGCATTCGTTCGTACGCAGCAGCACATTAGATCAGCCATCATTTAGCACTAAGCCATGCCCGACCGCAGTTCTTCATGATGGCTGATCTGGCGGTAGAACGCGCGCCGCAAGTGCAAGGCAAAAAAGCCCGCGGTGATCTCACCCTTGGCGCTGGGATCGACGCCATGCTCGATATTGGGCGAGGAATCAACGGCCAGAGCCCCGTAGCCCGAGGAAGATCGCGGACTTTCACGAGCGGATGAGAAAAAGCATAGGACGCCGGCAACGAAAAACTGATTGGAAGATGAACAAGGATGCGGCGGAGCCAGTGCTTTCCTCCAAAGATCCACAAGACCATCTTTGGCAGGATTAACGTCGGCGTCCATCTGTACGCACCGATTGGACTACCTGAACAATACGAGGTCGTGACGACCGATAACGTCGTCGCATACAATCTCCCGCCTCCGAATGTCCCGCCGGCACCGATGTCGGTTAGCCATTCGGGTCGAGTATCAGGATAATTGGCTTGGTCTTCACATCGAAAAATCCGTCTATATTCCAAACTTTCTGATCTTTGCTTTTGTGGCTGTAGAACTTGACGGACCGCGGGAGTTTAAGGTGAGACTTAGACTGGAAGTCTTGAACGTATTGGCTCATCGACCTGACGGCCGCGCGACGCTTGATGAAATCACGCGTGAGGCCGGAGCCTTTGCCCCGAGCGGAACTCAGACCGATCAGCTCGATCGCTTCCCGGAGATCGGCGAGATCGATATCTTCACGTCCGGTCTCGTATTCCGGGACAATGGCTGTTTGCAGATTACGGATGCCGGGCGTTCACTGCTGCAATCGCTGGAAAGCGCCAACTTTCCGATAGATCCTCCGACATCGCCAGGTGGTGCGCCTCCAGAACGGGACGGCCTCGACGCACGCGTAACGCCTCCCCCGGCAACTCTTGATCGGATCGCGAACTCAGAGATCGGCGCGCCGCATTTGAACGAAGTGGATCATCCAGTCGTCGTCGCTTCGCCGGACTTCCGATCGACCCGGGACGGTTCGGATCAAAAACCGTCCCGGCGCGCACGGTTCTTCGCTACGATCAACGCCAGTACAAGATCCGTCGCCGATGCATGGAAAGGTCATGTCGAGCGGGACACCACAAATCCGGCACCCGCGCGAGCTGCTGGACGGACGGGCGCGGCCATCGTGGCTTTCCTCAGCTTTGTCGCGCTTGCGGCAGGCGCCGTCGCGGTGATTGCCCTTGTTCAGACAAAGTCACTCAAGATAGAAATCACTCTGCTCGATCGAAACCTTGGATCGCTCAAGGAGCGATTGGAAACGCTTGAACGCGCCGAAAGAGCCAGATTGGGAACCGAGCAAGAGGCTCGCCAAAGCAGGACCGCGGCAGACCAAGCCAAGCCCGGAGTTGAGCGGCCCGCCGACCAGACGGCGCTGATCCTGTCGCGCGACGAGATCCAGGTCATACGCGAATACGTCAAACCCGCTCCCTCGACCGGGGCACCGGCACCAGCGATCAACGTCGGCGATCCCGTCAGCGGCGCGACGATCCCCCTGCCATCGGCCCTTACGGAAAAGGTGCCCAAATTGCTCGGGGCCAGATTCGTGATCCGCGGCGGTTTGATCATCATCGTTAGAAGAGACAGCCGTCAGGCCGATGCGGTCCTGGGTCCGAACTAGACTAGCGCCACCGGCGGCCACGGCAGCGGCTTGCGAAACGCCTCGAAACGGTGTGCTATTGTCAGAATTTGGCTGGGGCATGGGTTTGTCGTCCTCGCTTGGGGTTACAGCCGGGACGGAAGTTCGCGCGTCCGTCCGGCTCGGCGCCGACATTTCAATGAAACGATTGGCTTTGGTGTTTCTATTGTGCAGTTTCTCAGTTTGAAATTTCAGCATTCTGTTTCTTCAGCGCGGACAGCGCGTTTTGCTTCTGCGTTATATCCTGCAGCGCTCTTCCTCTCGGCGCTGCTGCTGTTCGCGATCCAACCGATGTTTACCAAGATGGTGCTGCCGCGTGTCGGCGGTGCCGCGGCCGTCTGGTCAGTCGCAATGGTATTCTTCCAGACGGCGCTGTTGCTCGGCTACGCCTACGCACATCTGATCAGCCGCATGCTGTCGCCGGCACTCGCGGCGCTCGTCCATCTTGGTTTCCTGGCAGTTGCCGCGACGACGTTGCCGATCGGCATCGCTCAGGGCTTCGAGGCTGCGCCGCAGGGAGGGCTCGAGCTCTGGCTGCTGGCGTTGTTTGCCGCCTCGATCGGCCTGCCGTTCGTCGTCCTTGCCGCGAACGCACCCCTGCTGCAAAACTGGTTCGCAGCGAGCGGCCATCCGCATGCGGCAAACCCCTACCTGCTCTATGCGGCGTCCAACCTCGGGTCGTTCGCAGCCCTGATGACATACCCGTTCATTATCGAGCCGCTGTCGACGCTGAGCACACAGATTTTAACGTGGTCGGTCGGCTATGGGGTCTTGATCCTGCTCATTGCCGCGGCGGCGCTCATCGTCGCGCGCGCCGGCAAACCTTCAATCGACACGGCAGGCGCGGCCACAGTCGCTGCTCCGACGATCGCCGAACGCGCAATGTGGACCGTGTTCGCCGCGATTCCGGCGGGCCTCGTGATCGCCGTCACGGCTGCGATCTCGACCGACCTGGCGGCGGCGCCATTCCTCTGGGTTGTGCCATTGTCGCTCTACCTTCTGACCTTTGTGGCGATCTTCCGCGACCGTGCGTGGGTGGCGCACAAGCGCGTATTGAGCCTGGTGCAGTTCGCTGCAGTGGCGCTGATCGCCACCGCGTCTGTGGTCATTCGGCCGTATTGGAGCGCCCAGCTGGCGGTGCACCTCGTAAGTTTCGTGGTACTTGCACTCGCCTGTCATGGCGAACTCTATCGCCGCCGGCCCGAGCCGGCGCGACTGACGGAATTCTATTTGTGGACCTCATTCGGCGGCGTGATCGGCGGCATTTTCGCCGGCTTGATTGCACCGCACGTATTCAACGGCATCGCAGAGTATCCCATCTTGATCCTGGCTGCGTTGCTGGCAATGCCCGGCGCGTTCGCAGGCGGGGCGAGTCGGTTTCTGCGCCAGAGTGGCGCCGGTATGGTGTTGGCGGGGTTGGCCGCTACCCTCATGTGGCTCCACGTTCGCGTTCCAACCAGCGCCGCGCGACCGGTCGAAATCGGGCTCATTCTCCTGGCTGGCGCTATGGTGCTGGTCCGGCGACAACCGGCCTGGTTCTTCGGCCTCGCAGTGCTCGCCTTTGTCGTTGGCAGTCTCCAGCCCGCATTCCCGCGTATCGAGCAAGTCCGCAGCTTCTTCGGCGTGCATCGCGTTGTCGAGGACAGCACGGGGCAGTTCAGGCTCCTGATGCATGGGACGACCCTGCATGGCGCCGAACGCGTACGCAATACAGATGGAACGCCGGTAACCGGCCGCCCCGAGCCGTCGACGTATTACTATTTCGGCGGGCCGATCGGCGACGCGATCGCGGCGGCCCGCGCCGCGCAGGGGCGGTTGGCTCGCGTCGCGGTGGTCGGGCTCGGCACCGGCAGTCTTGCTTGCCATCGACAAGACGGCGAAGCGTGGACGTTCTTCGAGCTCGATCCGCATGTGGCCCGCATCGCGCGAGACCCGACCCTGTTCCGGTTCTTGTCGGCATGCGGACCGGATATGCGCATCGTGGTGGGAGATGCACGGCTGACGCTGGCGGCGTCACCGGAGCGCTACGATCTCATCGTGCTCGACGCGTTCTCCTCCGATGCGATCCCCGTGCACCTGCTGACGCGCGAGGCGTTCGCCGGATATCTATCGCGCCTGACGGCACATGGCGCCATCGTGTTGCACATCTCGAACCGGCACATGGCGCTGTGGCGGCCGGCGGCCGCGGTTGGCGGCGCTGAGGGCCTCGTTGCCTACGGCAAAGGCCAGCTTCCCCCGGACCCGACCGACGACGAGTGGCGGCAGCCCTCGGAGGTGGTTGTGTTGGCTCGGGATGCCCAGGATCTCGGCGATCTGCCGGCGCAGCCGGGATGGAAGCGCCTCGATCCCGATTCGCGCGTAGGTCCCTGGACCGATGATTATGCCAACATTATCGGCGCCATTCTCGACCGGCAGCTCGTGCGCTGATCGGGCGCCCAGCAGTGTGTTCTGCCTCCGCGGGGCGCACTGCCAAAATATCGAAAACAACCCCATGCAAAGTAGGCGGCTGCCGGCGCTCGACACGGCGACTTGACATGTCGGGCAACTCAGGGGCATTATTCCATTATTCCGAAATCGCGCAAGCGCTCCTCGCCCCGACTATCGCATATGGCGTCTGCGGACTTCTGCAACTGACGTTTCCACGTCGTCATGGCCGGAGGCGTCTTCCTGCGCGCCGAAGCGCTATATGCTTGGGCTGGCTCCTTGGGAGTGGACTCGAACCACCGACCTAACGATTAACAATCGTTCGCTCTACCAGCTGAGCTACCAAGGAACATTTGCAGCGACCAAACATTTGCAGCGACCAAGCCTACCCCACAACGCCTCAGATTTCGGTAAATGCGCTCCGTAATTTCAAAACTTGGGTTAATTGAACCAACGCGGTGTATCCCGTCGAGGGAAGAAACGTCGCTAAATGGCGAATTTGAATTGGCGATCTGGGACGTTCTCGACGGAGCATGTCGACCATTTGCGAATGTCTGACCAGTAACTAGGCAGCGTACTCTTGCTGAGAGCTGAATCAGGGGAAGTTCAGATGGTCGAAGAGCTAACCGCAACCGACAATGGCGCCGTCTGGGTGAACTTAGGTCTCATCCTGAAAATGACGCGGAGCGGAACCGCTACCCAGATCACCTTCGTGAATGGCAAGACGATTCAAGTGCTCGAAACGCCCCAAGAGATCGCAAAACTTGCGAACAGCAATCCAAAGTCCGCTGTCTAAATTTGAGCTTTGCGGCATCGACTTCGCACAGCAGGCCAGCGCCGGAGCCCAGCGTCAGTCGAGCGGCCAGGGAAACGCAGGTGGAAACCTCTTGCCCTGATCGCAACCCGTTCGCCCTTTGAGAGGCTGAACCGGAGCAGAGTGAGTAGCCGGAATATCGGTCGCGCTCGCGAATTCGGCCAAACGGGCCTCCGACGACCATTCCACGTAGCGAACGAGCGCAAAACCAAGCACGAGCATGACGAGAAGGGCAACAAGCACGGTGGCGCCTGTCCCGCCGCCATTCTGGCCGCTGGGTAACAGCATCGCGATTCTCCCGACACCGAATGAGCGCGTCGTTAAATCAAATCGCGCTCTTCAAGTGTGAGCGGCCTTACACCTCACGCGCGCTTGATGTCGGGACAAGCCACAAATGAAGCCTGCTGGGCATGAACGGGGCGCACGAAACCATTTTCCAGGACCACGAAGCCAACCTGAAACAAACCCGGCCTAGCCTACTCACATTGGACGAGAGGGGATCTGGTCATGTGGGCATTCATCGAGACGATGTATCGGGATTACTGCCTGGCTCGCCTGCAGGAGATGCGCAAGCTCGAGCTTGCGAACTGAACATGGAGACGGAGAGGCCCATTACCGCGGCCGTTGTGACTGCGGTGGTCATCGCTGTGGCCGTATGGGACGATCGGAGCGGCGCCCGCGCACAAGAGGCCCAACGAGGTGCATGCGCACGCGCGACGTTAGCCGGCGCGTTCCGAAACGGTCCGCCGGCTGGTCGAGATCAGGCTGTTTGGCGAAGTGACCCGGCTTAGCTCATGCCCGCGATGAGGACGAGGTTGTTCAGTACGGGCGTAAAGCAGAAGGCGACGACGAGAGCGATGTTGAAAAGGTTGTTGCTGCGCCAAAGCAACAACGTCACGACAAGCGTCAAACCCAGCTTGGGAATAAGCCACCACACACCGAGCCACGCCTGGGCCAGCGACATGAACGGGTTCAACTCGCCCATGCCGTGATCCAGGATCACGTTGGTGGTCAAGACGTCGGCGCACCCCAGCAACACGGTGGAGAGCAACAACAGTCCCTTAGCCCAATTCATCTTTTGACTCCCCCATTTGCTTGGCAAGCCAACACTCTCCCGATCATCGAAGCCTGACACTCCGACAAAAAAAATAATCTAGCCTTAATCTAAACGCTGAAAAGGACGCCGCGTTCCTCCAGACTGGGTCGAGTTAGCCCAAAGCAGGCAAGGCGGAAGATCGGTGGCGCAACCCCGAACAGCCGCCATCGATCGGAACGAACGCGCTCAGCAGTGAGTCGCACTGCTGAAAGGTACCAAACGCCCCGAGATTGATGAACCCGGAGCAATTCAGAACCGGGAGCATTTTGAACGGCACGCGCAGCCAATTCGGCGCAAAGCCGTGGCGGCAAAAGCGCCGGTGGTGCCAGGAATTGGAGTTTAGGGCTGGTTTTCCGGCGGCCGTTCGATGAATCGCCGGCTGCCGTTGAGGAGTTGGAGATTATTCGCGATCACCGGATTGGTCGGATCGAGCGAATAGGCCTTCTCGAACTTCCGGCGCGCCGCGCTCAGATTGCCTCGCAGCATGTACGAATATCCCTGATCATTCAGGATCTGAACGGTCTCGCCGCCGAGGCGAATCGCCTGCGCATAAGCCTGGTCGGCAAGATCGAAGCGACGCAGCCGATCATAGCTCGCCGCGAGCCCGACCCAGGCCGTCAGGTCCTTTGGCGATTTCTCGACCCCATCCTTGAAATAGCGCTGCGCGATCCCGTAATTGCCGCGGTTGAACTGCTCCAACCCCATCCGCACGGGCTCGTCGGACGGGTAGTATTTGACGTCGGTGGGCTCCTGAACGGGGTCTGGCCCGCCGGCGTCCACGGGCGCAACGATCGCCGCCTCCCTGACCGTGGCGTCGCAGCCGACGAGCACTGCCGCGAGGCAGCAACAGGTCAGCATTAGAATGACACGCCACATAACCACTTGTCCCCCGCTCCGGCCCTAGCGGACTCGGTGCACTCGCTTGAATATTGTCGCTAAATTACATTAACATAAACGATGAGTACGGCCTGTAGTCGCACTGCAAAAGGTCAGATCTCCTGTCGTTACTCTTTGCCTCCGACCGGCACTGAAACTCCCGTCGATCCTGCCCCCGATCCACTTATGTTAACATTCTGGTTGTTGTTCGTTGTGACGGGCGGCGCCTGGCCGATAGCCTTCGTCGCCTCGGGAAGGTCGGGAAGCTGATCCACCGGCCGTGACGTGTTGCTATAGCGTGTCACGGCAGCGCCCGTGCGCCGGGCGTCGGTAGCGATCCTGCGATCGCCGACATATCGCGGCCACGGGTTGATCGTGTGGGTGACGGCGTTCACCTCTTTGGCATCGCCGGCACTCATCGTGATGGTATTGGAGCGCTGAAAATAGCGATCGACTTCATCATGGCCTGCGACGCCATAGCAACCGCCAAGTAACAAAGGGGCCAGAAGCGTCAGATACCTTACGGTCATGTCTCGCTTCCTCAGTTAAGGGTCTTGACGACCGGCTGGTCCGACAGAACCGCGGGCGGCGGATTGGACAGGCGGGCGTCAGGGGCGATGATGTGGCCATACGGTCCTTTCACCTCGCCGCCGGAATTGACGTAATCATTATAGCGCTTGCGCACTTCCATCTGACCGTTGAGGAAGAAATCGACGTCATTGGGCGGCAAGCGGGAATCCAGTGGCGAGGCCAATCGCTGCCCCGGCGCCGCCGGCGCGACCAGGCGCGGCGTCACGATGATCACCAGATCGGTTTCCTGCTGCTGATAAGACGAACTGCGAAACAGCGTCCCGAGCACCGGCACCGAGCCAATCCATGGCACTTGCGAAACATCCTCCCGGTTGCGGGTCTGCAACAGGCCGGCAATCGCAAAGCTCTGGCCATCACGCAATTCAACCGTGGTCCGAGCATTGCGGACGGTCAACGCTGGAACTGACGTCCCCTGGATCGTTATCGCATTGGCGAAGTCAAGCTCGCTGACCGACGGCTCAACCCGAAGGTTGATCACGCCGCGCGAGAGAACGGTAGGCACGAAGCCCAACTCAACACCGAACTTCTTGTATTCGATACTAATGGTGGGGAAACCACCATTCGTAGTCGTGCTGGGTATCGGCACTGGAAATTCACCGCCGGCCAGGAAGTGCGCCGCATCGCCCGACAACGCCATCAGGTTCGGCTCGGCCAGTCGACGCAATACGCCCTTGGTTTCCAGTGCCGTTATCAGACTGTCAATCGACATGCCGTTGTTGAGCCTGAGCACGCTTGTGAGCAGGCTACCGTATGGAGTCAGTCCGCTTGCCAGCGTGGCTGCAGTACCGAGAATAGGAAGGCTGCCAGCCCCGAGAACAGACGCAGCTGAAGTACCGTTATTGGTAGTAGTAGTGGTAACGGTATTTCCGTTAGTAGTCACAGTCACATTGTTGGTGCTGTTGCTGTTGGTATTTTGGGTAGTAGCGCCGATCGGTACCCGGCCGGCGCTCGTAACTCCGCCAAGGCCTGTGTTAGCGATGTTGGTGCCGTTCGCATTGGCGGCCATGAGGTTGACCCCCAGGTCACGCCCGGCAGTCCGTTGGACCTCGAGAAAGCGGACCTCCAGCATCACTTGCTGCGGCCCCGCCACGCTCATGGCGTTGACGACCTTGGACTTGTCGGAAACACTGCCCGTGGCGATCGCCATCGCGCGCTCGGCAGCGACCGCATCGACCGCTGTTCCGCTCAGCACCACCTGGCCCTCGGTGGAACTGACGCGAATGCCGCGCGTACCGGTGCTGGAATGAATGTTCTGTTCCAGATTGCCGATATCGACGGACACCTCGACGTCGAGGATCCCGATCTGCTTCATCGTATTATCGAACAGGATGACGTTGGTGGTGCCGGTCTGCTTGCCCTGAATGTAGATCAGGTGATCGCTGAGCGACTTCACGTCAGCGATGTCAGGCGAGCCCGACACAATGGTGGTGAAAGGGGTATCGACCCTGAAGGTGCGTGACTTGTTGACGACCACCTTGACGCGCTGGACGTCGCTCATTTCGCTGACGAAGACGCCGCTGGAGGAACCGCGCCGATCCGCAGCCCCTGCACGGTCAGCCAAGCCAAACGCGGCAAGCCCGGCGCCAAGAACCAGCACGCTCGAGGCGAGAAGCCTACCTGCCCTAGTCGAAACGCCACCGCCCCACATTATTTCGTACCCCTTTGCCGCGATACGCGGCTATCCCCGCAAATGTACGCCTTCAGCGTCCTGACCAGTCTCCTTCGCGCCCCACGTCGCAAAGCTTACAGTCTGCCTTATGATAAATTCGTTACTTTAAACTTGGCGCAAAATTAACGCTGGGCGGAACTCGGCTCGCGCCCGCAAAGGGCCACTTTCAGTAGACTCCAGCCAGCATCATCGGTCCTGCGGCTCATTTTACAAGGAGAGACCTTCGCCGGGCCATGGCAACACCCGAGAAAGTTGCGCAATGTTGCCAGCGAGCACCACTGACGGCTCAATCAATCGCCGCGTAAATTTACGTCGAAAACGCCGCAAAATCGCTAGTTTGATTACTTTTGCTTTAATTTTCTTGCCTGTTCACCACCGCTGGCCGCCTGCCAGCGGCAGAAGCTCAAAGCAATCGACGCAGAATATCTGTTCAGACGAGTGGGCCGTCTCTCCATCGCTTGTAGCAATCCAGGCGCCTCACGGATGGCGCCTGGGACTGCGCTAGAACGGAATTTTGGTGAACGTGCTCGGTGCGTTTAATCTTGTGCCCCATATCGGCATCACCATGGTGAAACCTGGTAGAGACGCCGTCACGACAAATGGCGAGGTTGCCGTTGCCGGTATGCTTATCGTCGGCGTGAGACCGGCGGAATACAGGAATGGGGCAATGGCCTGTTTGGTCGCAGTGGACAGGGGATCACCGCTACAGGTGGGAGTCGCCTTTTTCATCACGCTTTGTACGTAGCAGTCGCTGATCATCGTTGTCCGAGCGGCAGCATTCGCGAGCGCCCGCAACGATTGCACGGCGATCGTATATCGACCTAGATCGAAGATAGTGAACATCAACGTCAGAAACACCACGGCGACAAGGCAAAACTCCAACGCCGCGACACCGCGCTGATCGAGCCTTCTCATCACGGCACCAACTGCACATACTGACTGGTTTGGAGTTGCGACGTCCCGCACCCGGTCCCTGTGTCGTCGAAGGTTGCGTTACCATTGAACTGGATCGCGGCGGCGACCAACTGGCCGCAGCTGTTTCCGCCGCTCAGGTTCAGAGTCGGATTGCCCTGAAACGTCACTGTTGCGGTTGGCGCGTAGATGTTTCCAGTGAGAGTGATGTTGGTATTTCCACCGAATTGCACGGCCGCTGCTGAGGCATCGTACATGGCCATGTACTGGAACAAGCTCGCGCTGGACTGAAGAGCCGCAGGAAGCGACGAGGTACTTGGGGCCGTCGTCGGCCCCGTAATATTGATTATCGCACTTCCCTGATTGCTGATTGTCGCCCCTGGCAGCAGAATAAAGGTCGCTGTACCCGAGATGGTGGGGGTGCCTGTGATCTTCAGATCGCCCGAGATGAAGTATACCCCGGACAGAGCTATGGTCCCATTGGATGTGATATGAGTGCTATTATTCGTGCATGGGGTGGCGGCCGTGTAAGCGACGAGCCCACTTGTGTTGCAAACCCCATTTGTCTGAAGACCGCAGGTGGTGGGGAGACTGGGGCTCGCTCCGCACAATGTGGTGAGGGAGCCGTCGAGCGCAGAGAAGGGATTGGGGATCGGCGCCGGCATGTAAGTCTGCGCGGTGTTGCAGAACGTTGTGCTCCCCGTGCAGCCGCCGACAGTCGATAGCGAGCCGAGATTCATGGTCGTCCCGCCGCCGGTGAAATTTATTGCATTGGCGGCCGCATCGTCCGAGGCCATGCCGCAATTAGGTGCATTGATGTTGGGGCTGCCCTGGAAACCGATTGTGCCGGTCAATGCCAACGCACATGGCGGCTTCGTCGCACCTCGCAATTTGGCAACGGCTCCTGCGTTGATATTGACGGTGGACATCCCCAGCACCTTTGCCAGGTAAGCGGGCTGTTGCTGTCCAACAATGGCCTGAACGTAAGTTCCGGCGGTCCCGTTCCATGTCGTGAGCAGATTGATCTGGACGGACCGCGAGATTCCCGTCGGGTTCGTGCCACAGCCGGAGCCGGGATAGGCGTTGGCGTCGCCGGTGTTGCAGAAACCGCTCTGTGCGGCAAATTGCTTGCCGCGATAGACATAGTCTTGCGAGATATCGCAACCGCCTCCAGAGAGCGCGCATGCCTTCTGCACTGCGGCCGCATAGGCTGCCGCATCGGCGGCATTCTGCGCGTGCTGCTTGGTGGCGTACCACGATGCCGCCTCGCCCCCGAGTGCCATCATTCCGATCAGCGGCAGCAGGGCGATGGTGGTTGCGAATGCGACTGAACCTCGACGGCAATGGAGCAAGTTGCGCATGGGATACCCCTATTGAAACCGTTCCGTGTAAGTCAGTGTAAAAGAACAATGATTGGTGTTGGTACTGGTACACAATGCCGGCCTCAACACCATGGGCGCCAGGGTGATGGTCGTCGAATATGAATAGTATTTGGGCGACGCAGTGTTGCCTGTGGCGCAGGCGCTGGCACCACAAATCAGCTGAATGCTGGTGATGGGAAAAGCGGAATCAGCCTTGGCGAGTGCGGTTGTCTGCCAGGATGACGCGCTCGTGACGTCCGGCGGCGGGGTATACTGGATGGTCTGCCCGAACGCACGCAACGCCTCCCACGCCGAGATAAACTGAAAGCCGGCGATGGCCATGTCGGAAATCGGAATAAGCAGGGTCACCATCATGAAGAGGAAAATAAACGGCATCTCGAGCGCGACGGCGCCGCGGCGATCCGCGATGAAAGACCCTTTCTGCCTCCGGCAGCCATTCATGGCTTGTCACCACACATAGGGAATCAATCTCCAGCGTGTTGCTTCGTAGCTGGAATACTCAGGGAAGTTGCGCCTCAGCAGATCCTCTTCGTAAAGAATCCGGCATACCTGGACGCCAATATGCAGGACCAGCACGGTCACCGTTACCGGGGACAAATGTTGCAGCACGACACCCAGTACGAGGATTTCTTCCACGAGGTAGAGCGGGTGCTTGATCCATCGATAAGGACCGGTTTGCACCACTGAGCGTGCCTGCGGCACGATGCTGAACGACTTGCCCAGATGCCGGATGGTGACAAGCATCATGATCGCGCCGACCAGCACGCAAGCGGTGGACAGCAGATTTGGCAACGTCTGCTCGGTCTTGCCGAGGAAGGTGATCGTCCACGGCATATAGGTGCCGACGAATGCCGCGATCCTGGGCAGCAGGCCATCGGCTTCCGCCTTTGCCGGCGGCCGGCTCATGATCAACAGCGCCAGCAGCAGATAGAAGCTGGCTAGACAAGCACTCGACAGCAGCGATGGCCAGGGATCGGCAAGCGTTACGCCGATTTTGAGGGCGATGCAAAGCGCCAGCAACAAGAACCACAAGCTGCCAAACAGGCGCATCGTCCGATCGTAAGTCCAGCTTTTCGACAGGGTAACCGTGGTCATGGCTTACTTGCCCATGCTGGAGAATGTACGAACAAGGTGCAGAAACGGACTTCCACCCAGAATGACGAACATGGCCGGAAGCATGAACAACACCATCGGAATAGTCAGCTTGGCGCCGAGCTTGTGCGCTCTTTCTTCCAGCTTGGTAATGCGTTCTCGCCGGATGTCGACCGCGATGCTGCGCAGGGCCTGACCCAACGGCGTTCCGTATTGCAGGCTTTGGCCCACCATGGTGCCAAATCGGCGAAGTCCCTCCGACATGGATCCCAATTTCTCGAATGCGTCGGTGCGATTTGGCAGGATCCGGAGATCATCAAGAAGACCGTACAGGACCCGGGCCATGCCAGGATTGGTTTCGTTCATCTCCTGCGCCACGCGTTCCAGCGCGCTTTCCAGACCCATTCCCGCTTCGCTGCACACGACCAGCAGATCGATGGTATCCGGCGTGCCCAGCCGAACGGCAGCATCAAATCGCCGTCTCAGCACCGTGAGGAATATTCGCGGTCCCATGATCCCGATCACGACGCCAATGAGAGTGAAGATCATCACATCGGTCAGTGAATTCCCAAGGAGCTCCGCAACACAAAAGACGGTAATCGGGACCAGGTACATGCTGACGGTTTTGACACCGATCCAGATCGGCAAGGCGCGATGATGATTGAAACCCGCCGATTGAAGCACCGTTCGCAATTGATCCAGATTTTCCTGGGCGTAGTAGCGCCGATACCGCGTGCCGAGCGATGAAAACCACCCCGTCATGTCCTTGAAGGGGACTGACTGGCTGGGAAGGCCCAGCACGGCATTCGACACCCGTGTGTTTAGTGCGCGAAGGTGCACCTCGCGGATGATCATCAGCGCGGTCGCGGTCGCAATTGCTATGGCGAGGGCCGCGAACCCGAGACCAGCACTCATAGTGTGGTCTCCCTTCTTACCATCCAACGTATCACGAAGTGCCCGACAAGCACTGAAGCCCCGGCGTAAGCCAGCAGGATGTTTCCAGTCGGATCAGTGAACAGCAGATCGATCGTTTGCGGATTGGTCGCGTAGAGCAACCCGCCGACAACGAAGGGGGCGCATGAGAGCGCGCGCGAGGAAAAGATCACCTCTCCTGCCAGAGCCTTCGCGCGACCAGCCAGCGCAACACGCTGGCGCACGGTGTCCGCCAGTGTCTGCAAGGTTTCGCTCAAACTTCCGCCTGCCTTCATCTGAACCGCAAGTGTCACCGCAAACATTGCATATTCCGGCACTTGCGTTCGCCGATAGACATCTTCCACGGCTTCCTCCGGTGGTCTGCCCATACTCAATTCGCTGCATACGATGGCAAACTGCCCGGCGGTTGGCTGCGGCATCTCACGAGCAATGGTGCGAAATGCTTCGTTCACGGGCAGCCCCGATCGAACCGTACTTGTCACCAGCTCGATCGCGTCAGGCAGCTGTCGAAACAGCTTGTTGGCGAGGCGATGTTGCTGCCATCCAAACAGACCCCGCACCACCAGGACGGCCACAATTGCAGCCGCGAGAGACACGTAGAGGACGGAAAAGTTCAGGAAACTATTCGCATAAAAGATTGCCGCCACCGGAATAGCAGCGGCAAGCAGCACATAGGCCGGGTGCCAATCGTAAGCTATCGCCGGCTTATAATTGGCGAAGCGGTGAAAAAACTGCCACCGGGATCCGGCCTCCAACCGACGAATGGAGGGCAGGCTCGCCGAACGTGCGGCAGGCAGAGCTATCGCGACCTGACGATCGATGCGTCTTTGTTGCGCGTCGAGCCACAACGTCGTGGCTACCGCGCATATCAGGAGCACCAGGACAATGATGGTCAAGGACTGCGCCATCAAAGTTGCCTCATGGCATCAGTCCAGGCTTTATCAAGCCCAAAATAGACAAGGCGGCTCTTGAATTTCGGAACTGCCTGGGTGGACCGGTAGGTCCCCGATATCCGCCCGTGAACATCTTCCTCTTTATACTCGAACGCTGCGATGTCGTTGGTGGTGATCACTTCGCCTTCCAGACCGATCACCTCGGTAATCTGGATAATGCGACGCTGTCCATCCCGCATGCGTTCGACTTGCACGATGAGATCCAACGCAGCGACGATCTGCGATCGAATCGCCCGCGACGGCAGATTGACCTGTCCCATCTGCACCATGTTTTCAACACGGGTCAGTGCGTCTCGCGCGCTGTTGGCGTGCACCGTGGAGATCGAACCGTCGTGGCCGGTGTTCATCGCCTGCAGCATGTCGAATGCTTCGGCGCCGCGCACCTCGCCTACGACGATCCGGTCAGGGCGCATGCGCAGCGCATTCCAGAGCAGATCGCGTTGCGTCACCTGCCCGGTGCCTTCGAGGCTGGGAGGCCGGGTCTCCAGGCTGATCACGTGCGGCTGTTGAAGCTGCAGCTCCGCCGCATCCTCGATGGTGACAACGCGTTCGCTGTGATCGATGAATTGGCTCATGGCGTTCAACAGCGTCGTCTTGCCGGAACCGGTACCGCCGGAGACCAGAACATTGAGCCGGGACCGGCCGGCAATCTCGAGCAATTGCCCCATGGCCGGGGTCATCGTGCCGTTGGCGATCATTCCGGCCATGTCCAGACGGCGGCTCGGAAATTTTCGGATCGAGATGCAGGGGCTGTGGATTGCCAGCGGCGGGAAGATGATGTTGACCCGGCTGCCGTCCGGCAGGCGGCAATCCACCATCGGACTGGACTCGTCAACGCGCCGCCCGACCTGCGCTGCGATTTTCTGCGCCACCGATGCGATGTGATCATTGTCGCGGAAACGTACCGCAATGCGTTCCAGCTTGCCGCTTCGCTCGACGTAGACGTTGTTCGGTCCGTTGACCATGATGTCGCTGATCGACTGGTCCTGCAGGAGCGGACGGAGCGGCCCGTGGCCGGTCATGTCGTCCGCAATCTCGTCCGCTAGCTGAAACTGCTCGCGACCCGACAGTTCGAGCCGTTCCTGGTTGGCGATGCCGTGGATGATTTCCTCGATCTGCCGCCGAAGAACTTCGCGCGAAACAGTTGCGGCCACCGATGGCTCGATCTGCTCGATGACCCGTTCACGCAGCGAGGCCGACATTGCGGACCGCTCGGTCGAAGGTTCGTCGCGCCTTGGTGTCGATGCAGGCAAGCTTGGTGGCGACGCGGGCGAGGTTGGCGTCAACGCAGGCAAGCTCGGCGTCGATACAGACATCGGCGTCGATACCGGCAAAAGAGGTGGCGTGCCATCGCTAGGCGCCAATGCGGCAAAACGAACTGGCGTGTCGTCGCGTTCGCGCGTACCGAATTTTTTCGTCACCCGAACAGCCTCCTCAACCATCCCTTCTTCTGGGCGCCGACACCCGCGATCTCCCGTACGATCGGGGCGAGGTGACGCCGCAATGCTCTCACATGCTTGAGCGCTGGAATTCCGAGATTAACCGCCTGGGTCATTCCCTTTCCGAGATCGGGAATCACCATGTCCGGCTCCGCGCCGAGCGCCTTGACGATCGTTGCCCTGGGAAGGCCCCCGGCACGATCGGCACGATTGAGCAAGGTAAAGACCCGATCCCTGCCGGCGATGTTGGTGACGGCGGTGCGAAGGGCATGGGCATTGCGGAGCCCGGTCACCTCCGCTTCCAGCAGCACCAGCACGTGCCGAGACAGCATGATCACCGGATGGATGGATGGTCCAAACGGCACCGGTACGTCGACAACGATGTAGTTGAAGCGTTGGCGGAGCAGACCCAGCACGTGTCGCACGCCGGCTTCCGTGATGTCGAGCTGCGCATCCAGCTCCTCATCAGCGGAGATAAGGCAAACCCGCTCGTTGATGTCGATTGCCGCCCGTTCGAGGAACAACGTGTCCGCCCGCATCGGGTTTTCCAGCGCGATGCGCAGTCCCGGCCCCGGCCGAAGACCCAACATGACGGCTGTTTCGCCGTTCTGCAGATGAAGGTCGAGCAGCGCGACCTTGGCTTTGGTGGTCTCGGCCAGTTGCAGTGCGAGGTTGATGGCGATACTCGTCGCTCCGGCGCCGCCCTGCGCGCCGCAGATCGAGATCACATGCCCGCCGCGGTCGGCCGCAGTAGGCGCCACGTCGCCAAGCAGCTTCGGACGCAACTGATGCAGCACCATATCGCGCGTGAGCGGCTTCGGAAGGTACTCGGTCAAGCCCATATCCATGAGCTCGCGGTAGAACAGGATCTCCCTGCTCTCGCCGATCACGGCCACCTCGACATCGGGTGGGCAGACGCGGGCCAACCTTTCCAGTTCGGTAAAGGGATCATCGATTCCGCTGATGTCTATCACCAACGCGGACAGCTCGGTGTCGGTCTCGAGCATCCGGATGGCGTTGCGGATCGTGCCACGCTTGATCGATAGATTGCCGCCTTCGAGGCCCTTGCGCAGAGCCCCTGCACTCAACTCGTCGTCCACGAAACAGACGATCTGGTTGCGGGTCAGAACAGACGGAAGCTCTGCGGGCGGACTAACCATTGCCATGTTGATATTCACCACTGCCTCCCGTTACCGACGCAACGATGCAGCCGAAGCGCTCGGCGCTGATGGGACAATTTGCGGCGACATATCTCCGCTCACCACTGTGCGCATGCTCCCTGTATCGTCCTTCCTGACCGAGTATTTCGTGCCGCCATTGCGGGTATAGACCACCACGTTGGTGTCCGAGTCCCCTGTATCCTGCCGGCCGATCGCGGACCGCACCGCCAGCGTGAGCTTACCGCGCTGTCCCGCGACCGTGACTTTCTTGACCTGGTCCGGCGCAAGCTGCAACGACACGGTGCGCGCGACCTTGCCGGCCGTGGCATTGTTGGCCGGGCCACCTTGCACGATCTCCTGGTCAATCGCGACGACTCGAACATTTTGAGCAACGGTTTCGCTCAGCGCGCCGTGCTGTTGAGCTGTCTTTTGCTCAGCCGTCGTCGTCGGCTCTTCGGTCAACACCACATCCACGTAGTCACCAGGCCAGATCAGGCCCGAGACACCCGATGCCGCGTCGACATTGATGCTGATCGCACGGCTGTCCGGGGCCAGGACGCTGGCGAGAAAGCCGCGCTCGCGCGGGCGCAGTATGTCTTCCGATGTGACGAGACTGCCGGTGTCGAGGAAGTTGCGAACCAGAGATCCGCGAATTCCGATCTTGGCGTCGGGCGTATCGAGGATCGCACCTGCCGGAACACTACCCGACGGCACCGAACGCACCGTGAAGTCTTCATCGCGGGCCAGCGTCCCTCGCGGCAGCGGATGTGCCGCGACAAAGTAACCGACCGTGACAGGCTCCGGCGCCTTCACCGCGACCTTCTCCGTGACCTGTGCTGCCGCGACCTCTTTCGGCAGATTCATGTTGTAGGCAATAAGCCCCAGCGCCGCAGCCGCGAGCAAAAACACCATGATGATCGAGAGACGCAAAGCCGATGACATGTCAAAATCCTTTGTCGAGAACGGTCCAGATACCACCGCACGCGATGGCAACCCCGTAAGGTAGCGGCGCGTGTCGCAAATGACGCCAACGTTCGATCGCGTAGACGCGGCGTACGAACGACGATCCGGCGGGCGCCAGCCTGGGATATGGCAGCTGGCGCATCATCAGATGCGCCATGGCAAGAACGCCGCCGGCCAGCGCGGTTACGGTCAACAACTGAATCACGCCCGTCGGCGGGAGTCCGATCGCCAAAGCAACCAGCAGCTTGACGTCGCCGCCGCCAATCCGTCCCCACTGGTAGACGACCAACAGCAGCAGCAACAGGATCGTCGCGGCGATCAGCGACTGGGCAACCTGCATCGGGCTGGCAAGCTGACTGACGATCCCGAGCAGTGCGAGCGCCAGACAAATTTCATTTCGGATCAATCGTGTCGCGACATCGATCGTTGCGACATAGAGCAACAACAGTATTTCAAGAAACAGAGCTGTCGAAGCAATCCAACTCATAATATGCATGCCTTAAAATAAACGGCACGGCTCGGAATAAAACGCATGCCTCAGAAGTGGTGGGGGGCATTTTCCGATGCCCCCCTCCGGAGTCTGGACGTCCACCTCTTCAGGACGTCGCCGTAGCGATTGCTGTGCCGATAGCGGTGATCGCGGTAGTCAGCACCTGTCCGATGCCGGTCGCAGTCGTCGTACCGAACGCGGCAGCGACGGCGGCGACGATACAAGCAGCGACGATCACGTACTCGAACGACACAACGCCGTCCCTGTCTGTGCGCAGGCGCTTCAACGCTTCGGTAGTCCTAAGGAAAGACTTCAACATAGGAGAAACCCTCCTTTTAAGTCTCGACTTAGGAAGTCGCCGTAGCGACTGCAGTGCCGATAGCGGTGATCGCGGTGCTCAGCACCTTGCCGATACCAGTACCAGTCGTCGTACCGAACGCAGCAGCCACGGCGGCGACGATACAAGCGGCGACGATCACATACTCGAACGACACAACGCCGCTCTTGTCCGCGCGCAGCTGCTTCAGGGCTTCGGTGGTCTTGATGAAAAATTTCAACATTGGTGATAATCCCTTTTTACACGATAAATTTGCAGTATTCCCAGCACCGTTGGTCGTACAAATTTGCGGCCAACGAGTAAGTTTTTATTATACTTTAGCTCTTAGAGTCTCGAAGTTTTTCTGCAATTAAGTCCTTGAGCGTTAGTTAACGTTACTCCGGCGCCGCCTCTGGAAACTGGCGCGGGTGCACAATTTGACGGTGTTGGCGGAAGAGACCGCTTGATTATTTTGACCGCAACCCATTGATATAACTCTATATTTTTAACAGCCATATCACGTAATACAGACCGCCCCGCGTCATCTTATTGAGCCGCTCCACAAGCCTCCAGGACGTTCTCGAAAGTATAATTTCGTGCATTAATCCGTATTCTTGCGGATTAAAATTTATCGCACTTTCAGACGGAAACTCTCTATGCGGTCGTTAAAATTAGCGACCGCAGCAACCCCCGATACCAGGCAATCGTCGTGACGGCCGACCATCGCGAATTTGCGTTGGATCAATTTTATAGGCAAAAGACGCGAGGACCGCCGCTGGCGCAGACCGGCGGCATTTGAACGGTCAATTGCAGTTCGCGGAATTGCCTCGGAGCCGCGTGCAGGCTTCCGGTTGGATAAAACTGATTGCGTCCGAGAGGCCAGCCCGAGCTTGGCGGCTCAACAAGAGAGGGAGATGCAGCGTTCGTTTGGAGTGCGGCCCCTTCAATGCTAACGGCTGCGGACAACAAGCCTCTGAGGCCGAAGCTCTAACGTTCTCCGCAACCTCAAAAAGCCCCGTTTAACCGAGACTCGGGCGAGCTATTGACGGGACAGCCCCTGGCAGACATTTATTGCTACGTTTAAATTACCGTTAGATTGGTTTTTTTAGTCGGGGATGAACGAGCACACGACCAACCCGATGCCGATTTAGATGGGAATCTTGTCGGAGGCCAGTGATTGCAGAAATTTTCAATGCGCTTTTTAATGACTATGCGTGCGCCGCCGGCTCGGCGTGACGCCTTCAAGATCGCCGCGCAACGCTGCACCACGGATAGTTTGCGTTCGTCTTCGCACGATGATGAGGCCTTGTAATATGCTGTACGCGCAATCACAGAGGAACTGGAGAGTCGTCGCTCATGCCCGGTGACTTTCCAATCTACTTGGCGGTGTACCTAGTACTGATCTACGGGACTCGCCTTTTGGAGAGATATCGGCCCATTGCGGATGTTCCCGACTCCGAGTTTCGTGATGATTGGCTAGCGGTTATCGTGAGCATCGGATTGGAAACCTTGCTCGCTCCGGTCGCTGCACTAGGTGCCGTTGCAATTACGAGCCGTACCGGGCTTGGCTGGATTCACTTACCGACCGAAGGTTACTGGTGGTACGCCTCTCTCGCAATTGTCGTGGTGGCATTGGATCTCTACAAGTACACATTCCATCGCCTTCAACATGCCATCCCGCTGCTCTGGGCCATGCATTCGTTTCATCACAGCGCGAATGCTGTTACGTTTATTACCGGTGGCCGACATTTCTGGCTGGAAAGAGTGTTGTCTGACGCCTTTCTTCCAATCATGGCGATCTTGTTTCTGATCCCACCGGATATGGTGATAGCCGCGGGCCTGATCTTTTTCGTCCCCGATACTTGTGCGCATCTCAACATCCGCATCCCGCTCGGTCGGTTTGTGACATGGGTAAACAACCCGCAATGGCATCGCATCCATCACTCTGCCCTGATGGAGCATCGGGACAAGAACTTCGCCGCCTTTTTTCCAATCTGGGACATTCTGTTTGGCACCGCGTGGGTACCGAGACCGGGTGAGTATCCGGCAACAGGGCTTGTACCTGCCGAGCGAGTAGACATTGTAGATAGCGTGATCTGGCCAGTCCGACACCTTCGGCGTCGAGAGTCTAAAAATGTATTGGGGTAAGGGACTGTTGTTGCTCTGCTGCGTAGTACTGGGCTACGCCGACCTCGTGACCACCAATGTGATCCTGAATCACGGCTTGGGCGGCGAGTTGAATCCGTTCATGCGGCTGGCTCAGACATGGCTGGGTGCATGGTGGTTGATCCCCAAGCTAAGTTTCACGTTTGTCGTGGTCTGGTTTCTTTGGCGCAGCAACAACCTTTTCAACATCTCTCTCGTGGTTGCTTTCTGCTCGACACCCGTGCTGAACAACCTCGTCATCATCGCGGGCATGAACTGAAGCAATCACTTCGCCAGTTGTCGGCAACTGGCGAAGTGATCGCGCCAACCCGCTCAGAACGCGTCACCACTTTTACATGAGGGGGCGTTCTGACTAGCGCTCGTTCCGCATGTAGGGGCTTCGCTCGGAGACGAGCCTCAGATCCGAATCGGCTGCAATCGCTTGAAGCGTATGCATGCGGGGCACGATCTCTGGATTGCCCCAGAAGACCCAAGCGATAATGCCGGCGGTCAGTATGCCGCCGCTGATAGCCAAAAGGTCCCGCCTCATTGCGCGTCCTCCGTTTGGCTTAAGCAAAGCATAATGCATGCCAATCCCGAAGAGCGAGAGCGCTAACGGACATGGTTCCCGATTCACCACCAATTAAATGAATGCTGATTAACGCTCCAATAACTTGGGTATTGATGCTATTAGCGGTTTAGACGATTAAAGTTTTGCCATTTTCAGGGCGGCCATTTTGAATGGGCGATCGATTTGGGCTGTATCAGCTTTTGCTGACGCTTGTGATCTTCGTTCCGTTTGAACGACTATTTGCTGCGAGGCCTCAGAAGATTTTCAGGCGTGGCCTGCTGACCGACTTGGCCTTTCTGTTTCTCAACGGGTGGTTGGTGGTGGCCGGCCAGATCGTCATCGTCACGGTGGCCATTCTGGTCAATCAATCGATCCTGCCTTCGGCCGTGAAACAGGCCATCGACGACCTTCCGTATTGGGTTCAGGTGCCCCTTGTGATCGTGATCGGGGACCTCGGAATCTACTGGGCTCACCGCATCCTGCATGTCGTGCCCACCATGTGGCACATCCATGCCGTTCATCACGCTGTCGAAGAGCTGGACTGGCTCGCTGCGGTTCACGCGCACCCGCTTGACACGATGTTCTTGAAGGCCGGCTCGCTGTTCCCGCTCTTCGCGCTCGGCTTCTCCACAGAAGCGATCGGGACTTACTTCCTCGTCTACTACTGGCAGTCCTATCTCGTTCATGCCAACGTGCGCTTGAACTACGGCCCTCTGCGCTACGTCCTGGTGTCGCCGGAATTTCACCACTGGCACCACAGCAGCGAGACAGAAGCCAGAGACAAGAACTTCGCCGCAATATTCTCGTTCTACGATCTGCTGTTCGGAAGCCTCCACCTTTCGAAGGGGCGGAAGCCGAAGACATTTGGCGTCGATAATCCGATGCCCACCAGCTATTTGGCTCTTTTAGCCTACCCGTTTGTCATATGGGCATCGAAACATAAACGCGACGATCCATCGGCACCTGTAGTGCTCTCCGAAGTGACAGCAAATGTGAGGGAGTCCGCCAAGGGGCTTCAATGAACGGCAATGACCAATAGACCAGAGAGTTCATACACGCGCCGCTACTCCCGTCGTGCGGTGACATCCTTTCGTGGGGTTGATGTTCTTGCTGCATTATTTCGAGCAGCGCTACGGTCATCATAATGTCCGATCGTTCCGAACCGCTTGATGCGCTCCGAGGTCTGGCCATTTCGCTGGTCATCGCCCGCCACTATTTCGGGTTCAAGTTTGGCATGGTCGGCGTTGATCTGTTCTTTGTCCTCAGCGGCTTCCTGATCGGCGGCATTCTGTTGGATAGCCGTGAACGGCCGGGCTATTTTTCATCCTTCTACGGACGGCGGGCATTCCGCATCTTGCCGCTGTATTGGCTGCTACTGGTGATCGCTCCACCAGCTCACTGGGGCTACTATCTGTTCTTCATCCAGGCCGTACCGTGGTTGCAGTTCGGCTATCCTCAGTACGAGCCAACGTTCGTCACTTGGACGCTGGCCATCGAAGAGCAGTTTTACCTGATCTTGCCACTGCTGATTTACTGGTTGCCACGACGATGGCTGATCCGAGTCCTTTGGGGCGGCGTGTTGCTCGCGCCGGTCTGGCGCTGGCTGTTCCACACCTATCTGCCAGACTATTCCTGGGAATTTCTGCTGCCCGGCCGCTTGGACGAACTGTTCGGTGGCGTTCTGCTCGCCTGCTTTATGCGTGGCTATTGCCGCTCCGGCATCGCGTGGATCATGCTGGCTTGTGTGCCGCCACTTTGCGACGTGACGTATGCCGTAACGGTTGGCCCCTTCGGCTTTCTCTCGGTCGCGGCGTTTGCCTGCTGCGTTATAGTGTGGGCGGGCGCCAACATGGGCCGGCCAGTGCTGCTCCGTCCGCTCATCTGGCCAGGGCGCCGCTGTTATGCGCTCTATCTGTTCCATTTGCTCGTGTTCGATGTATTTTTTGATCTCGGCTACCCGACTTCGGCTTGCGTCGCGCTTCCAATCGTATGGATCCTGGCGGAGATAAGCTGGCGCGCGATAGAAGCCCCGCTAATCGGCTATGCGAAAAGGAGATTTGCAAAAGCCGCGTCAGGGGTTGTCCAGATCGCTGGTGCGGTTTAGAGCGAACACTTTGAAGGTAAGCACGAGCGCGGCCGTGCCGTGTCACCGGGCGACGCACCACGGCTGTGCTAGAGGGCGGGAAAGCGGCCTGAGATTTGACCGCGACGACCGACATCAACTCCTCGGCGCCTGCGCGGCCTCGATCTCGATGGCAGGCATCGCGCGGCATTGGATAGCTTCGAAGTTCTCTTCAACAAAGCCATGATCAACTCGCGCATTTGTTCGGCCCGCTCCTCACCCTCGCCAATGCGAAGAGCCCGGCATGCCCACACTCGCCTCCGTCAATCGCCTCGGGCGGCCACGCACGGGTCGCACCTCTGTGCCGCGCCGCCCGTAACGAGTGGCCGTTGGCCCTAGGTAGGCGCAGGAATGCGGCGGCTGATCACGGGTCGCAGATCAGCCAGATCGATGAAGGCGTCAGCCTGACGCCGCAGTTCGTCGGCGGCTGTCATCGGTCGGCTTGCGACTGTCGATACCACGGTTACGCGCACGCCGCGGCGCTGCATGGCTTCAACCAGCCGGCGGAACGCGCTGTCGCCGGAGAACAGCACCATCTGGTCGAGATGCCCGGCGAGTTCCATGGCGTTGACCGCGAGCTCAATTTCCATGCTGGACTTTGTCTTGCGGCGACCGCTGGCGTCAAAGCACCCCTTATTGGACCCGGTGACAACGCTGTAGCCGTTGTAGCTCAGCCAATCGATCAATGGGCGGAGCGAGGTATATTCCTGATCCTCGGTCGCCGGGTAATAGAACGCACGCAACAGCGTCCCGTGGCCCTTGAATCTTTCGAGCAGACGCCTGTAGTCGATGTCGAAACCGAGCGCTCTGGCGCTCGCATGCAGGTTAACGCCATCGATGAACATCGCAATTCTGTCGCTCAAATCCATCGCCCACCACGAATTGCAAATAGCATCGCCGAATGGACCGTCACTGGATAGCTCTCCCGCGACTATGGTCGGTCCAATGACGCAGAGATTTCGATTTCCTTGACCGCTGCGGTAGCAGACAAAAATAGGATCAGCGTCGAGAAGCCGGCGGCTCGACCTGGCCCGGAAACAAATCTAGCACGAACGGACAAGACGACCAATTGGCGGTTCGCAAATATTAATGTTTACTCGCTAATTTAGCGGACTATGGTTGAAGGTAGAGCAAAGTCTGAAAATACGACGACTGCCGCGACGCAGACGCCGTAACTAATCGGCTTGGGTTACGCACGACCGCGTGACAGACCACGAGTGCGCTGTTTGGACGCCCGGAGCGAGGCGCGAGGATAAATTCTGACATCGAGTTGAGCAGGGGACCAGCCTTGGCATTTCGCTCGTCCCCGGAACTCCCGAGCGGCCTGCGAATTGGTCTGACGTCACGGTAATAAACTCGGCCTTTAAAATTTACCAATTAGAAATAGACGTTAACATCTCGCTCGCCAGGCAAGGAGCGCTGAGTACGCCGGGGGTCTTACCGCAGACTGAGGATTTGATCCACCCGAGCCTGCGTCTCGGCACAATGCGGTCAAGTGCTCCACCAGTCGAAGCGTGATAGCCATAGGGCCAATCGGGACCAGCACGATCACGTGCGGCCCCAGAGCCCTGTGCTTAGCCTCTCGTTTTGATGAAAACTTCAAAACCCTTAGCCTCGATAGCGCGCACGAGCTCCTCCAGACTCAGCTCAGTCCCCGCCGATCTGACCCTGCCGCGAATCTCGCCATATCGAGTCTCGCCATTGTGAGCTTCGCCGTTCGATTGCTTACCCGTCTGGAGATACGAGCGACTTACGCCCAAGACCTCAGCGATCGCATCGACCGTGCCGTTCCGTGGCACCGTCCCCTTGTTCTCCCAATGCCAGATGGCGGCTGGGCTGACCTTTATGAGCTTTGCAAACTTCGCCACATTCATGGAGCGCTGCTCCCTAAGTTGCTTTAGTCGTCCGGAAAACTCCGGGTCGTGTTTTGATTTTGCTTTCGGCACAGCCGCTTTTCCTATTTGCCTTCCATTTTGGTCCCAGATCGAGATCGAGATCGAGAATCAAGACAGAGATCAGAGCAGGAACGAGACCTGCTTCCAATGCGCAATCTCACCAATCCTCCGAAGGCCAGGCGACTTCAGGGCAGCCAAGTCACGCAATGAATCAAATTTATGATCCGCGGGAAGGGATAGCAACTAAATTGACGATCTGGTAGATAAATTAATCGACGCAACCGAGAATAGATCCAGTATTTGATCAACCAATTTTGTGGGCGCCTGTTGCCGTAAAGCCCGAGCCGCAGCCTCGCCGGCATAAAGAGAACGTCCGCTGGTTTCAACGTCTTATTCGCCTAGCCTAGCTGTGCTCCCTATCGGCGCCGTCGACCGCGATGCCAATGACCACACACCTCACTCGCTCCGCCTCCGCACGACAAACCGGTTCCCGCCTTGCTCAGCGCTATATAGCGCGGCCGGAACGAACGACTGACTACGAATCTTCGCTGAATTCGCGCTAAAACGTTCGTCCAGCTTTCGCCGGCTCACCCAAACGGGTCCGCCAAAACATGCGGCGGACGATAAGGGGAGACGGAGCGCGCCAACAACAACGTTGCGCAACCGACAACGTTCGGTGCTCGATGCGAAGCTGAGCGACGCCAACCACTCGCCCGCCGACATCCCGGCCGCAATCAGGTTTTCAGTTTCTCTTCGCCCGTTTCCGGATGTACCGGCAGTCCACCAGTTTGCAGAACTGGAACATGTCGACTATTCAAAGTCTATAAAATTACGTTTTGTTAGCTTTAATTATAGCAATCACTACCGCTGAATTAGGATTCACGACTGATGGCCGATTCGATCGCTGGTAGTTTCAGCATTAGCGATTTTATTTCATTCACGTATTTTGAGGAAGGTGATCTCCGAACTCGGCGGTGTTCAATTTGCACGGACAGTGCCGCCAAGACGCTCGTGCTCACCACCACGCTGACCATGGCCTCGGAAATGCGGGCTCTTTTGCTTTTTCGCAGATTGAGCGTGCCGAAAGCGAAATTAAGATGCGGATCTCGCCGGAGCGAATAGAGCACTACAATGCAACGCAGTCACCCGATGAGCCCGACGAGGTCGTCATCCTGATCGAGGGAGAGCGTTCCGATCCAATCCAGGGGCGGATGAAAAAAGCGGATGCCCGGTCTTTCGCGGCGTTTCGACAGCCGCCGCGTAGCATGGGCAGAAGCCAAATTAATCGGCTCGCTCGAGCGATCTGCCAGTACTCTGCGGTAACACAGGATCAAAGGCGTTGCGGTCGAAGTCGACCGATCTTACCGGCAATGCAGCTGAAGCAAGGCCACTTGCTTGGCAACTTCGCGCATTCAAGACGCTCCGAAGACAACGTCCGACGGCGAACCCACGTGACTAATGTGGCTTGGGTCCGAGGTCTGTGGCAGTCATCAAAAGCGCAGCAAGCGACCTGCAGCCGGCCCTCTCCATTTCCGTGAAGGCCTCGTTCAGCAACGTCCGCATTTCCGAGGCAATTTCCAGGGTGGTGCTGAGCATCAGCCTCTTGCCCGCACTGTCCTTGAATACGAATACGGCCGAATTCGCCGGATCCTCGCTCTCGAAGTAGGTGAACGAGGTGAACGCATTAATACTGTTTTGACTAAACACCCGATCGGTCATCAAGCTGTCGTCCCGGTTTGCGGACCTGAGTTTATGCTATCGGAAGTATGTTTCTGCGTGTCAATATAGCTTCACATTATTACTATCATCCCACTGGCTTCTGCAATCCAACATATCGAACGACCGTAATAATACGGGCGGGAATGTTCGGGGCATCGCAGCAGTCGCCGGTTCGAACAATTGGGCTGGACGGTCGTGAGCGCAGAAGGCATTGGACTGTTCTACACGGGCTACCCACTGGGGGCTCGGTTCCTTTCAATCGACCTGCGGAAGCAACTATCAACCGGCTCCCGCTCCCGCCGTTTCCAGGGGATCGCGACGGCGCTTGAAAAAGCCTTCCAGTGCTACTTAGATTAAGGACAGCAAGTTCGGTTCTGCCTGTGATCCTGGGGTACGGTTACGGGTAACTTGATCAGCGATCGGCCTATATGTCCGACATGCAAGCACAGGGTGGCCCTGGTACGAATTTCTCCCGGCACACGCGGGTTTGAAGAGCGGACGTTCGAATGCACAACCTGCGAGAGGACCGATAAGGTTGCCGTGGCCGTCGATCGCATGAAGACGGACGCTATCGGTTGGCTCGCCAGCGAACTTCGGCCGCCGCGCTGACCCAGGGTCCGTAGAGGACTCTCACCTCCAAGTCATCGGTCAGACACCACTCCGACCAAATCGCGCCAGTCACGGCGCTCCGCGCCATGCCCGGCGCACCCGGCAAAAAGGCCGGGCGATCGCCCGGCCTTTTCGAGCCGTATCCGCGCGTCGCTCAACGCTTCAAGATCCCGGATAGTATCCTGTCGCGGGTATTTCCGGGGACGCCGGTCGTTCGACGGAAGTTGCGGAAGTCGGCTAGGATCTCGGGCTCTTAAGCCTTACACCTTCGCCTTTTTGGTCCGCATCCAAGAACTCTATGCCTGCTTTGGCCAGGGCTTTTTGGATTGCCAGCAAGGTACTCGTTCGAGAATCAACAATCCCCTTTTCCAGCCTCGCGACGGCATTAAGCGACACGATCGCTTTGTCTGCCAACTGCTGTTGGGACCAGTCCAGTAACGCTCTGGCAGCCCGAATTTGTCGAGAGGTGATCATATTGACCACCTTCGACGGCTCTAGAAAATATGCCACTATAAGGGCATAAATACACCTGATAAGGTTATTTATGCACCCATCGAGTAGAAGCCTCGTGTGGATAGGTTCTGGCGGCGGCGATGCTGCCCCCTACCTTTTCTGCGCGCGTGCTTAGCTGAAAGGTATTCTTATGAAGAAACCGCCGCTTGATCCGGCTGTCGAAGACCTCGCTCCAACCGACGCGATGCTCACCGTCTATGATGAGCAGCACATGATCACTTATCTGCGTTTACTCGATGCGGATGCGGACGGC